>CAYXIZ010000203.1:0-4054 GCA_964465485.1 uncultured Rhodobacterales bacterium | reverse complement strand
TTCAGCGCCGTGGCCCCGTCGCCGATCAACGTGGCCCCGCCCAAGGCCTCGCCGACCTCGCCATTGCGGACGCGGTAGGCTTCGGTGCAACTGAACACGAACTTGCCGTTGGTGATGTCAACCTGGCCCCCGCCAAAGCCCACCGCGTAGATGCCGTCCTTGAGGTCCTTAACGATGGCCTCAGGCTCCGCGTCGCCGCCCAGCATATAGGTGTTGGTCATGCGCGGCATCGGTGGGTGCGCGTAGCTTTCGCGCCGTCCGTTGCCGGTGGGGGCCACCCCCATCAGCCGCGCGTTCTGGCGGTCCTGCATATAGCCGACCAGCACGCCGTCCTCGATCAGGGTGTTTTTGCCGGAAGGCGTGCCTTCGTCATCCACGGTGATCGAGCCGCGCCGATCCGGGATCGTGCCGTCATCCAGCACCGTGACCCCTTTGGCCGCAATCTGTTGCCCCATCAGCCCCGCGAAGGCAGAGGTCTTCTTGCGGTTAAAATCCCCTTCCAGCCCGTGGCCAATCGCTTCATGCAGCAAGATGCCAGGCCAACCGGGGCCAAGCACCACGTCCATCACGCCAGCGGGGGCAGGGACAGAGTCGAGATTGACCAGCGCAATGCGCAGCGCCTCGCGCACCAGCGGCTCCCAGTGATCACGCGCCATCAGCGGTACCAACAGATCGCGCCCGCCGCCGCCTGACGTGCCGCTTTCGCGCCGCCCGTCTTTTTCGGCCATGACGGAAACATTGATCCGCGTCATCGGCCGGTCATCTTGCACCAGCGTGCCGTCGGGCCGCAAAATGGCAACCTGCTGATGCGACGCGGCCAAAGAGGCAGAGACCTGCACCACGCGGCCGTCCAACCCGCGCGCGAAATCGTCGATCTGCTTGAGCAGCTCGACCTTGGCGGGGAAACTCGCGCCCTCCATCGGGTTTTCGTCTGTATAGAGCTTGCGGTTGGTGGCCTGCGGCCCGGCGGCCAGCGTGGCCCCGCCTGCGCCCACGGCCATCCGCGCGGTCTCGGCGGCGCGCAGCAGGGCAGCCTCGGATATCTCGGTGGCATGGGCATAGCCCGCGGTCTCGCCTTTTACCGCACGCAGCCCGAACCCTTCGGAGGCGTCATAGCTGGCGGTTTTCAGGCGGCCATCGTCAAAGGCGAACATCTCCGCGCGTTTGCGCTCGATAAACAGCTCGCCGTCATCGGCCCCATCCGTGGCCGCGCGCAGAATCTGCAAGGCGCGGTCGCGGTCCAGCATGGTGTCGAACGGGGTGAATGCATCCATTTTCTGAGGTGATTGCACGGTCATCCGGTTTATCCTTCTAAAAATGGAGGCATTCGCCTGCGGCAAGGTAGCGCGACGGGGCGGCAGAGCCTTGCCCCGCAGTCCCTAATATGGTTTTGAAAGCCCCAGACGCAACGGGGGATTCCGTGCCACGAGCGGCGCGCCTCTGAAAAGCAGGGAAAACACTATGCGACTATCGACGATTTTCGGGGCATTTGCCGCCCTTTCCACGACAGGTGCAGCTTGGGCGCAGTCCTCCATCGACAACGCGCTGGGCGATCTGGAGATCATCGGCAAGCCCGTCCCCGAAGGCACCGGCTTTCAGCCTGCCGTCACAGAACTGGCGCGCGACATTCACTGGCTGGACAATTTTGTCTTCGTCATCATCGCGGTGATCACCGTCTTTGTGACGGCCCTGCTGGCCTATGCGGCCTTCGCCTTTGCTGCCAAGCGCAACCCGACGCCAAAGACCTTCACCCACAACTCCACCATCGAGGTGGCGTGGACGATCATCCCGATCATCATTCTGGTGGTCATCGGTGCGTTCTCCATCCCGGTGCTGTTCAAGCAACAGCGCATCCCTGAGGGTGACATTATCATCAAGGCAACCGGCTACCAGTGGTATTGGGGCTACGAGTATGTCGACGAAGGTTTTGGCTTTGACAGCTTCATGATCGGTGCGGGCGAAAACCGCCTGACGCCGGATGTCTCTGCAGAGCTGCAGGAGGCGGGCTATTCCGACGAGGAATTCCTGCTGGCCACCGACACCTCCGTGGTCGTGCCCGTGGGCAAGACCATCGTGATGCAGATCACCGGCGCTGACGTGATCCATTCCTGGACCATCCCGTCCTTTGGCGTGAAACAGGACGCCGTACCGGGCCGTCTGGCGCAGCTGTGGTTCACACCTGAGGTCGAGGGCGTGTATTTCGGACAATGCTCCGAGCTGTGCGGTCAGGCCCATGCCTATATGCCGATCACGGTGAAGGTCGTCTCCGAGGAGGCCTATGCCGCATGGCTTGAAGGTGCACGCGAGGAATATGCGGGCATCAGCCCGACCACGCCGTCGATCCAAGTCGCTTCCAAATAAGGACCACATAAGGAGTAGGGTGGGCAATTTGCCCACCTCCTGACGCCCATGACAGACGCAACCCAACAGATAGGTAGCTATGAAGACGAGGCGCAGTTCGGCGATTACGTCGCGTTGCTGAAGCCGCGTGTCATGTCGCTGGTGGTTTTCACCGCCGCCGTGGGCGTCTTTGTGGCCCCGGTCTATATCCATCCGTTCGTGGCATTGGTCGCCATCCTGTTTATCGCTCTTGGTGGCGGCGCGTCGGGCGCGTTGAACATGTGGTATGACCACGACATTGACGCCATCATGAAACGCACCGCCAAACGTCCCGTCCCTGCGGGCAAGGTGACGAAAGGCGAGGCGCTTACGATCGGGATGTGGCTGTCCTTCATTGCCGTGGTGATGCTGGGGCTGGCCTCCAACTGGGTCGCGGCGGGCATTCTGGCCTTCACCATCTTCTTTTACGTCGTCATCTACACGATGTGGCTGAAACGCTGGACGCCGCAAAACATCGTCATCGGCGGGGCCGCCGGGGCCTTCCCTCCGATGATCGGCTGGGCGGTCGCCACGGGCGGCGTTTCCGTTGAATCGGTGCTGATGTTCGCCATCATCTTCATGTGGACCCCGCCGCATTTCTGGGCGCTGGCGCTCTTCATGAACGAGGATTACTCCAAAGCCGGGGTGCCGATGCTGACCGTGACGCATGGCCGCAAAACCACGCGCACCCATATCATCGCCTACACGCTGCTGCTGGCCCCGCTGGCCGTAGGTGCTGCATTTACCTCCATTGGTGGCTGGATCTATCTGGCGGCGGCGCTCTACCTGAACGCGAAATTCGTCTGGGGCGCATGGCAGCTATGGCACCGCGATGAGGAGGCCGCCGAGGCGGATACGTATAAGGCGGAGAAAAAGTATTTCCGCTTCTCACTCACCTACCTGTTTGGCTCATTTGGCGCGCTTCTGGCGCAGGCGATCTGGGTGCAGGGTTTCGGCATGGGGGCTTGGTAAGACATGGCTGCACCGCGCGTAGAACATGAGCTGCACACACGGCGCTATTCCCGCAATCTGGGCGTCGGGCTGACGCTGGCCTTTCTGGTCTGCATCGTCTTCGGGCTGACTTACGTCAAGATCACCCGTGGCGGGTTGAACGAGGGCTTTGACCATGTGCTCCGCCCCGAGCTGGTGCCAACCCAACAGGAGAGCAACTGATGTTGCGCAACCTCGACCCCAAGCGCCGCACCATGGTCTATCTCAGCGGCATGGTCTTCGCGATGGTCGGGCTCAGCTTTGCCTCCGTGCCGCTTTACGACTGGTTCTGCCGCGTCACCGGCTATGGCGGCACCACGCTGGAGGCCGACGCAGGGTCCGACACCATTCTGGATCAAACCATCAAGATCCGCTTTGACGGCTCCCTGACCTCTCAGATGTCGTGGGAGTTCAAACCCGTGCAGCGCGAGATGGAAGTCCGCATCGGGGAGACAGGGCTGGCCTTCTACGAGGCCTACAACCCCACCGACCGCCCCATCGCGGGCTCCGCCAGCTACAACGTCTTCCCCTTTACCGTGGGCGGCTTCTTCACCAAGATCGACTGCTTCTGCTTTGAAGAGCAGGTCTTGATGCCCGGCGAACGCGTGCAGATGCCGGTGACCTTCTTTGTTGATCCCGAGATCGTCGAGGACCGGGACGGCAAATATGTCGACGTCATCACGCT
>CAYXIZ010000202.1:0-4185 GCA_964465485.1 uncultured Rhodobacterales bacterium | reverse complement strand
GGCGGGGGCTCCGCCCCCAGGCGCTGACGCGCCTCCCCCCGGGATTTTTTTGAACATGGAAAGAGCGGGGCCGGTGACGCAGGCGGGCACGCAGTGGCTGTTGGTGTTCATGTTATTGGTCGCGGGACTGTTTGCGGCGGCGCAATTTGGCAAGCTGACCCTGACCTTGCAGGAGCTGCGCGCGACCTACCCGGAGGGCGGGGCCTTTGTCCCTGTGCTTGTCTCGGTGGTGGGCATTGTGGGGATTGTGCTGGGGGCCGTGGCGGGCTCCGTCGTGGCGCGGTTCGGGATCACCCGGACGATTTTGGGAGCGCTGCTCGCGGGCGGCGTCCTGTCCTTGATGCAGGCCCTCTTGCCGCCCATGCCCGTCTTTGCGCTGTTGCGGGTGCTGGAAGGGGTGGCACATCTGGCAATTGTCGTGGCGGCCCCGAGCCTGATGGCGAGCATATCCTCTGACGCAGACCGGCCCTTGGTGATGGGCATCTGGGCGTCGTTTTTCGGGATATCCATGGCGCTGCTTGCAGCGATGCTGCCTTGGGTGCTGGCCCGGGGCGGGCTGCCATTGGTCTTTGTCGGGCACGGGTTGGGGATGATCGTCATGGCAGCGCTCTTGCTGCCGCTTTTGCCCAAGCTGGAACCGGGCCGCGCGAGCCGCTCGGGCCGCCCGGGGCGGGTGTCGTTTCGCGCGGAGAACCGGGTCATCTACACCACCCCGAGGCTGCTGATCCCCGGCGCGGGCTTTGTGTGGTACACCATCCTCTATATCGCGCTTTTGGCGCTGCTGCCCGTGGCGCTGGGCCTGCCCGTCTGGGTGGTGACGGCGCTGCCGCTGGTCTCCATCATCGGGACGCTTTGGGGCGGGGTGCTGGCCAAGCGGGTGACGCCTGACCGGCTGGTGGCCATTGGCTTTGCGCTGACGGCCCTCGCCACCGCGCTGGTCTGGGTGCTCTCCCCCGCGATCTGGCCGCTTTTCGTGCTGTTCTTCGTCATGGCGCTGATCCCCGCAGCCTCTTTTGCCTCCATCCCCTATTTCAACGCCGAGGCCACCGATAGAGCGCGCGCCACGGGGGGGCTCGCGCAGCTGGGCAATGTCGGCACCACGCTCGGCACGCCGCTTTTCGTGCTGGCCTTCGACGCGGCAGGGCTGGGGCTGGTCTGGGGCATCATGCTGGTCTTTTGTGCGGCGGGGCTGCTGTCCACACGGGCGCTGGCGGCGCGGATCAAATAAATCTGTGGATGTTCTCTATACGTTCTGTTAACCCTGTGGCATTTCCTGCGTGGGGGGCTATCTGTCGCGGGATCGCTTTTTGGGGTGGACCATGGCCGAGCTGAAAAACATTGAGGTGCGCGGCGCGCGCGAGCACAATCTCAAGAATATCGACGTGGATATTCCGCGCGACCAGCTGGTGGTGATCACCGGGCTGTCGGGCTCGGGCAAATCCAGCCTCGCCTTCGACACGGTCTATGCCGAGGGGCAGCGCCGCTACGTGGAAAGCCTCAGCGCCTACGCGCGCCAATTCCTCGACATGATGGAAAAGCCCGACGTGGATCATATCGCGGGGCTCAGCCCGGCGATTTCCATCGAGCAGAAAACCACGTCGAAAAACCCGCGCTCCACCGTCGGCACGGTCACCGAGATTTACGACTATATGCGGCTCTTGTTTGCCCGCGTCGGCACGCCTTATTCCCCCGCCACCGGCCTGCCCATCGAGGCGCAGCAGGTGCAGGATATGGTGGATCGCACCATGGCCATGGAGGAGGGCACGCGCGGCTACCTGCTGGCCCCCATCGTGCGCGACCGTAAGGGCGAGTATCGCAAGGAATTCATGGAGCTGGCCAAGCAGGGCTTCCAGCGCGTCAAGGTGGATGGGGAGTTCTACGAGCTCGACGCACCCCCTACGCTGGACAAGAAATTCCGCCATGACATTGACGTGGTGGTGGACCGCATCGTGGTCCGCGAGGGGCTGGAAACCCGGCTGGCCGACAGTTTCCGCACCGCACTTGATCTGGCCGACGGGATTGCCATTCTGGAGATTGCCCAGAAAGCAGAGGACGACAGCGAGCCGGAGCGCTTCACCTTCTCGGAGAAATTCGCCTGTCCCACATCCGGCTTCACCATCCCCGAGATCGAGCCGCGGCTTTTCTCCTTCAACGCGCCATTCGGGGCCTGCCCCAGCTGCGACGGGCTGGGGGTGGAGCTGTTCTTTGACGAGCGCCTTGTGGTCCCCGACGCCTCGCTGAAACTCTATGACGGCGCGCTGGCGCCCTGGCGCAAGGGCAAGAGCCCCTATTTCCTGCAAACCATCGAGGCCATCGCCAAGCATTATGAGTTCGACAAGAACACGCCGTGGAAGGACCTCGATGCGCATGTGAAACAGGTCTTTCTCTATGGCTCGGGCGATGATGAAATTCCGTTCCGCTATGACGAGGGCGGGCGTGTCTACCAGGTGACCCGCAGCTTCGAGGGGGTCATCCCCAATATGGAGCGCCGCTACCGGGAGACCGACTCGAGCTGGATCCGTGAGGAATTCGAGCGCTACCAGAACAACCGCCCCTGCGGCACCTGCGACGGCTACCGTCTGAAACAGGAAGCGCTGGCCGTGAAAATCGGCGGCGGCGACGCGCTGCTGCATGTGGGCCAGATCGTGCAAATGTCGATCCGCGAGGCGTTTGACTGGTGCGAAAGCGTGCCGCAGCATCTGAGCAAGCAGAAGAACGAAATCGCCAAGGCGATCCTCAAGGAAATCCGCGAGCGGCTTGGCTTTCTGAACAATGTGGGTCTCGAATACCTGACCCTGTCGCGCAATTCTGGCACGCTTAGCGGCGGGGAAAGCCAAAGGATCCGGCTGGCCTCCCAGATCGGCTCCGGGCTGACGGGGGTGCTCTACGTGCTCGACGAGCCCAGCATCGGCCTGCATCAGCGTGACAATGGCAGGCTGCTGACCACGCTGAAAAACCTGCGCGATCAGGGCAACACGGTGATCGTGGTCGAGCATGACGAGGAGGCCATCCGCGAGGCGGATTACGTCTTCGATATCGGCCCCGGCGCGGGTGTGCATGGCGGGGAGATCACCGCCAAAGGCACGCCGGAGGAGGTCGCCGCCAACCCCAACTCCATCACCGGGCAATACCTGACCGGCAAGCGCGAGATCGCGGTGCCCGCCAAACGGCGCAAGGGCAATGGCAAGAAGCTGACCGTCAAGAAGGCCACCGGCAACAACTTGCAAAACGTCACCGCTGATTTCCCGCTGGGCCAGTTTGTTTGCGTCACCGGCGTCTCCGGCGGGGGCAAATCCACGCTGACGATTGAGACGCTGTTCAAGACCGCCTCCATGCGGCTGAACGGCGCGCGCCAGACGCCTGCGCCTTGCGAGACGATTGCGGGGCTGGAGCAGCTCGACAAGGTGATCGACATTGACCAGCGCCCCATCGGGCGCACGCCGCGCTCAAACCCGGCGACGTACACAGGCGCCTTCACCCCCATTCGCGAATGGTTCGCCGGGCTGCCCGAGGCCAAGGCGCGCGGCTACAAGCCGGGGCGGTTCAGCTTCAACGTGAAAGGCGGCCGCTGCGAGGCCTGCCAGGGCGACGGCGTCATCAAGATCGAAATGCACTTCCTGCCCGATGTCTACGTCACCTGCGAGACCTGCAACGGCGCGCGCTACAACCGCGAAACGCTGGAGGTCAAATTCAAGGGCAAGAGCATCGCCGATGTGCTCGACATGACCGTCGAGGACGCGCAGGAGTTCTTCAAGGCCGTCCCCTCGATCCGCTCCAAAATGGACGCGCTGATGCGGGTGGGCTTGGGCTATATCAAGGTGGGCCAGCAGGCCACGACGCTCTCAGGCGGCGAGGCGCAGCGCGTCAAGCTGTCCAAAGAACTCGCCAAAGCCTCCACCGGCAAGACGCTCTACATTCTCGACGAGCCCACCACGGGTCTGCATTTCGAGGATGTACGCAAGCTCTTGGAGGTGCTCCACGAGCTGGTTGACCAAGGCAATAGCTGCATCGTCATCGAGCACAATCTCGACGTCATCAAAACCGCCGACCACATCATCGACATTGGCCCCGAAGGCGGCGATGGCGGCGGCAAGATCGTCGCCAAAGGCACGCCCGAAAAGGTCGCTCAGGTCGAGGGCAGCTATACCGGGCAATACCTCAAGGACATGCTCGCGCCCAAAAAGA
>CAYXIZ010000201.1:0-4187 GCA_964465485.1 uncultured Rhodobacterales bacterium | reverse complement strand
GACATGACAGCTGCATTCCCGGTCGACATGACCGCGATGAACGACATGATGAAAAATTCCGCCGCTTTCGGTGAGAAAATGTCCCGTGTCGCTCTGGACGCCGCTACGACATCCACAGACCTGTCGTCCAAATATGCGAAAGAAACACTGGCGAAAATGTCCGGTGTGACCAAAGCGCAAGCCGAGCCTGCTGACTACACCAAAGCCGTCACAGACTTTGCATCTGCCCAAGCAGAATCCGCCGCTGAGCACATGGCCGCTTTCGCTGAAGTTGCAAAAAAAGCGCAAATGGAAACTGTTGAGCTGCTGATGGCCGCTGGCAAAGACGCTTCCGAAGAAGCAACTGCCGCTGTCAAAAAAGCAACTGACGACCTGACAGCCCAAGCGAAGAAAGCTGCGAAAGCCGCTTAAGAGTTCGAGCAGTAACGAGTTTTCTCGGGGTCATATCCTCCCATATGACCCCGCAGTACAAAGGCGCGCCCCCGTGGCGCGCCTTTTATTTTGCGCGCTCCCGCGCCGGGCCTTTTGTTTCGAGCGCTACCGCGCCAGGACTCTTGTATTGGGCGCTACCGCGCCTCTAGCCAATCGCGCGCCATCGCAGTCCAGCCGCGCGGCAGGCCGTGACCGCCATCATGCTCACAAAACTTGATCGCCGCTTTATCGCAACTGGCGGACCATTCACGGCAGCGAAACGGCGCGCCGATGGTGATCTCGTCCGGGTTGGAGCGGCATTGGTTGGTCGCGCGCAGCAGCCCCAGCGCCTCAAAGATATCGCCCTGATGCCAGTCCCGAATGGCGCGCCCCTCAAAGGGCACTTGCCCGTCGGCAAATCCGTGGATTTGCAATAGATTAAACGGCCCGGCGGGGCAGGTGGTCTGCGGGATAGGCCTCCGCAGCGCGCCTGAGACGGAGACAGCGCCCGCGAAATGTTCGGCCGCATAGCAGCCCATCATCCAGGCCATGGATCCTCCGGCGGAGAAGCCAGCAACGTAGATGCGTTCAGGATCAATCGGCAGGCGCGTTTTGGCATCTTCCAGCACGGCAAGGGTGAAAGCCACGTCGTCGCGCCCGGTGCTTGTGGTGCGTCCGGGCCAGGATTGCGTGTTGCCGCCGCCCCGTTTCGCGCCGTTTGGGGCGATCAGCGCGTAGCCTTGATTGACGAAATCCGACCTCAGCCCGCCGGAGCGAAAGATTGAGGAGGCTTTGGAATTATGCCCGTGGAACCAGACCAAAGCGGGCAGGGGGGATGTGCCGTCCCAACCGGGCGGCGTCATCATGTGGTAATCGCCTGCCTCAATCATGCAGGGGGCCTCCTGGTCGCAGGGCTGGGTTTGCGCAAAGGCGGTGGGGGTGGCGAGCAGGGCCAGCGTCAGTGCTGCGGATGCGAGAGAATGTTTCAACGACGTGCCTTCCTTGCCAATCGGGTGGCGTCAAACTGGCATAGGCTTGGTCCGAGCGCATCTCGCATTGACGTGATCGGCCTCCTATATCCGCGCCTGCACGTTCCGCTTTCAATTCATCTGTAGCTGCGCTAGCGTTTTCTGCACTGCAAAAAGGGGAGAGTTTGCATGGCCAAGACCGAAGGCGCGCCACTTCTGATCAAGAGATATGCCAGCCGCAGGCTCTATAACACGGAGACTAGCGACTACGTCACTTTGGACGATATTTCAGGGTTTATCCGCGAAGGCCGGGACGTGCAGATTGTGGATCTCAAAAGCGGCGACGACCTGACGCGGCAGTATCTTTTGCAAATCATTGCGGAGCGTGAAAGCCGGGGCGACAACGTGTTGCCGACCAATGTGCTGACCGATCTGGTGCGCAGCTACACCGAAGGCGCGCAGACGATGGTGCCGGATTTTCTGGCCGCCAGCTTTGACATGCTGCGCGATGGACAGGCGAAAATGGCCGAACAGATGACCTCTCCTATGGGGGGGATCCCGGGGTTCGAGCAGATCAAGCAGCAGCAAGAGGCCTTCATGAAAACCATGATGGGCGGCTGGGCGGCGGGCAGTGGCCCGGCCCCGGATGACGATGAAAAGCCGGATGATGCGGCGGATAAGTCGGAGCTGGATGCGATCAAAAAGCAACTTGCCGACATGCAGGCCGCACTTGCCAAAATGGGCAAATAGCCAAAACGTCAACAGAGTGTTTCGCAGGGTAAGTCTCGCCAAGTGCCGTTTCGCGGTGCAGGCTTGACGCTATGAGCCAGCATCAGTCCAATGATTATCCCGCCTATGCCGCGTCCGAGAAGCTGGCGGATGGTGCGGTGCATCTGGCGGGCATTGGTGCCGCGCTGATCGCTATCACCGCGTTTATGGCGCAGCATGCGCAGATGATCTCGACCGGGACCCTGACGGGTCTAACCATCTACTGGGTGGGATTGGTGGCGATGCTGAGCATCTCCTTTTGCTATCACATGACCCCGTCCGAGCGGTTGCGCCCGACATTGCGCCGCGCCGATCACGCTGCGATTTTCCTGAAAATCGCGGGGACCTACACGCCCTTCGTGGTCGCGATTGGCACCGGGTTTGGCTATGTCATACTCGGGCTGGTCTGGGTGTTGGCGCTGTTCGGGGCGGGCACCAAACTGTTCATGTGGCGCAAGCCGGGGCGGCTGAATGCGGCACTTTATCTGGGCCTTGGCTGGATTGGCATGGCTCTGATCTGGAGCATCTTTCAAGCCTCGACCGCCGCGGGCTGGTGCGCTGTGGCGGGCGGGCTGCTCTATTCGGGGGGCGTGGTGTTCTTTCACTGGGAGAGCCTGAAATTCGCCAATGCCATCTGGCATGGCTTTGTCGTCGTGGCCTCCGGGTTCTTCTTTGCGTCGGTCTGGCTCTGCGTCACGGCCTAGAGGCTAGAGTGTCGCGGTCAGGACCACGTCGCTGGCCGTCAGCCCCATGCCGTCGGTGATGATGGCGACAACTTGCGCTTCCAACAGGATTTGCACGTCATCCGTGCCGTCAATACTGGCGATGGACAGGCTGGGTGGACCACCGCTGTCATCGGCGTAATGCACCTGGATCATATCCTCAGAGGCGTTGTAATCGGTGATCGTCACGCCTGTATCCGGGCTGTCTGCATTGATCACGCGGAACAGGTCCGCGCCTGCGCCGCCGGTGCCGGTGTCCTCTCCATAAAGCCACAGCGTGTCGTCGCCGTCTTCGCCGTAGAGCGTATCAATCCCGCGGTCGACGCCGCCGATACCGTCCAGCCGGTCGCCGCTGATCACGTCATTGCCTGCGCCGCCATAGATGACGTCATTGTCGCGCGCGCCTTCCAGCTGGTCATCGCCGTCGCCGCCATAGATCAGGTCATTGCCAAGGCTGCCATCCACCGCATCATCGCCCGCGCCGCCCAATACCGTGTCATCGCCGCGCCCGGCTGCGATCTCGTCATTGCCGTCGCCGCCCAAAGCGATGTCGTCGCCCTCAAAAAGCACCAAAAAGTCGTCGCCCGCGCCGCCATCCACATAATCAGCCGATTGCGTGGCTGAGATCAGGTCGGCCCCGCCCATGCCAAAAATGGCAGAGGCCGGGTCACTTGTGGGAGGCGTGATCAAGTCGGCATCCGCGGTGCCCAGAAGCTCTTGACCATAGAGGGCTGGGTCATAGGTGGGGTTGAATGCGGGGTCATATCCCGGCTCGGGTGTGGCGGGCGGCTCTGGCACAGGGTCTGGCACAGGGTCTGGCTCGTCCTCGTCGAACAGGTCGTCAAACCCGCCGATTTGCACTGCTGCGGCTAGCAGGAAGACCAGAAAATTGCCCATAAAGGCGGCATCAATCAACACGGGCAAACCTCGCACATACACAGATGTGCAGGGTTACGAGCCAGCTCTTAAAGACGGCTTAAGCGGCTCAGGCAACTTCCTTAAAAACGGATCTAAGTGCGGCGTCGAGCTTGGTGAACATCTCGTCCATCTGCGGCTCTGTCATGATAAAGGCGGGGCAAAGCACCACAGCCTGTCCCAGCGGGCGGCAAATCAGCCCGTGATCGGTGCAGGTATTCGCAATCCGCTCAGACACGCTCAGATGGCCCTCAAAAGGCGTCTTCGTCGCCTTGTCGCGCACCGCCTCAACCGCTCCCATCAAGCCTTTGCCGCGCGCCTCGCCGATATTTGGGTTCTCTAGAAGCCAGCTCAACCCCGCCTCGAATTTCGGCGTCAGGGCGCGGACGTTTTCCATCAGGCC
>CAYXIZ010000200.1:0-4236 GCA_964465485.1 uncultured Rhodobacterales bacterium | reverse complement strand
GGCAGCGGCGTGCTGATCTGGACCGCCATTGAGGCGCTGCTCTTTTGGGCGCTGGCGAACGGACACATGCGGCTTGTCACTTTCGAGGCCAGCCCGGTCTGGTTCGTCGCGATCTTCTTTCTGATCCCGATCTGGGAAAGCTTCTATTTCTACATCATCCACCGCGCGCTGCACATTCCGTTTCTCTACAAGCACGTCCATTCCCTGCATCACCGCAACATCAATGTCGGGCCGTGGTCGGGCATGTCGATGCACCCGGTGGAGCAGTTCTTCTTCCTCGGCTCGGTCTTTGTGCACCTGATCATCGGGGCGCATCCGCTGCATATCCTCTTCCACATGCAATATTTCTTCCTGACCGCCATCACGACCCATACCGGCTTTCAGGGGCTGCTGGTCGGCGACAAGAACCGGCTTGCCCTGGGCACGTTCCACCACCAGATGCACCACCGCTATTTCGAGTGTAACTATGGCAGCCTCGAAATCCCATGGGACAAGTGGTTTGGGTCGTTCCATGACGGCACCGTCGCAGCCAATGAGAAGATGCAGGACCGGCGCAAGAGGATCATGGGCAAGTAGGGCGCGGCGCTCGACCCGGACGGCGCATTGAAGGCAGGAGGCCAACGAAGCCACCCTTTCCGCATCCGTCACACCTTGGAAAAAGTGGTGAGCCCTGATGGGTTCGAACCATCGACCTACTGATTAAAAGTCAGTTGCTCTACCAACTGAGCTAAGGGCCCACGAGGGGTGCTTCTAAGAACCGTGCCGGGCCCGGTCAAGCCCTAAAACCCCGCCAGCGCTTTCAAATGACGGCCAAGCCGATTATATGGCGGCAGATGCGACGCAATACCGCTCCTGAGGGCCTGCCGTTCATGAAAATGCACGGGCTTGGCAACGACTTCGTGGTCATCGACCAACGGGGCGGCGGAGCTATGGTGGACGCGCCTTTGGCGCGCGCGCTGGGCGACCGGCATCGCGGCGTGGGATTCGATCAGCTGGCGGTGCTGGACGATGTGGACGGTGCCGATATCGGGCTGACCTTCTACAACGCCGACGGCTCCATCGCCGGGGCCTGCGGCAACGCCACGCGCTGCATCGCACAGTTCGAGATGACGCGGCGCGGCCTTGATGCACTGACCCTCAAAACCGAGCGGGGCGTCTTGCAGGCCAAACAGGCTGATGCTGCGCGGGTGTCGGTCAATATGGGCGCTCCGCTGCTGGGGTGGCAGGACGTGCCGCTGGCCCGCGAAATGGACACGCTTGAGCTGCCGATTGACGGCGCGCCCACCGCCACCGGCATGGGCAACCCGCATTGCACCTTCTTTGTCCCCGATGCTGACGCCGTCGACCTTGAGGCGCGCGGCGCGGAGATGGAGCATCACCCGCTTTTCCCAGAACGCACCAATGTGCAGTTTGCCCATGTCATCTCCCCCGATCATCTGCGTATGCGCGTCTGGGAGCGCGGGGTGGGCGTCACCCTTGCCTCCGGCTCCTCGTCCTGTGCTGTGGCCGTCGCCGCCGCGCGCAAGGGTCTGACCGGGCGCAAAGTGGCGATTGATCTTGATGGCGGACGCATCGACATTGACTGGCGCGACGACGGCGTCTGGATGACCGGGCCCACCGCGCATGTGTTTTCGGGCGTTCTGACCCCTGCCTTTCTGGACGGGATCCATGACCGCTAAACCTCCCATTTTTGCCACGCTCGGTTGCCGCCTCAACAGCTACGAGACGCAGGCGATGAAAGAGCTGACCGCCGCCGCGGGCGTGGGCGACGCGGTGATCGTGAACACCTGCGCCGTGACGGCGGAGGCCGTGCGCAAGGCGCGGCAGGAAATCCGAAAGCTGCGCCGCGACAATCCCGATGCCCGCATGATCGTCACCGGCTGCGCCGCCCAGATCGAGCCCGAAACCTTTGCCGCGATGGACGAGGTTGACGTGGTCATGGGCAACACCGAAAAGATGAACCCGGCCACATGGCAACAGCTTGGCAGCGGCTTTATCGGTGAAACAGAGTCTGTTCTGGTCGATGACATCATGTCCGTGACCGAGACCGCGCAGCATCTGATCGACGGGTTCGGCACGCGCTCCCGCGCGTATGTGCAAGTGCAAAATGGCTGCGATCATCGCTGCACATTTTGCATCATTCCCTTTGGTCGCGGCAATTCGCGGTCGGTTCCGGCGGGCGTCATTGTCGATCAGATCAAGCGCCTCGTGCAGCGCGGGTTTAACGAGGTGGTGTTGACCGGCGTGGACCTGACCAGCTGGGGCGCTGACCTGCCATCAACTCCGCAGCTGGGCGATCTGGTGGCGCGTATCCTGAAGCTTGCGCCCGACCTGCCCCGGCTGCGTATCTCCTCCATCGATTCGATCGAGGTGGACGAGGCGCTGATGCAGGCCATCGCGACGGAGCCGCGTTTGATGCCGCATATGCACCTGTCCTTGCAGGCGGGCGACGACATGATCCTGAAACGCATGAAGCGCCGCCATTTGCGCGACGACGCTATCCGGTTTTGCGAAGACGCCAAGAAGCTGCGGCCCGACATGACTTTTGGCGCGGATATCATCGCAGGCTTCCCGACGGAGACCGACGCGATGTTCGACAATTCCCTCAAGCTGGTCACCGAATGCGACCTGACTTGGCTGCATGTCTTTCCCTACTCGCCACGCCCCGGCACGCCCGCGGCCAAAATGCCTCAGGTAAACGGCACCGCGATCAAGGCGCGCGCCGCGCAATTGCGCGAGGCCGGGCAGCGGCAGGTTGCGCGGCATTTGCAAGACCAAGTCGGCAAGACCCATGACGTGCTGATGGAAAACCCCCGGATGGGCCGCACCGCGCAGTTTACCGAGGTCTCGTTTGAAGCCTATCAAGCTGAGGGCCAGATTGTGCGCAGCCGGATTAAGGGGATCGCCGGGCACCAGCTGGTCGCATGAGGCCGGTTCTTTATTCCTTCCGCCGCTGCCCCTATGCGATGCGCGCGCGTCTGGCCTTGGTTTCCGCTGGGATAGACACTGAATTGCGCGAAGTCTTGCTGCGCGACAAGGCCCCGGAGTTTCTGGAAGCCTCCCCCAAAGGCACCGTACCTGTCATCGTGACGACAGACCAAACCATCGAGGAAAGCCTCGACATCATGGACTGGGCCTTGGCGCTGAATGACCCCGAGGGGTGGCTGAACTTCCCGCCCGAGGGGCGCGCGCTGATCGCGGAATGCGACGGGCCGTTCAAGACCGCGCTGGACCGCTACAAATACCACAGCCGCCACGGCGCGGACCCGGAAGAAGAGCGGGCGGAGGCCTCCAAATTCCTGCGCAAACTCGACGCGCAGTTGGACGGGCAATCCTATCTTTACGGCCCCAAGCCAACCCTCCCGGACATGGCAATCCTCACCTTCATTCGGCAATTCGCCAATACCGACCGCGCTTGGTTCGACGCGCAGGACTGGGGCGACCTGAAGCGCTGGCTGAATGACTTCACGGAGAGCGACAGGTTTGCCACGATCATGGGGAAATACCCCAAATGGCAGGCGGGCGATCCCGTGACGGTGTTTCCCGGCTGAATGCCTCTTGGACTGCCCCGCGCACGGGGCTAGGCTTTGCTGATGCACCCAAACCTCGCCTTTCGCACCGAAGAGACCTCGCGCAATATCGCCTTTGCGCGCGAACGCGCTTTTGGGACCTTGGCCATCAACGGCGCGGACGGGCCGGAGACCTGCCATGTGCCGTTCCTGCTGGACGAAGATGGCCGCGAGGCGGAGCTGCATCTGGTGCGCTCCAACCCCATTGCGCGGATCAAGGCGCCAGAGAAAGCCGTTGTTACGGTGATGGGGCCGGACAGCTATATCTCTCCGGATTGGTACGAGGTGCCCGATCAGGTTCCCACATGGAACTACGTCGCCCTGCGCCTGCGCGGGGTGCTGCATCCGATGCCGCAGGAGGATCTGCATCCGATGCTGGACCGGTTGTCAGCGCATTTTGAGACCCTGTTATTGCCCAAAACCCCTTGGACCTCCGACAAGATGGGTGAGGGCGTGATGGAGAAGATGATGCGCATGATCCTGCCCTTCTGCTTTGAGGTCACCCAGATCGAAGGCACGTGGAAGCTGAATCAGAACAAGCCCGACGATGTGCGCGAACGCGCCGCCAAACAGGTCGCTGCCTACGGGCAGGGGCTTGAAATACAGACACTCGCCGCGCTGATGCTTGGCGCGAAATAGACCGACAGGAGATTTTTGATGAAGTTCT
>CAYXIZ010000199.1:0-4274 GCA_964465485.1 uncultured Rhodobacterales bacterium | reverse complement strand
ATATTCCCCAGTTCTCGTATCACTCACTTTCCCCGGCGTTTACTGTTAAGCAAACTTTATTAACAAATCGTTTACAAATTTAGGCAATCCCTACGCTCTGCAGTTCGTATTTGTTTTTGCGCGGCTTAAGCGCTAGCGTTACGCGGAGGGAAGGCATTTTACCGGGAAGTACATTTGGGCCGTTAGGCTCTAAAAGGCATTTGATGGCTGAAAATGATAAGGTACAAAGCGACCTGCCGGTCGTTGTGGGTGTGGGTTCATCAGCCGGTGGGCTTGAGGCAATCCGTGAATTGGCAACGCACCTGCCGCTCGACAATGGTTGCGCCTACGTCATCGTGCAGCATATGTCGCCACAGCACAAAAGCATGATGACCAGCCTCATCGCCAGCGAGACAGACCTCGATGTTGTCGACATCGTCGATGAAATGACGCCCGAGCCAAATGTCATCTATGTCACCCCGCCCAAAGCGGATGTGGTGATGAAAGACGGCAAGCTGCGGCTGCTGCCGCCCAGCAATGATCTGGGAAAGCCCAAACCCTCCGTTGACCGTTTTCTGACCAGCCTTGCCGAGGAGCGCGGCGACCGCTCGCTTGGGATCATCTTGTCGGGCACCGGCTCAGATGGGGCTTATGGCGTACAAGCCGTGCGCGAGGCGGGCGGGATCACCATTGCCCAAGATGATGCAACGGCGAAATATGACGGCATGCCGAACGCGGCGATTGAAACCGGCTGCGTTGACCTTGTGCTGCGGCCCAGCGATATCGGCACCCATCTCAAGAAAATTCTGGCCGCACCGCGCAGTCTGGATCAATTCCGGACCGATCACGGTGACGTCTCGCCGGTGTCGAGCATCTTACAGATCGTGCTGGCCCGCACCCGTGTGGATTTTCGCGAATATAAGCAATCCACGGTTTTGCGCCGCATTGACCGCCGAATGACCGCCTTGGGGATACCGACGGTGGAAGATTACGTGATCCATTGCCGCAACGAGCCCGCCGAGGTGGATGCGCTGTTCAAGGACCTGCTGATCTCCGTGACGCGGTTCTTTCGCGACGGCACCGAGTTTTCCGGGCTCAAACCCTATATCCAGGAGCTCGCCGATGGCCGTGACGGGCGGCCGCTGCGCATCTGGGTGGCCGGCTGCGCCACCGGCGAAGAGGTGTATTCCATCGCGATGTTGCTGGCCGAAGCGATGGGAGGCGCCGCGCAGCTGGTGCAGTCCAAGACGCAGATTTTTGCGACGGATATCGACCGGGGCGCGCTGGATTACGCACGGCGTGGGCAGTATTCGCAAGGCGCGTTGCTGGACGTGCCAAAGGAGCTGGCCAACAAATATTTTATTCAGCAATCGGAGGGCGTGCGGGTGATTGAGGCGCTGCGCTCGGTGGTGCTGTTTTCGGATCACAACCTGTGCCAAGACCCGCCCTTCTTGCACATGGACATGATCTGCTGCCGCAACCTGCTGATCTATTTTAACGCGAAACTGCAGAGCAAGGTCTTTTCAAGACTGCACTATGCGATGAAAGAAAGGGCCTATCTTTTTGTGGGCACCGCCGAAACTGTGGCAGCGTCGGACCAGCTGTTTCTGGAAGCTGACGGCAAACCCCATATTTTTCGCAAGCGCGCGCTGCGCAAGACAGATCCGGCCAATACCAAGGCGTTTCCTGGCACTTGGAAGCCTTCTGCAAACCGCGCCATGCGCACCATCGGCCCGCCTGCGACGGCGCCTGAGGTCAAGGCCGAGCGGCTTATGTTCGACGCCCTGGCCCGCTCGCTCGGAGAGAACTCCATTCTGGTTTCTGGAGATCACAGCTTTCTGCGCGTCTATGGCGACATCACGCCCTTTGTGAACCTGTCCGAAAACACCGCATTGAACTTGCAGCTGAGCTTGCTGAAATCGCCGTTCCGCGAAGAGGCCCGCAGCCTTGTCACCTTTTCGCTCAAACATAACCAACGCCGAATAGGCGCCAAGCACCCGTTTGAAATTGGGGCGGAGACCCGCTTGGCCCGCCTTGAAGTGATCCCCATTCAGGTGCCATCCCTCGACGAAAACCTGGCATTGATCGTCATCAACTCTTGGTCCGAAGACGAAATCGCCAAGCTGCCCGCCAATTCCGACACGCCGGCGGTGGAATTGACCGACGCGCATCTGCGTGAACTGGACCAAGAGCTGGCCACCGCCCGCGAGGCCTTGCAGCAAACCATCGAAGAGCTTGAGACGTCGAACGAAGAGCTGCAGGTCCTTAACGAAGAGCTGCAATCGACAAATGAAGAACTTCAGGCCACCAATGAAGAGTTGGAGACCTCCAATGAGGAGCTTCAGTCAACCAATGAAGAGCTGATCACAGTGAACGAAGAGTTGCAGGTCAACTCTTCCGAATTGATGGGGCTGAATGCCGAGCTGGGCTCGCTGTTGGGCAATGTCCCGATCCCGCTCTTGGTGCTCGACAACGCCTTGCAGGTGGCGCGCGCTTCCAATTCCGCAATGCAGCTCTTTGGCATCTGGAACCCGTTGCGCAACCCGCATTTGAGCCAAATCAACCTGCCGGAAGGTTTTCCCCGGTTGGTCGAGATCTGCAATGATGCGCTGCAACTGGGCACGCCGGTCACCCATGAATTCGAAACCGATAGCGGGCCCTACACGTTGCAATGCGCACCTTTTGCCGGAGAGGCCGGGCAGATGATCGGGACCACTTTGGTCTTCCTGCGCTCGCCCATCACCCAGTCTTTGGCCGCGGAATTGCAGCAGCTTCTGACCAAAGCGCCGATCTACTTGCTTCAACATGACGAGGCAGGCGTCATCACCCGTGTCAGCGCACGGATGGCGGAGCTGTTGGAAACCCCCGAGACGGAGCTGCTCGGGGAGGTCGTCGAGGACGTTCTGAACAAAACAGATATCGATCTGGAGGGGGGCCTGCACCGGCTGGTTCAGGGCGAAAAGCAAGAAAAGGCATTCCAGCTGAAAACGGCAGATGGCAAGTCCGTCTGGCTGGCGGGTATGCGCCACGCCTATACGGACCCGACCAGTGGGTCGCTCAATGTCGTGGTGCTGGCAAATGACGTCACCGATATCGAGCGGGCAACCAGAGTGCTCGATATCTCCAGCAACTCCCTGAGGCTGGTCGAAACCCTTGGCAACACCGGGTATTGGCGCGTCGATCTTGCCAGCCAGAAACTGCACTGGTCAGACAAGGTGTTTGAAATTCACGGCATGCGCCCAGAGGAGGGTCCGCCAGCGCTGGAAGACGGGATCAATGCCTATCATCCTGACGACCGGGACATGGTGCAGAAACTGGTCAGCAAAGCGCTTTCAGAGCAGCGCGGCTACTCGTTCAGAGCGCGATTGCAGCGCCCCGATGGCAGCACGCTTTGGGTGCAAGCACTCGCCGATATTGTCGAAGGGCCTGAGGGAGAACCGGCTGCCCTTGTCGGGTCGTTCCGTGACATCACCGATGAAAAGGCCTTCGAGACCCGCGTGTCCGAGCTGGAGGTGCTTGTCGACCATCAGGATATTGGCTTTTTCTCTTATGACGTGTTGACCGACACCGCCTATTGGAGCCCCAGCAATTACCGGCTGCTTCGGGTTGAGCCGCGCAAGACAGCGCATTTTCAACTGATCCTCTCCATGGTCGCCCCAGAGGATCAGGACCGCCTTCGCAAGCATCGCGAGAACACAATATTGACAGGGGAGCCGTATCAGGACGACTTCAAGATCACGACCGCCGACGGGGGCAAGCATATTATGACTGTCAGCATGTCTACCACGTATAACAGCGACCGGGTGGTGACGAACTATTTCGGCTCCATCACCATAAGGCCGCGCGACACGTGAGCTTGGGCCGCTGACGGATATGTGAGATCAGTTTTGCCACGGGCTGCGGTAAGTCTGGCCAAACCACGCCAGAAGGAGGCCCGCGATGCGCGCCCTTGCAACTCTTATCGCCCTTGCGCTCTGCTCAGCGGCCCCGCGCCTTGCCTTGGCCGCGCCCGACTGCGTTGACCAGACCCCCTGCCAGTTGGGGGACCGCTCATATCATGTGAAAGTGCCTGATGATTGGGACGGGGTGAGCCCTATGCCTGTGATGCTGCATTTTCACGGCTGGGCCCGGCAAGGCACGCTGATCGTCAAGCATGGGCGCATCTCCGGGGCCACGCGCAAGCGCGGTGTGCTGTTGCTGGCCCCGAACGGGCTGGGGAAATCCTGGGATTTCTGGAATCCTGGCAGCCCTGACACGGATTTCGCCGCCGCCGTCATAGAAGACGCCGCCAAGCG
>CAYXIZ010000198.1:0-4319 GCA_964465485.1 uncultured Rhodobacterales bacterium | reverse complement strand
GGGCTGAGCCCAACAAATGAAGCCATCCGGCTGGCCACCGCCTTCAGCGGCTTGAACCTGTTTGTCTGCCTCTTCTGGACCTATGCCGGGTCATGGCTGACCTACCTGTTAACCACTCCGCGCGCATGGCAGATCTTCACAACAGCCATGGCGCTGGCCCTTGCGGCCTCGGCGGTGATGGTCTTCCTGTCCTAAATCAGGTATACGGAACGGCTGAGCAAAGGCCACGCACATGTTTCGTTACTTTGAAAATCTGGTCGATCCCTACGCGGCGTATGACGAGGTCGACGCCCCGCCAACAAAGCTGTGGCCCTTCATCCGCGCCTACTCTACCCCGTTCAAAAAACTGTTCTGGGTCGCGGCCATCCTGTCGGTCATCGTCGCCGCAGTCGAGATCGCGCTGATCTTCTATATGGGCCGCATCGTTGATCTTTTGGGCAGCGCGGAGCGGGACACATTCCTCGCAGCTCACGGGCTGGAAATCGCGCTGGTCGCACTGTTCATCGTCTTCCTACGGCCCCTCATACAGGCGCTTGATGTGGGTATTCTGAACAACGCGATCCTGCCCAATTATGGCACGCTTTTCCGCTGGCGGGCGCATAAACACGTGCTGCGCCAATCCGTGGGCTGGTTCGAGAACGACTTCGCCGGGCGTATCGCCAACCGCATCATGCAGACCCCACCCGCCGCCGGTGAGGCGATCTTTCAGGTCTTCGACGCCATCACCTTTTCCATCGCCTATCTGGTGGGTGCCGCAATCCTTTTGGCCGATGCCGATCCGCGTTTGGCCCTGCCGTTGTCGATCTGGGTGGTGCTCTATGCATTGCTGGTTGCCTGGACCATGAAGCGCGTGGGGCCCGCCTCCAAAGCCTCGTCCGATGCGCGCAGTCAGGTCACGGGCCGCGTGGTGGACAGCTACACCAACATTCATTCGGTCAAGCTTTTCGCCCATCACGACCGCGAAATCGACTTCGCCAAGGAGGCGATTGAAAACACCCGCCAGACCTTCGCCCGCGAGATGCGGATCTTCACCATGATGGATCTGATGCTGATGACCCTGAACGGGTTGCTGATCGTCGGCGTTGTTGGCTGGGCGATCTGGCTTTGGGTGCAGGGCACGGCCTCCGTCGGCGTGGTCGCGGCGGCCACCGCCTTGACGCTGCGGCTGAACGCGATGACCGGCTGGATCATGTGGGCTTTGTCGTCTTTCTTCCGCTCGCTCGGCGTGGTGCAGGAGGGGATGGAGACCATCGCCCAGCCCATCACGCTGGTTGACGCCCCCCATGCCAAGCCTTTGCAACTGACCGAAGGACGGATCGAAATCAAGGACCTGTCGCATCACTATGGCGGCGCGGTAAACGGGCTCGACGCGCTGTCGCTTGAGATCGCACCGGGTGAAAAGGTCGGCATTATCGGGCGTTCCGGCTCCGGCAAATCGACGCTGGTGAAGCTACTGCTGCGCTTCTATGATGCCGAAAAAGGCGAGATCCTGATTGACGGGCAAAACATCCGCGACATCACCCAAGACAGCCTGCGGCACAATATCGGCATGGTCTCTCAGGAAAGCACGCTGCTGCACCGCTCCGTGCGCGACAACATTCTCTATGGGCTGCCCGATGCGTCGGAGGCCGACATGATCCGCGCCGCTGAGCGCGCAGAGGCGCATGGCTTTATTCAGGACCTCTCCGACCCCGAGGGGCGCCGCGGCTATGACGCCCATGTCGGCGAGCGCGGCGTGAAACTGTCGGGCGGTCAGCGGCAACGCATCACGCTCGCCCGCGTCATGTTGAAAAACGCGCCTATTCTGGTGCTGGACGAGGCCACATCCGCCCTCGACAGCGAGGTGGAGGCCGCGATCCAAGACACGCTTTACGGCGTGATGGAGGGCAAAACGGTTATCGCCATCGCCCACCGATTGAGCACAATTGCACAGCTCGACCGGATCGTGGTCATCGAGGATGGTAAAATTGTCGAGAACGGCACCCATGCCGCACTTCTTGAGCAAAACGGGCTATATGCAGGGTTCTGGCAGCGCCAATCCGGCGGCTTCCTGAACACCACCGAGGCCGCAGAATGACCAACCGTTTCACCGCTTTCATAACCCCAATGCTGGAGCGTCTGGGCGCGTTGATCGACCCGTTCGAGCCCGCCAAGACCCCGCCGCCCCGCACGCTTTGGGCCTTTTGCAAATGGTGCCTCGCGGGCACGTGGCCAATTTTGCTGATCGCCGCCCTCATCTCCGCCCTCGCAGGCACGATGGAGGCCGTCACCGCGCTGCTTCTGGGCTGGGTGATCGACGCCGCCGCAACCACCGCGCCGCAGCAGTTCTTCGCTCAGAACTGGGGCCTCGTTGTTCTATTCGTGGCCTTCTTTCTGCTGCTGCGCCCGGTCACTTTTGCCGCCAGTGCCGCGTTCAACGGCATCGTGGTGCCGCCAAATATCTACCCGCTGATCCAAAGCCGCCTGCACCGCTGGACCCTCGGCCATGCGGTCGATTATTTCGACAGCGACTTCGCCGGGCGCATCGCGCAGAAGCAGATGCAAACCGCCCGCGCATTGACCGAAGTGACCACTGAGACGATCAACGTGGTGGCCTTCGCGCTGGCCTCCATCATCGGTTCGGTCCTGCTGCTCTTGACCATCGACCTGCGCATCGCCGGGGCTTTGGCCCTATGGCTGGTGGGGTACGTCATCATGATCCGCTGGTTCATGCCCCGCATCCGCAAACGCGCCGCCGCCCGCGCAGGCGCGCGCACCATGGTCACGGGGCAGGTGGTGGACACGATCACAAACATCAAAACCGTTAAGCTGTTCGGCCATTCGAAATTCGAAGACGAATCCGCGCTGGGCGCCATGGCCGTGCTGCGCGACCGCGCGCTACAATTCGGCCACCTCTCCACCGGGTTCCGCTTCGCGCTGATGACCACGGCAGGCATCCTGCCCATCCTGCTGATCGGCGGCACGGTGGTGCTTTGGCAAAACGGGATCGCCTCCCCCGGCGACATTGCCGCCGCCGGCGCAATCTCCATCCGCATCGCGCAAATGACGGGATGGGTCAGCTTTGCTTTGATGCAAATGTACGCCAATATCGGCGAGGTCGAGGACGGCATGAAAACCCTGACGCCGCCCCACGCGCTGGTCGACGCGGCGCGCGCGCAGCCACTGGACGTCACCGACGGCAAGGTCGAATTCGACCATGTCACCTTCCGCTATGGCCGCGATGTGGGTGGCATTGACGCGGTCAACCTGACGATCCGGTCGGGCGAAAAGCTGGGCGTTGTCGGGGCCTCCGGTGCGGGCAAATCCACCTTGGTGGCCGCACTTTTGCGGCTTTATGATCTCGACAGTGGCGCGGTGCGGATTGACGGCCAGAGCATCTCAGAGGTGACCCAAGACAGCCTGCGCCAGCAGATCGGCATGGTCACGCAGGAAACCGCTATGTTCAACCGCTCCGCCCGCGACAACATTCTTTACGGCCGCCCCGGCGCGTCTGACGCCGAGCTTGAAGCCGCAGCCCGCAAGGCCGAAGCGCATGACTTCATTCTTGGCCTCGAAGACCACCGGGGCCGCCAAGGCTATGACGCCCATCTGGGCGAGCGCGGCGTCAAACTATCAGGCGGCCAGCGCCAACGCATCGCGCTTGCCCGCGCGCTGCTGAAAGACGCGCCGATCCTGATTTTGGACGAGGCCACCAGCGCGCTCGACAGCGAGGTGGAGGCCTCCATTCAGGACGCATTGGTCACCGCGATGGAAGGCAAAACCGTCATCGCCATCGCGCACCGCCTGTCCACCATCGCCCGCATGGACCGCATTGTGGTGCTTGAGGAAGGCCGCATTGTCGAGCAGGGCACCCATAGCGAGCTGCTGTCGCAAAACGGGCTGTACGCACGCTATTGGCACCGCCAATCCGGCGGCTTCATCGGCCTGACGGAAGCCGCAGAATGACACTGACCATCACCCGCATCACGGCCTCTGGTGAAGGCTTGGCCGGCCATGACGGCCCCTTCCCCCGCACCCTGCCCGGTGAAGAGATCACGCAGGCCCCGGATGGCACGCCCCGGATTGTGACCCCGTCACCCGACCGCGTGGCCCCGCCATGTCGGCATTTCAAAAGCTGCGGCGGCTGCGCGATGCAGCACGCCAATGACGCTTTCGTTGCCCAATGGAAGACCGACGTGATCCGCACCGGGCTCGCTGCCCGCGGCATAAAGACCGAGATCCGTCCCATCCTGACCTCCCCGCCCCAAAGCCGCAGACGCGCCACGCTACATGGCAAGCGCACCAAATCAGGCGCGCAGGTCGGGTTTCACACCCGCGCC
>CAYXIZ010000197.1:0-4329 GCA_964465485.1 uncultured Rhodobacterales bacterium | reverse complement strand
GCTTGGCTGACCGTCATCGCAGATGAGCTGGCCGCACTCGACCCTGACAACGCGCAAAGCTACCGCGATGCGGCCGCCGCGCAGGTGAAGCTGATGCCAGCCTTGGAGGCCGAAATTGACCAGAAGCTAGCGTCGGTCAAAGGCGCAGGCTTTTTGGCCTATCACGATGCCTACGCCTATTTCTCAGAGCGGTTCGGGATGGTCTCCAGCGGCTCGCTGGCCTCAAACGAGGGGGCGGCACCCAGCGCTGCCGACATGCGCCGCGCGCAGGATTTGATCCAAAGCGGGGCCGTGTCATGTATTTTCACCGAGCCGCAATTCAGCGACAAATCTATGACCGCTATCTCGGATGGCGGCGCCGTTCAGGTGGTCGAGCTGGACCCGCTCGGCGCGCGTCACACGCCGGGCCCCGACCTTTACGCCGCTGTCATCACGGACATGGCCAACGCGTTTGAGACCTGCCTTTCACCGGCCAGCTAGACAAGCCTAGCCTAGGTGCTGAAAATCGTCTCCGTCAGCAGGCGCGAGGTCTGTTGCAGCAGCTCGACCTTGCTCTGCGCCACGTCCAGCGTGACGCGTTGTTCGGGCGCGTGGAAGGCGACGGAGGCGCAGTAGCGCCCTGCGGGGTCAAACACCGGCACGGAGGCTGCGATCATCGAGTCGAAATATTCCGCATTGTCCAAGGCGTAGCCGCGCCGCGAGATCTCCTGCAACTCGGCCAGCAGCGCGTCCGGCGAGGTGATCGTGCGCGCGGTGTGCCGCTCCAGATGCATCACATTGACCAGCCTGCGCCGCTCTCCCTTTGGCAGCGAAGACAAGTAGACCTTGCCCGAGGCGGTGCAGTGAAACGGCACATTCGTTCCGATGGGCAATTGGATGCGGAAGGGCCAGTCGGTCTCCACGCGGTCCTGATAGGCCATGCCGCGATCTTCTGGCACGGCGTAGTTCACCGTCTCGCCGATTTGCGCGGCAAGGTCGCGCAGCACCTGATGGCGCGCCATATAGCTCGATGAGCTGTGCACCATGCCCGCCCCCATCATCCGCGCGCGCCGCCCCGGACGCAGGCCCCGGCCACGCTCGTCGCGCATCAGGAAGCCTTCCTCCAGCAAGGTGTTGCACAGCCGGTGCGTGGTCTGTTTGGGCAATCCGATGAAGCGGCCAATTTCGGCGGGGCCCATCGGCTCGGTTTGGCGGCCCACGGCTTCCAGAATAAGCAATGTCCGCAGGTTGGTCGGGATACGGCTTTTCGCGTCCACTAGGTCCTCCTCACCGAAAAACAAGAAAAATAGATCTTGTGCGACTCCGGGGACTATGATGCACTCTAAAAACGGGACTTCAAGTCCCAATTTTGGGCATTCTGCGCTTTTGGGAGGAAGTGAGTGGAATTCGACTTCATCATTGTTGGAGCAGGTTCCGCTGGATGCGTCCTCGCCAATCGCCTTTCGGCGGGTGGGACGTATAAAGTTGCAATTCTCGAGGCCGGGGGCAAGGACACCTATCCGTGGATCCATATCCCCGTCGGCTACTTCAAAACCATGGGCAATCCCAAGACCGATTGGGGCTATAAAACCGAGCCTGATCCGGGTCTCAACGGCCGCTCCCTGAAATGGCCGCGCGGCAAGGTGCTGGGCGGGTCGTCCTCGATCAACGGGCTGCTCTATGTGCGGGGGCAGGCGGAGGATTATGACGGCTGGCGGCAGCTGGGCAATACCGGCTGGAGCTGGGAAGACGTCAAGCCGCTCTTCAAGCGCTCCGAAACGTTCGAGAATGGCAGCCGCGCGGATGAGTATCGTGGCGGCGGCGGGCCCTTGTCTGTGTCTGACACGACCGTGACGCGGCAATGCGTGGATGACTGGATCACCTCTGCCGTCAATGCGGGCTACAAACGCGCGGAAGATTACAACGGGGCCGATCAGGAAGGCGTGGCGCTGTTCCAGCTGACCACCCGCAAGGGGCGGCGCTGTTCCTCGGCGGTGGCCTATCTGAACCCGGCCAAGTCGCGCCCGAACCTGACCGTGCTGACCCATTGCGCTGTCGAGAAGCTGACATTTGAGGCCAAGCGCTGCACCGGGCTGATTGCCAATCACAATGGCCAGCCCGTCACCATGACGGCGCGGCGCGAGGTGATCCTGTCCGCCGGTGCGCTGGCCTCGCCGCAGATCATGATGGTCTCTGGTCTGGGCGCGGCAGATGAGCTGAAAGAGCACGGCATCGAGGTGGTGCATGAGATCAAGGGCGTGGGCAAGAACCTGCAAGACCATCTGCAGGCCCGCCCGGTCTATAAAACCACGCTGCCCACGATCAACACGGAGGTCTCCAACCTGTTCAAACAGGCGCTGATCGGCATGGAATACGCTTTTACCCGCGGCGGGCCGATGGCTATGGCCGCGAGCCTCGGCACCGGGTTTCTGAAGACACGCGAGGACCTGTCGGTCCCCGACATTCAGTTCCACATCCAGCCCTGGTCCGCCGACCGGGTTGACGCGGGCCCGCATAAGTTTTCGGCCTTCACTGCCTCCGTGCTGCAACTGCGCCCCGAAAGCGCAGGCCATCTGGAGCTGGCCTCCGCCAACATGCGGGATTACCCGAAAATTCATCCCAATTATCTGGCCACCAAGACCGATTGCGACACCATCGTCGAGGGCATCCGGATCACCCGCAAAATCTGCGGCCATGACCCGATCAAGAGCCACATCACCGAGGAGCACGCGCCGGGGCCGGAGGTCAGCGACGATTACGACGCGCTTTTGGACTGGGCCCGCAATACCTCCACCACGATCTATCACCCCACGGGCACCTGCAAAATGGGCGTCGACGCCATGTCGGTGGTCGATCCGCGCCTGAAGGTGACCGGCATCGAGGGGCTGCGGGTGGCGGATGCGTCGATCATGCCGATCATTGTGTCGGGAAACACCAACGCGCCTTGCATGATGATCGGTGAAAAGGCGTCTGACTTAATTCTGGAGGACGCCAAGACCGGTGCCTCCGCAGCAGTGAAAGAAATGGCCTGATATGATCGACCAAGTCGCCGATTACGGCAAAATTATCATCGCGGACCTGATCTTTTCGGGGGACAATGCGTTGATCATCGGCATGGCGGCGGCGGGGCTGGCGCCTGAGCTGCGCAAGAAGGCCATTCTCTACGGTATGGTCATCGCGGCGCTGCTGCGCATCGTGTTTGCGGTGGTCGCGACCAAGCTGTTGGGCATTCCGGGCATCTTGTTTGTGGGCTCGCTGCTGCTCTTTTGGGTCTGCTGGAGGCTGTTCGTCGAAATCCGCCAAGGCACTGATCATGACGCCGAACTGGCGATGGAAATGGCCGATAACCCGGAGGAGGGCTATACCGGCCCGCCGCGCCGCACGCTGGCCTCGGCGCTGTTGTCGATCACCATTGCCGATGTGTCGATGTCGCTTGATAATGTGCTGGCGGTGGCGGCGATTGCGGATGGCGACACGACCAAGCTGGTGGTAGGGCTTGGCCTTGCCATTCTGATGATGGCCTTCGCGGCCACGCTGATCATGAAGCTGTTGACGAAATATCCGTGGATTTCGTGGGTGGGGCTTTTCGTGCTCGTCTATGTGGCATGTGAAATGTTTTACCGCGGAGTCTTTGACATCAATCTCGGGATCGGGCCTTATCTGGGACTGATCGAGGGCTGGGACCTCAGCAAGGGGCACTAGCACGGGAGACCAGGACGACTTGTGCCTGCGGCGGCTCTGCCGCTGGCCTTTCGAGAAAGCCGGGCGATACCGCCTTCATCACCCGGCTCATACCTTAACGAGAAGGCTTTGGACCTTAAGGGAGGACCTAATGATTAACTTCAAAACTCTAACGGCAACTGCGGTTGGCCTTACACTCATGGCGTCGAGTGCCATGGCGGAAAAAGTGCTGCGCATTCAATCCGTGCTGCCAAACACGGCTGACGAGGTTGTCATGCTCAACGCATTTGGTGACGACGTTGCCGCGCTGACAGGCGGCTCGCTGACTGTTGAAGTGCTGCCAGCGGGTGCCGTTGTCGGCCCACGCGACATCATGGACGCGGTTGACGCGGGCCTTGTTGAAGGCGGCTTTGCATGGACCCACTACTGGGGCGGCAAGCATGTTGCAGCCAACCTCTTTGGCGCACCTGTTGCGGGCGCTGGCGTTGGTCTCGACAACATCGCGTTCCTGAGCTGGTTCCAGTTCGGCGGCGGCAAAGAGCTGTATGACCGTCTGTGGGATGAGATGGGCGTGAACGTCAAAGGCTTCATGCTGCAGCCTGTTGGCCCAGAGGCCTTGGGTTGGTTCCCGGAGCCGATCACCTCCATGGATGACTTCCGCCAGATGCG
>CAYXIZ010000196.1:0-4346 GCA_964465485.1 uncultured Rhodobacterales bacterium | reverse complement strand
GAAAGCCGTCTGGACCGTCTGGAAGACACACACCGCTCCGTCATCGCCGCCGCCTACGAGAACCTTGCTGGCACCAACCTGATCCACAACGCCGTGCTGACTGTTCTGGAACCTGTTGATTTCAATGAGTTTTTGAACTCTCTCTCCGGTGATCTTCTTGAGGCGCTACGCGTCTCACGTCTGCGTTTGATCCTTGAAAGCAAGGAATATGAAAGCCCCTCCGTCGGCTTTGACGACGTGTTGTCCATCGTCGGGCCGGGCGATATTGACCACTACATCACCGCAGGCCGCAACATTACCGTGCGCCCTGTGACGCTGCGCCAAGTTTCTCCTGCAAGTTCAGATGTTTACGGGGACAACGCCGATTACATCAAGTCTGAGGCTCTGCTGAAACTTGACCTCGGCAAGGGCCGTCTGCCCGGTCTTCTAGTGATGGGTGCCGAGGACCCGCATCAGTTCCGACCTAACCAAGGCACTGATACTCTTATCTTTTTCTGCAATGTCTTCGAGCGTGCGATCCGCAGATGGTTGGGCTGATCTCCCCCGCCGCGCGCGATATTCTTGAAAGCTGGCTGAAACATCTCTCCGCATTGGGCGGCGTGGCCGAAAACACAATCGAAGCCTATCGCCATGATCTTGCTGGGTTTTTTGCCTTCATGGGCAATCACCATGGTGGCGCGATGGGACTGGAACCGCTCAAATCCGTGACCACCTCCGACATGCGGTCCTGGATGGCCCATGAACGCGACCGAGGCGTCGCCGCGCGCTCTCTGGCCCGCCAACTCTCTGCGGTTAAAAGCTTTTTTCGCTGGTTCGCAGAACGCGACGGGTTCGAACCCACAGCTGTTCTGGCCACCCGCAGCCCCAAATTTCAAAAGAAGCTGCCGCGCCCTTTGGCCAAAGACGCAGCCAAAGCGATGATCGACACGGTGGAGACCCAACAGCCCAAGGACTGGATCGCCGCGCGCGATGTGGCAGTGCTGACATTGCTCTATGGCTGCGGGTTGCGCATCTCGGAAGCCCTTGGTTTAAAAGGAAAAGACGCGCCTTTGCCGGATGTTTTGCGGATCACCGGTAAGGGCGGCAAGGACCGCATCGTTCCCGTGCTCGAGGCCGCGAAAACCGCCGTTGCGCGCTACCTGAAGGCCCTTCCCTACGAGATCGCGCCCGACGAGGCCCTCTTTCGCGGCGCCCGTGGAGGTCCGCTCTCCGCACGTATCATCGCCAAATCCATGGAGAACGCCCGCATGCAACTTGGCCTCCCCGCCACCGCCACGCCGCACGCGATGCGGCATTCCTTTGCCACGCATTTGCTCGAAGCAGGCGGAGATCTCCGCGCAATTCAAGAGCTTCTGGGTCACGCGTCGCTCAGCACCACGCAGGCCTACACGGCTGTAGACACGGCGAGACTGATGGAAATCTATGCGAAAGCCCATCCGCGCGGGCAGGATCAGCGTTCACGCTAACGTGTTTTTCCGCGAGCATTGCGTGGATAGCTTTTCCAGACTTTGCCTGCGACAAAATGGTCAGCCAAGAAGGAGTACCTAATGAACTGTCGTACCATCATAGCAGCAGCCGCTGCCAGCTTCGCGCTGACCTCAGGCGCGTTTGCCGCTGACTGTAAAACCGACGTCGAAGATGCCTTCGACCTCGAAGCTGCTGAAATTGAAGAGATTTATGCCTGTATTGGCGACAAGATGCTGGAGGGTTACACCAAAGGCGACAATGAAGTGGCCGCCGTTTACCGCACATGGGCGCCCACCGCGACCCGCCCTGCTGTGGCCGGCCCGCATGGCAACCGCCTGCTGAACACGTTCGCCAATGACATTGCCGCCGAGCAATATCTGAAGTTTGAAGAAGAAGGCGTCGTGATGCCCGCGGGCTCCGTGCTTGCCAAGGAAAGCATCAAGATCAACGTCAAGAAAAACAAAGCGGTCGTAGGCCCTCTGTTTATCATGACGAAAGGCGAGGCCGGTGCCGCGCCTGATGCAGATGACTGGATTTACTCGGCTGTTCAGCCGGGCGGTAAGCCCATGAAAATCAAGCAAAGCTTTTGCCATAACTGCCATGAAGCTTTCGAGGGCCAAGACGCGCTCGGCTATCCGCTTGAGGAAGTGCGCGTCTCCAACTAGACGCGCGACCGCAGAAATTTCAGAGCCCCTGTCCGAGCAATTTCGGGCGGGGGCTTTTCGTTGCATTGGCCTGCCGTTTCCGGCATGAACGCCCGATGACACCGCAGATCAAAGCCCTCTCCGTCCATCTGTTGACCGCCACCGGAGCCGTCTTCGCCATGCTCGCCATGCTCGCCGCCGTGGACGGCAAATGGGCGGTGATGTTCGTGTGGCTCGTGGTGGCCTTCGGCGTGGACGGCATCGACGGCCCGCTGGCGCGCAAATATGACGTCAAGCAATACGCGCCGCAGTTTGACGGCGTGCTGCTGGACCTGATCATCGACTATCTGACCTATGTCTTCATCCCCGCTTTTGCGCTGTTCAAATCAGGGCTGTTTGAAGGGTGGACGGGCTGGTTCGTGATTATCGTGATCACCTTCGCCTCCGCCATGTATTTCTGTGATACGCGCATGAAAACCAAGGATAATTCCTTTTCTGGCTTTCCGGGATGCTGGAATATGGTGGCCGTGGTGGTCTTCGCGTTGGAGCCCAATTTCTGGATCATTCTGGCGCTCGTCACTGTGCTGGCCGTGGCGATGTTCTTGCCGTTGAAATTCGTGCATCCCGTGCGCACAGAGCGGTGGCGCGCGGTCACCCTGCCGATGGCTTTGGGCTGGACGTTCTTTGCGGGATGGGCCGCATGGGTGGATTTCCACCCGCAAAGCTGGGCGCATTGGGGGCTGATCGTGACCTCGCTTTACCTGCTCGTCGCAGGTGTGGCGCAACAGGTCATCCCGGAACGCCGCGCCTAGATCAGCAAACCGGCGGCACCCTCATGTTTGAGCAGTGCCACTTTGGCCTCCACCCCGCCACGCCCCGAAAACCCGCCCAGCGACGAGGCCCCCAGCACGCGGTGGCAGGGGATCATGATGGCCAGAGGGTTGGCGCCGCAGGCCTGTCCGATGGCTTGCGCCGACACGCCCAGCTCTGCTGCGAGCCCGCCGTAGGTGCGCGTTTCGCCAAAAGGGATGGCACAAAGGGCGGCGTAGAATTTCTGTTGAAACACAGAGCCGCGCGGCTTGAGCGGGACGGAAAACTCCGTCAGCTGGCCCGCGAAATACGCGTCCAGCTCTGCCAAAGCCTCACGCAGCAAGGGGGTTTGGGGCGCGCCGCCTGACGCGTCCCATTCCAGCTCGGCGATGCCGCCCTCTCGTTCGATCAGGGTCAATGGCCCGACCGGAGAGGACAGCCCCGCTTTCATCAGCCAACAGCCTCGTTGCAGCGTGCGCAGGTGCCGGGGTTTTTGTGGGTGCCCACGTCCGGCAGGATTTTCCAGCAGCGCTGGCATTTCTCGCCCTCTGCCTTGGCAAAGACCACAGCCACATCCGCCACATCGTCCAGCATGAACGCGCCTTCAGGTGCGGCTTCCGTTGTCACGGAAATCGCCGAGGTGATGCACATGTCGTCGAAGCTGACCGAGCGCAGCACCTCTTGAGCCGCGGCGTCCACATGGACGGTCGGCCCTGCCTCCAGCGAGGAACCGATCACTTTGGCGGTGCGCTCGACCTCCAACGCGCCGGTGACCACCCGGCGCACGCGGCGCACGGCGGACCATTTGGCGGCCAAAGCGTCGTCACGCCATGCGGTCGGCGTCTCGGGGATATCCGTCAAATGCACCGAGCTGTCCTCGCCGGGAAAACGCTCCAGCCACAGCTCTTCGCAGGTGAAGACCAGCACCGGGGCCAGCCAAGTGGTCAGGCGGTGATAGAGAATGTCCAGAACCGTGCGCGCCGCACGGCGGCGTTCGGTGTCGCCGTCGCAATAGAGGGCGTCCTTGCGGATGTCGAAATAGAAGGCTGACAGATCCACCGTGGCGAAGGTAAACACCGCCTGAAACACGCCTTGGAAGTCGTATTTGTCATAGCCCTCGCGCACCACCTGATCCAACTCGGATAAGCGGTGCAGCACCCAGCGCTCCAGCTCTGGCATGTCCGCGGGCTCGACCCGGTCAGCCTCTGAGAAATCGTTCAAAGAGCCCAGCATGAAGCGCATCGTGTTGCGCAAGCGGCGGTAGCTGTCGGCCACACCTTTCAGGATTTCGTCTCCGATCCGCTGGTCCAGCGTGAAGTCGGTCTGCGACACCCAAAGGCGCAAGATATCCGCGCCATATTGCTTGACGATCTTTTCGGGGACGATGGTGTTGCCGATGGATTTGGACATCTTCATGCCCTTCTC
>CAYXIZ010000195.1:0-4395 GCA_964465485.1 uncultured Rhodobacterales bacterium | reverse complement strand
ATGATCTTGGTGACTTTCGGCGTGGCCCAGATGATCGCCATGGTCAGCGCGGTCAAGGCCAGCATAAGCGTCAGCTCAGTGCCCGCCAGCCATTCGCCTTGCGCCATGCCATGCCCGCCCGAGCCATGCTCCGCCGTGCCGGGTTTTTGAAACTGGCTCAGCTGGGCCAGAAAAATAACGATGGCCAGCCCGTTGACGAAACCCAGCATCACCGGATGCGGCACCAGCCGGATGAACTTGCCCCATCGCAACACGCCGACCGCAATCTGGATGATCCCCATCAAGATGACCGTCGCAAAGAGATATTCGACCCCGTGCTGGGCCACCAAGGCCACCATCACCACCGCCAAAGCGCCTGTCGCACCCGAGATCATGCCGGGGCGGCCGCCGATAATCGCGGTGATCAGCCCAACGATGAAGGCCGCATAGAGCCCCACCAGCGGGTGAACGCCCGCCACGAAGGCGAAGGCCACGGCCTCTGGCACCAGCGCCAGCGCCACGGTCAGCCCGGACAGGATTTCGATGCGCCAGCGGCCTGCGCTGATCTTGCCCTCGGGCACCAGTTGCAGGTCGTTCAGAAGCGAATTGTTGGCAAGGGCTGCCAGAAAGCTGCGGGTCACGCGGGCCTCATAGGATAGGAAGTTATGTCTCGTTGCCCCGCCCATAACCGCCTCAATGCCAAGATGCACGTCAAAATGTCTCAAAAACGCGCCTAGCCTACGCGCGCAGCGTTTCCATTCCGTTAAGTCTGGGCCAGTATTGCCGCCGCAGGCAGTCTTCAGACAGGGTTCAGGGATATGACAGACACGATGATCGCCATTATCGGCGGGTCAGGCATCTACGAGATTGACGGGTTGGAAAAGCCAAGCTGGCAAATGGTGGAAACCCCGTGGGGCGCGCCCTCCGACCAGATTTTGACCGGCATGCTGGACGGCGTTCAGATGGCGTTTTTGCCGCGCCACGGGCGGGGCCATGTGCACAGCCCCTCAACCGTGCCTTACCGCGCCAATATTGATGCGCTCAAGCGGATTGGGGCGACGGATGTGATCTCCGTCTCGGCCTGCGGGTCGTTTCGCGAAGAGATGGCACCGGGCGATTTTGTCGTTGTGGATCAGTTTATTGACCGCACCTTTGCACGGGAGAAATCCTTCTTCGGGCAAGGCTGCGTGGCCCATGTCTCCGTGGCGCATCCCACCTGTCCGCGCCTTGGTGCCGCCTGCCTTGAGGCTGGTCAGGCGGAGGGCATCACCATGCATGACGGCGGCACCTATCTGGCGATGGAAGGCCCGCAATTCTCCACGCTGGCGGAAAGCAAAATGTACCGCGAGGCATGGGGCGCGGATGTGATCGGCATGACCAATATGCCCGAGGCGAAACTCGCCCGCGAGGCAGAGCTTTGCTACGCCTCTGTCGCGATGATCACCGATTATGACAGCTGGCATCCCGACCATGGCGAGGTAGATGTGACACAAATCATCGCGACGCTGATGGGCAATGCCGATAAGGCGCGCGGCCTCGTGGCCCGCCTGCCCGCGCTTTTGGGAGCCGACCGCGCGCCCTGCCCGCATCACTGCGACACCGCGCTGGAATTTGCGATGATCACGCAGCCGCCTGCGCGCGACCCGGCCGTGATGGCCAAGCTCGACGCGGTCGCAAGCCGCATTTTGGCCAAGGAGGCACAAGGCTGATGGCGCAGGTAAAGGACTACATCCGCACGATCCCCGACTTCCCGCACGAGGGCATCATGTTTCGTGACGTGACCACCTTGTTTCTGGATCCGCGCGGGTTTCGCATGGCCATCGACCAGATGCTGGCACCCTATGCGGGGCAGCGGTTCGACAAGGTGGCAGGCCTTGAAGCGCGCGGCTTTATCCTGGGCGGCGCCATCGCGCATCAGCTGTCGGTGGGCTTCGTGCCGATCCGCAAACAAGGCAAGCTGCCGGGCAAAACCATCTCGCAAAGCTACACGCTTGAATATGGGGAGGCCACGATGGAGCTGCATGATGACAGCCTGCAACCGGGCGAAAAAGTGCTGCTGGTCGACGATCTTCTGGCCACAGGCGGCACGGCTGAGGCAGGTATCAAGCTGATCGAAAAGCTGGGCGCGGAGGTGATCGGCTGCTCCTTTATCATCGACCTGCCCGCGCTGGGGGGGCGCAAAAAACTGGAAACCCTCGGCATGGATGTCAAAGTGCTTTGCGAATTCGAGGGGGACTGAGCCGCCGCCCCCGTACTGCCCCAGTCTCGTCTTTCCCCGTCTTTCCATGTTCAAAAATATCCCGGCGCGCGCGCAGGCAAGGGGCAAAACGGGGGTTTAGCGCAAGCGCGAAATGGCGAATACCTCGTCATTGAACCACAGCCCGCCATATTTTTTCAGCACATCCGAGGTGATGGCGAAATGGCTGGCCGCGCCATGCGTCTCCTCCAGAAGCTGGTCGTCAATCTGCGCCACATAGGTCGCCGCATTCCAGGCCGCGGACAGGGTGGATGTGCCGATGGAGGGCCCGATCTCCTCGGGCAAAGTGTGCATCCGGTAGGATAGAAGCGCGTCGCCGCCGCTGGGGATCGTCAGATCGAAATCCGCGGCTTCCTCTCCGAGAACGTCTTTCAACGCAGCGATCAGGTCGTAGCGATTGACGGGGAAGAGCTCGATATCAGGCCAGACGGCATTGACGATCTCCTCGCCCGGATCATTGCCCGCCGATTGCACGGTCAGCATGCGCCCGCCCACCGCCAGACTGCGCGCAAGCGGGGCCAGCACTGTCTTTGCCTTCAGGTCCGGTGCGGTGCGGGCGCGCCACGGCTGGGAGGCCAGCACCAGATCATATTCGGCGCGCTGGGAGCCGGGGCGCGGGATCACCGTATCAAGCAAAAAGTCGTGATCTTTGCGGTAGATCACCAGCACGGTCGGCTTCACATAGAGCGGGTTTCCGGTCTTGGGGGAGGATCGCACCTGCCAGTTATCCACCAGAAACGGGTCGAGATCGCGCAGCTGCTCTTGGAACCCGATGGAGGATTCGCCGTCCAGCGCGATGGTTTTCCAGGTCAGCTTGTCGGCCATCTCGGTGTTGCCGGGCACCAGCCAGGGGGCCTCCGAATAAAACAGGTTGGTCATCACCACGACGCTGGCCGGGTGCTCGACCAGACGATCCGGGATTTTGTCGAGTGACAGGCGCAGATCCTCAAGCGAGATTTCTTTGCCGACCATGTAGAAGGGAATATTGGGGAAGCGCTGATGCATGGCGCGCATCGTGTTTGACAGCACCGTTGCATCGCCCATCCCGGCGTCAAAAACCCGGAGTGCGGGCGGGCGCGGCTCGATCAGGCTCAGCTCCTGGGCCACGCGTTCCGAGATCCGCCATTTCTCATTCGTGGTGTTGACGAAGGTCAGGTATTTCAGCCGGTTGTCAAAAAACCGGAAGGGCTTGCCGCTGTCTGTTTTGGCGTCTGTCATGGGGCCTCTGCACTCGGGTCGCGTTACCCAAGCCTATTCTGCGCGCCCCGGTCAACACTCAAGCGAGGTCACATCTGATGACGCTTATGTCAGCACAGCACCGGGGTTCATAATCCCCAAAGGGTCCAGCCCCGCCTTGATCGCCCGCATCGCGGCCAGTTTCGCGGGGTCGCCGTAGCGCTCCAAATCCGCGACCTTCAGCCGCCCAATGCCGTGCTCCGCAGAGATCGAGCCGCCCAGCGCGTGGGTCAGGTCATGCACGATCTCTTTCACCGCGCTGCGCTCCGCCTGATAATCTGCGCGCGTCCGTCCGGGCATGGGGAAGACGTTGTAATGCAGGTTGCCGTCGCCGACATGGCCAAAGCAGTTGATGCGGAACTCAGCCAGCTTGCTCAATTCCTGCGCGCCACGGGTGATAAACTCGGGGATGCGGGTGATCGGCACCGAGATGTCGTGGCTCGACACGGAACCGATCCGGCGGTTGGCCTCCGGGATGTTTTCGCGGATCGCCCAGAAGGCGTCGCGTTGCTCCAGCGAGGCGGCGATCACGCCGTCGGTCACCAGACCGCGCTCAAAGGCCTCTGCAAAGAGCCGCTCCAAGGCCTCCTCCGGCACGATGCCTGCAAAACAGCCCAGATCGACCAGCACCATCCATTCGGGGGGCGTGTCGAAGGGCGCTTTGACCTCTGGGCCGACCTCGGCCAGAAAATCGAGGCCTTGTCGGTGGATCAGCTCGAAGGCGGAGACCTGCCCGCCCAGCTGCTCTCCGGCCAAGGCCAGCAGGTCCAATGCGGCCTGCGGATCACGGACCACCATAAGCGCCGCGCCCACGGTTTGGGGGCGGGGGAACAGTTTCAGGCTGGCGGCGGTGATGATGCCCAGCGTGCCTTCGGCCCCGATCAGCAAATGGCGCAGGTCGTAGCCGGTGTTGTTCTTGCGCA
>CAYXIZ010000194.1:0-4416 GCA_964465485.1 uncultured Rhodobacterales bacterium | reverse complement strand
ACCCAGCAGATGCGCAAGATCGCCGTGGACCGTGACAACGTGGTCATCGACGCGCGCAAGGCTGAGGCTGAGGCGGCGCTGGCGCTGGCCGCTCCTGAGGAGCCCGTGGGCGACGTCTCCGACGACCTGATCGTGGACACGCCTGAGGAAAGCCGCGACGAATAGGCTTCGCCGCATAAGATTTGAGAAAGGCCCCGCCCCTGAGTGAGCGGGGCCTTTTTTATGCGCTGCGACGCATGCGTGGGGATGGGGTAAGGCGCTGACATGAATAGTATTTTGAGATTTTGTTCAGAGGTTTTGAGCCCGCATTGCCGCGGGCTGCTGGGATATGAGGGCTGCCAAAGCGCAATCGGGCGGCGAGGCGTCCAGGAAAGCCGCTCCTGGCCGCCCGATTGACTTGCTCGGCGTTTCACCAGACGGTGCCTTGCAGGTCATTGGAAAGGTCTGAGCATGGCAGAAATTCTGGTGCAGGTTGCAAGCCGCGATGATGATCTCGAGGCGACCCGCGATCTGTGCCGCCAATGGCTGGACTGGCACTGGCAGAACTATCCGCCTGACTGGCCGCGCGGGGCGGATCATCCCATGGATCCGGACGGCTTTCAGGCCATCTTGCGAGACCTGCCCGACCTGCACAAACGCCCCAAAGGGGCCATCCTTGTCGCGTCGGTCGACGGGGCTCCGGCGGGCTGCGTCATGTATGCTGAGGCAAGCCCGGGGGTGGCGGAGTTCAACCGGATGTTTGTCAGTGTCGCCGGCCGAGGGCACGGGCTGGGTCAAAGGCTGCTTGACGCGATGTTCGAACATATGGTGGCGGATGGTTATACAAGCGCGATGTTCTCCTCGGCGACGTTTTTGACCCATGCGCGGGCCATGTATGAAGAAGCCGGGTTCCGGCCAATGGCCCATCCGGCGGGCTTCCCGGATATGTGGCGTGACAAGGTTTACTTCATGGAGCGTGCGCTGGCATGAACCCGTGGCTGACGCCGGGCCCTCGCTTGGGGTGGACCGCATCCGGTGACACTCCCTTTCAGCATTTGTAGCGCTTTTCGGGTCGCCCGGCAGGCTGCCTGATCTTCTATCGACATGAATGGGGTGGGCTGGTATCGGGAGGGTCTATCTTGCGCCCTCCGGGCGGTCAGAACGTGGCATAACGTGGCTGTCGAACCAGCCTGACAGAGGATGTTGATGGGCGACCCGCTGGCAGTTTACACCCTTTCCATCGGGTCGGAGTATGTTTTGCCTGAGGTTCAGCCGCGCGCTGACCTGCATTATATCTGCTTTACTGACCGCGATCACGCGGCCCCGAATGGCTGGACGCTGCGCCGTATTGCGCCGCTCCTGCCCGAGGACCTGTTTCGCAGTTCCCGCGATCCCAAAGCGCGGCCGCATCGCTGGCTGGGTGACTATGCGCGGTCCCTGTATCTCGACAGCACGGTGCATCTCAAGAAAGACCCGCTTGCGTTATGGGACCACCTGATGCCGCGTGATGAGGTCGTGTTCGGCGCGCTCTACCACTCGTTTCGCGACACGGTTCTGGACGAGTTCAATGCGGTGATCGAAGAGCGGCTTGATTTTCACAAGACAGTGCGGGCGCAGATGGCGGCCTACCGCGCGCATCATCCCGAGGCCCTGACGGCCCGTCCTGTCTGGGGCGGCATGTTGGCGCGCAGGCATATGGATGCGGGCTGCGTCCACGCGATGGAGGTTTGGTTTGCCAGCATCCTGCGCCATTCGCGCCGGGATCAACTATCCTTGCCTTTGGCCTTGTCGCATTTGTCGCCGGGGCAGACCCATATCCTGTCCGCCGATCTGCGGGAGACAGAGTTCCACAAATGGCCCGTAACCTCGCAAGAGAAACCGCCCGGCTACAGAGTCGCAGATGAAAGCCTAAGTGCAAAATTTGGAAAGCCGCTGATGTCAAAACGTATCAAGAAACTGCAAAACTCATTGCGCAAGCGCGGCCTGTTGCCGGGGCAATCGGGGGCAGGGACGCCGCGCGCCCGCGCCGCGAGCGTCGCGTTCGGGCATGACGCGCAGCTGGATCTTCATTTTGCCGAGGATGTCAGCACCCGGAAACGGGTCTATGTGTCAGACCAAAAGCGGCTTGAGCTTTACAAGGACGGCGTGTCGCATCGCAGAGCGTGGATCCTTGGTGATTACCGGGTGCCGCATGATCTGGTGGGCGCGGGCGACGTGGTTGTGGATGTCGGGGCGAATATCGGCGAGCTGGGCCTTTGGGTCGAGGCGCAGGGTGGCCGCTACATCGCCTTTGAGCCCGACCCCGTGGCGTTCAAGGCGCTGCAAAACAACACGCCTGACGCCGATCTCTATGACGTGGCGCTCAGCGACAGCAACGGCACGGCGGAGTTTTATCTCAACACGGCGGAGGCGGATTCGAGCCTGTTCAAACCCAGCGAGGCGCATGGCAGCATCACCGTGCGCAAGGTGACGCTGGACAGCTTTTTCGAGGAGGTCGGCGCTCCGGAGGCCATACGGTTGCTGAAAGTCGAGGCCGAAGGGATGGAGCCCGAAGTCCTCGCAGGTGCGCTGGCGACGTTGCAAAAGGTTGAATACGTTGCCGTTGACGCAGGCCCTGAACGCGGCGGTGACAACACCGTTCCGGCGGTGCTGAATTGCCTGATGGGCCTCGGGTTCGAGGTGGTGAATTGCTACCTTGTGCGGGGCACTTTTTTGTTGCGTCGACAAGGTGTCTGAGCCGCAGCCGCGGGGCTGTGATCTGCGCCTGAGCGCGACCGCCCCGTGACGCTCACCCCCAACATACGCGGCGCGCTTTTTATGGCGGGGTCGATGGCGGCATTTACCATCAATGACGCGTTCATGAAATCGCTCTCGGGGGATCTGCATCTGGTGCAGGCGATCTTCGTGCGCTCCATCGGGGTGATCGTGCTGCTGGCGCTTTTGGCGTGGTCGCAGGACGCGTTGCGGTTGCGGGTGGTGCGCAGGGATCTCAAGCTGATTGCCCTGCGCTCCGGCGCTGAGATCGTGGCGATTTATCTCTTCATGACGGCGCTCTTCAACATGCCGCTGGCCAATGCGGCGGCGATTTTGCAGGCCTTGCCGCTGGCCGTGACGCTGGCAGGCGCGGTGTTTTTGGGGGAGGCCGTGGGCTGGCGCCGCATCGGGGCCATTCTCATCGGTTTTGTCGGCGTGCTTCTGATCGTGCAGCCGGGGGGCGCGGGGTTCACGGTCTACTCGCTCTATGCGCTGGGCGCGGTGGCGTTCGTGACGATCCGCGATCTGGCCGCGCGGCGCTTGTCGGCGGAGATCCCCTCGCTGATGGTCGCACTTCTGACGGCCATCAGCATCTGCGCGGCCTTCGGGCTGGCCAGCCTGGGGGTTGAATGGCAGCCCTTCACGCCCGCCGCCTGGGGCAACCTGATCGGCGCGGGGGTGTTCGTGCTGGGCGGCTACGTCTTTTCCGTCGCCGCCATGCGCGTCGGAGAGATCGGCATGGTCTCGCAATTTCGCTACACGGCGCTCCTGGTGGCGCTGGTTCTGGGGCTCGCGGTGTTTGGCGAATGGCCCGACCCGCTGACCCTTCTGGGTGCTGCGATTGTGGTGGGGACGGGGCTGTTTACCCTGTGGCGGGAGCGGCATGTGGCCAATGCGGAGTAGGGCTGTTGACACCTTGCTGGAAGCCTTCTAGTAAGCGCGCAATAGGGCCGGATAGCGTCTGGCCTAAACTCAAATTTTGGACGGTCAAGTTCGGGGCGGCTATTGCCCTCAACCTCTGAAACTCCACCGCTCGGAACCCAGGTAGGGTAACCCGATGCGGGCTTTTGTGTTTGCGCAACCGCGATCACGAAAGGCAACAGAAGCCGCCCTGCGAAGGGTGAAACGACAAGCGGGGCGATCTGCCCCAGAGAAAGACGCAAACAAGGGGAAATCCTGAATGCCAACGATCCAACAGCTGATCCGCAAGCCGCGGCAGCCAAAGCGCAAGACCTCGAAGTCCATGCACCTGCAGGAATGCCCGCAAAAGCGTGGCGTCTGCACCCGTGTGTATACAACCACACCGAAGAAGCCGAACTCCGCGATGCGGAAAGTTGCGAAGGTGCGCCTGACCAACGGGTTCGAGGTGATCTCCTATATCGGTGGTGAAAGCCACAACCTGCAAGAGCACTCTGTTGTTCTGATCCGTGGCGGTCGTGTGAAAGACCTTCCGGGTGTCCGTTACCACATCCTGCGCGGTGTGCTGGATACCCAAGGCGTCAAAGACCGTAAGCAGCGTCGTTCGAAATACGGCGCCAAGAAGCCTAAGTAAGGAAGAGATCAGATGTCACGTCGTCACGCCGCCGAGAAGCGCCAAGTTTTGCCAGACGCCAAGTTTGGTGACACTGTCCTGACCAAATTCATGAACAACCTGATGATCGACGGCAAGAAGTCGGTCGCAGA
>CAYXIZ010000193.1:3368-4456 GCA_964465485.1 uncultured Rhodobacterales bacterium | reverse complement strand
CCCGAGCCCTCTTGCTGGGCGATACACGGCACCAAGCCAGCCTCGTTGTACTTTAATGTCGCAGGGTCGAACGGCATGGCGCATTTCCTTTGCATCTGCTGGCATGCGGCCTATCTATGGGGTCAACACCCCGCTGCGCAAGGACCCTTCAGATGAGCACCGACGGCGATCTGATCAAACTCTATTCCGGCCAGATCCTGGCCCTGGCCGCCGACATCCCGCATATTGACCGGCTCGAAGACCCAACGGCCAGCGTCAAGAAACGCTCCCCCCTCTGCGGGTCCACGATCACAGTTGATGTGCATATGGAAAACGGCAAGGTGGCCGGGTTTGGTCAGGACGTGAAGGCTTGCGCGCTGGGCCAAGCCGCGGCCTCCGTGGTGGGGGCCAATGTGATTGGGCGGAGCAATGCCGAGATCACCTTGGCCCGCGACCAACTCAAAGCGATGTTGAAAGAAGACGGAACCCAGCCCGACGCGCCCTTTGACGGCCTCAAAGTGCTGCTGCCCGCGCGGGAGTACAAAAACCGTCATGCCTCAATCATGTTGGCGCTCGACGCTTTGGTTGAGGCCACCGCATAAAAAAACCGCCGCAGCCCTGAAGAAACAGGAATGCGGCGGCAGTCGGCTAGTCTGGTATGGGCCGATACGCATGGGGCCGGGAAAGAGGCAGGTCGGCCCCGTTTTATGTTGGGGACAAGGGCGTATCGGGATGGCAAGGCGTCGCGGGACAAGCGAACACCTGCATTCCATGTGCGTCAGACAGCAGGCAGTTGTCTCGAACTAGAAAAGTTGTGGCAGATACAGGGTCACCATCATCATCACACCAATGGCGGCAATACCGGCAGCGTCCTGCATCAGGGCTTTCGGGGAATGGGTCAAAATTTCCTTAACATCTGCGATCATGGCGGCGACCTCCTCAAGTCATGTTCTTTTTGTTGTTCTTTTGTTCTCATTTGAGAAACGCTTTGTAAAGAACTTTTTGAGAACATTTGTGAACTTAATGAGTTTTCCATTGGGAAAACTTGCCTAACCCACTGATAACAAACGAATTGCGCGGTCCTGCTCCATCAGCCACAAAAGAACACG
>CAYXIZ010000193.1:0-3268 GCA_964465485.1 uncultured Rhodobacterales bacterium | reverse complement strand
ACGCGGCCCCGCAATTGGTGCAGCTGCGCCAGACCGAACCCCTCGGCCCGTTCAATCACCATGATCGTCGCGTTGGGGACGTTCACCCCCACTTCGATCACGGTTGTGGCCACCAGAATTGAGGTGTCACCAGCCACGAATTTGGCCATGGCCGCGTCTTTCTCGGATGGGGGCATTTGTCCGTGGACCAGACCGACCGCCTCCTCCCCAAGGACGGCACGCAAGCGCTTGAAACGCTCTTCGGCAGCGGTCTTGTCTGAGACCTCGCTTTCCTCAACCAGCGGGCAGACCCAATAAGCCTGCTTGCCTGCGTCGATTGCCGCGCGCAGCTTGCCCACGACCTCGTCCATGCGCGCTGTCGAGACAGTGGCGGTGGTGATCGGCTTGCGGCCGGGCGGTTTTTCATCCAGCACGGAGACGTCCATATCGCCGTATTGTGTCAAGGCCAAGCTGCGGGGAATGGGCGTGGCGGTCATGACCAGAACATCGACGGCGGCGCCTTTCTCTCCCAGCTCCATACGTTGCGAGACACCGAACCGGTGCTGCTCGTCCACCACGGCAAGGCGCAAATCGTCAAACACCACGTCCTTTTGAAACACCGCATGGGTGCCAACAAGCACGTGGATATCACCCGCGGCCAATGCGGCGAGTTTGGCCTTTCGCTCCGCGCCCTTGTCGCGGCCTGTCAGCAGCGCCAGCACGATGCCTGCGGCTTCGGCCAAGGGCTCGAGGCTTTCCATATGCTGGCGCGCGAGAATTTCGGTCGGGGCCATCATGACGCCCTGCCCGCCCGCTTCAACTGCTGTGAGCAGCGCCATCAGCGCGACCAGCGTTTTGCCGGAGCCCACATCCCCTTGCAAAAGCCGGTTCATCCGCGTGGCCGCCCCCATGTCATCCGCAATTTCACAGATCGCACGCGATTGCGCGCCGGTGGGCCTGTAGGGCAATGCGTCGAGCACTTTGGATTGCAATCGTCCCGTCGCAATGCTGGCAATGCCCGGCTTTGCACGGACGCTGGCGCGGGCCACTGACAGTGTCAGCTGATGGGCGAACATCTCGTCATAGGCCAGCCGCTCGCGCGCTGGCGTCGTCGGTGCCAGCTCTTTGAGCGATTGCGGGGCATGGGCCGTTTTCAACGCCGTCTGAAAATCCGGCCAGCCGGCTTTCTCACGCTGCGCGCCGTCGATCCATTCCTCAAAAGCAGGCACATGGTCCAGCGCGGATTTCGCAGCGCGAAGCATCATCTTTTGTGTGACGCCATGGGTTAGCGGATACACAGGCTCGAACTCGGGGATTTCATCGGCCTGAGACACGGGCACCATGTGATCGGGATGGACCATCTGCGCCATGGCGTCGAAAAGCTCGATCTTGCCGGAGACCAGCCTGCGCTGCCCTGTCGGCAACTGCTTTTGCAGATAGTCGCCACGGGCATGGAAGAACACCAATCGAAATTCAGTTTGCGCGTCGCGCACATGCACATAATAGGGACGCCCTTTGGCGCTGGGCGGCACATGCATGCCGATCTCCACCTCGACGGTGACCACGCCCGGCAGGACCGCGTCGCGGATAGAGGCTTTGCGGCTGCGGTCGATGCCAGAGCTGGGAAGCGTAAAAATCAGGTCCCGTGGGGTCGCGATGTTCAGCCCTGCGAAATGCAAAGCCGTTTTGGGCCCAACGCCTGTCAGCGTTTCCAGCTTTGCAAAAAGCGGGAACAGGGCCTCGGGGCGCCCTTTGGGGACGACATTCATCCCGCCGCGCCGATCAACGCCAGCCAGCCGTCTTCATCGATGGTCTCAACCCCAAGCTCGGCGGCTTTCTTGGCCTTTGACCCGGCACCGGGGCCGGCGATCAGCAGGTCGGTTTTGGCAGAGACCGAGCCGGAAACCTTGGCCCCCAGCGCCTCCGCGCGGGCTTTGGCTTCGGCGCGAGTCATCTTCTCCAACGTGCCGCTGAAGACTACGGTTTGTCCGGCAACGGGGCTGGAAGACGTGTCGCGCTGCGGCATGTCTTGGATGTCGAGCTCGGCCACAAGACGGTCAATCGCCGCGCGCTCCGCCGGTTGCGCGAAGGCATCAACAACCGATCCCGCCATCACACCGCCCACGCCGTCAATGGCGTTCAACTCGTCCCACGCGGGGCCCTCATGGGGAACGGCCGCGCGCATGGCTTGCTCGAACGCGGACCAGCTTATGTAGTGATTGGCCAGCAGGTTCGACGCGCTGTCGCCTACATGCCTGAGGCCCAGCGCGAAGATCACGCGGTTGAGGGGGATTTTGCGTTTTTCGTCAATCGCGTCGAACAGGTTTCCCGCAGATTTGTCGCCCCAGCCATCGCGGTTTTTCAACTTGCCCAACTGTGCCGCGTCGCGGGCCCTCAGCGTGAAGATATCGGCGGGCTCCTTGATGGGGAGCATCTCGTCGAAATAGAAAGCCTCCACCTGTTTGGCACCCAGCCCCTCGATGTCAAATGCCCCGCGGGACACGAAATGTTTGAGCTTTTCCACCGCCTGTGCAGGGCAGATCAGCCCGCCGGTGCAGCGCCTGACGGCGTCGCCCTCCTCGCGTGCGGCGAGCGAGTCGCATTTGGGGCAGGTCGTCGGAAAATCGTATGGCTCGGCGTCCTGCGGGCGTTTGCTCGGATCGACATCGGCAATTTTCGGGATCACGTCGCCCGCGCGGTAGATCTGGACCCAATCTCCTTCCCGAATGTCCTTTCCGTCCCGAATGGGCTGCCCTTTTGCGTCGCGCCCCGCGATATAATCCTCATTATGCAACGTCGCGTTGGAAACCACGACCCCGCCGACCGTGACCGGTTGCAGGCGCGCGACCGGAGACAGCGCGCCCGTGCGGCCGACTTGAATTTCGATGGCTTCCAGCCGCGTCCAGGCCAGTTCAGCGGCAAATTTATGCGCGATGGCCCATCGCGGCGTGGTGGAGCGGAAGCCAAGCCGGGCCTGAAGCGCCAGATCGTCGACTTTATACACCACCCCGTCGATATCGTAGCCCAGTGTCGCGCGTTGCGCTTCGATCTGGGCGTAATGCGCCATCAAGGCCTGCGGTCCGTCGCAAAGTTTCGTCAGAGGGTTGGTTGAAAAGCCCAGCTCCGCAAGGCACGTGATGGCTTTCATCTGCGTCTCCGCCAAAGGTGCGCTGAGCGCGCCCCATGCGTAGGCGAAAAACTCCAAGGGCCGCGCCTTGGTGATATTTGCATCAAGTTGTCGCAAGGAACCGGCGGCGGCGTTGCGTGGGTTGGCAAAGGTTTTCGCGCC
>CAYXIZ010000192.1:0-4471 GCA_964465485.1 uncultured Rhodobacterales bacterium | reverse complement strand
GACCAGATCACGTCCTCGCCCAGCAATTCGCGGTCCGGGAACTCGGCAAGCGTGGCCATGGTACCGTTGATCACCGCCTCATTGCCCGTCACCAGCCCGGAGGGGAAGCGCATCGGCAAATCCTTGGCGTAATACTCATGCAAAGTCGCCAGCCCGCGGCCTTCCCAAATCTCTCTGGTGATCTTCAGAATATAGTCGGGCAGGTCCTCAAACTGGTTCGAAAAGCCTCTCATCTGGTCCATCCTTGCGGTATTCTGGCCGACCCCCGGACAATCAGGGGGCCGTCGATTTCAATATGTTTTGCGTCTGGCTCAGAGCCCTCGATCTGGCCCAGAAGCTGGGTCACCACGGCCTGCACCATGCGGTTGGCGGGTTGGCGCACGGTGGTCAGGTTGTAGCTGGGCCAGCTGGCCATCGCCACGTCATCATAGCCCACCACGGAGACATCGCGGCCCGGCTCCAGCCGGAGCTCGCCGCGCAGCACGTCGATCACGGCGAAAGCCATATGGTCATTGCCCACGAAGATCGCATCCGGGTTCAGGCTGCTGGCAAACAGCGCCCGCGTCGCCGCCGCCGCCGTCTCGCGGGAGAACAGCCCGTCGGTGACCGAGACCGCCTCCGCCCCCTGCGTCTCAAGCCCGGCCAGAAACCCCGCGCAACGATCCGCCCCGGTCAAAGCCCCTTGCCAGCCCGAAATATGCGCGATCCGCTGATGCCCGCCCGAGAGCAAAAACTCCGCCACCTTTTGCCCGCCTTCGAAATTGGCAGACGTGACCGCACTGATGGAGCGGTCGCTATGGCCCCGGTTGAACAGGATCAGCGGCACGCCCTCGTCGCGCAGCCGGTCCGTCAGCGCAGAGGACGCGGCCACGGAGGCCAGAATGATACCGTCCACCTGATGATCCAAGAGATCATGCACCACTTGATCCACGTCGCTGGCATGGTTGGCAGCCATGAAAATCATGATGTTATAGCCGCGCTCGCGCAGCGTGTGGCTGAGCTTTTCCAGCGCCTCGGTATAAAACGGATTGTCCAGATAGGCGACGATCAGCCCGATGGTCATCGACTGCCCCGTGATCAGCGAACGCGCCAGCGTGTTGGGCCGGTAGCCGAGCGCTTTGGCGGCCTCCCGCACGCGCTTTTCCAAAGCCGCCGACACCGTCACCCCCGGCGTGAACACCCGGCTGACGGTTGGCTGCGACACACCCGCCGCCTGCGCCACGTCATGCGCGGTGACTTTGCTGGAGGCCATGCCTTACTCCGCCGCGTCCTTGTACGGCGCGGGACCCCCGTAAGGCACGTTCACCCCGCCATAACGGCGCACGCGCAGGTTGCATTGTTCCGCATGGCCGACAAACCCTTCGAGCAGACAGAGCCGCGAGCCGTAAGCCCCGATATCCGCCGCCGCCTCATCGGTGGTGATCTTCTGGTAGCTATGGGTTTTCAAAAACTTGCCGACCCACAGCCCTCCTGTGTAACGCCCGGCCTTTTTGGTGGGCAAAGTATGGTTGGTGCCGATCACCTTGTCGCCATTGGCCACATTGGTGCGCGGCCCCAGAAACAGCGCGCCGTAGCAGGTCATCTTCTCCAGAAACCAGTCGTCGCGCTCCGTCATCACCTGCACATGCTCGGACGCAATGTCGTCGGCCACCTCCAGCATTTCGTCATAGCTGTCGCACAGGATCACCTCGCCGTAATCCTCCCAAGACTTGGAGGCGGTATCCGCCGTCGGGATGATCTTCAGGATGCGCTCGATCTGCGCCATCGTGTCGTCGGCCAGCTTGCGCGAGTTGGTCAGCAGCACGGCGGGGGAGTTATACCCATGCTCCGCCTGACCCAGTAAATCCGTGGCGCACATTTCGCCATCCACCGTATCATCCGCGATCACCATCGTCTCCGTGGGGCCGGCAAACAGGTCGATGCCAACGCGCCCGAACAGCTGCCGCTTGGCCTCCGCCACAAAGGCGTTGCCGGGGCCCACAAGCATATGCACGGGCTCAATCGTTTCGGTCCCCAAGGCCATCGCGCCGATCCCCTGAATGCCGCCCAGCACGTAAATCTCATGCGCCCCGCCCAGATGCATGGCGGCGATCACCGCCGGGTTGGGTTTGCCCTTGAAGGGCGGCGTCGCCGCAATAATGCGCGGCACCCCCGCCACAGAGGCCGTGGCGACTGACATATGCGCGCTGGCCACCATCGGGAACTTCCCCCCCGGCACGTAGCAGCCAACGCTTTGCACGGGGATGTTCTTGTGCCCGAGGATCACGCCGGGCATCGGCTCCACCTCGATATCCAGCATCGAGTCCCGCTGCGCCTGCGCAAATTTGCGCACTTGCTCTTGCGCAAATTTCAAATCCGCCATGTCCCGCTCCGAGACCTGCGCCATTAGCGCGTCGATCTCCGCTTGCGACAGCCGGTAGCTCTCCGGGCTGTAGCCGTCGAACTTTTCGGATAGCTCCCGCACCGCCGTGTCGCCGCGCGTCTCGATGTCTTTCAGCGTGGTCTCCACCACCTGCCTGACCTGCGCGTCATCCTCTTGACGGTCCGCCTCTGACTTGCCGCGTTTGAGATAGGTGATGGTCATGATCTGGGGCCCCGTCTCGCCGATGTTCCACTGGTATCGCAGCAATCTACCAGCCGAGAATACGTATTCAAGACAATTCGCCGACACCTTGGCCAGGCGCGCGCTTGCCTTGCGCCTTGTTGGCTGGACGCAGCTCGCCTAGTGTCGCGCCATGAGCGGAACGGTCTTTATCGCGGTCCTGACAGCGGCCCTGTTGCATGCAAGCTGGAACGCCTTGGTCAAGGGCGGGGCAGACAAGCGGCTGAATATGGCAGGCGTGGTGATCGGTCATGTGCCTGCGGCCCTGCTGGTGCTGTGTTTCGTGCCCGCACCCGACCCGGCGAGCTACCCCTATCTCTTGGCGGGGATGCTGCTGCATTTCGGCTATCAATGGTTCCTGCTGGCCTCCTACAAGATCGGGGACCTCACACAGGTCTACCCGATTGCACGCGGCTCCGCGCCGCTGTTGGTGGCGCTGGTCTCCGTGGCATTTCTGGGCGTGACGCTGGCCCGGATCGAGCTTCTCGCCATCCTCATCATCGCCGCCGGTATCCTCAGCATCGCGCTGGTGCGCGGGGCCGACGGGCTGCGCAACCGCAACGCCGCACTGCTGGCACTGATCACGGGCTGTTTCATCGCCTCCTATTCGCTGGTCGACGGGCTGGGCGCGCGGCAGGCGGGCACGGCGCTGGGGTTTTATGCGTGGCTGGGCATCGCCAATTCGATTGTCTTCGCGATCTATCTGGGCGTCACCACCCCGCAAACGCTGCGCGATCTGCCCGGCAAGGGGCGCATGGTTTTCCTTGTGGGCGGCACGGCCTCTTTCGCGGCCTACGCGCTGGTGATCTGGTCCTTCACCCAAGCCCCCATCGCACTGGTCACGGCTTTGCGCGAAACCTCCATCATCTTCGCGCTGCTCATGGGCGTGGGCCTGATGGGAGAGCGCCTGAGCCTTGGCAAAGTCCTCTCCACCATGGTGACCCTGCTGGGCGTGGCCCTCTTGCGGTTTTCGCGCAGCTAAGCGCAGGCCCCGTTCTGACCAAAATGTGAGGAGATTGCGCAGGATCGGGACACCCTGTCGCGCCCCGTCACCTTGACCCCGGCGGGCAGATGACAACATATCCAATGACATGCAACAAAGGCTCGGCCCATGATCCCTGAACTCGGACAATTTGCGATTGCCTTGGCGCTGATAGCCGCTCTTGTGCAATCGGTGCTGCCCATCGTCGGGGCCGCGCGGCGCAACACGCTCTGGATGGCCAGCGCGCAGGCCACGGCGGTGATCCAGGCCGCGCTGCTGATCTTTGCCTTTGGCGCGTTGATGCATGCCTTCATCGTCAGCGATTTCACCGTACGCAACGTGGTGGAGAACTCGCATTCCCTCAAACCCATGCTCTACAAGGTCGCAGGCACATGGGGCAGCCATGAGGGCTCCCTGCTGCTATGGGTGCTGATCCTTGCCCTCTTCGGGGCCGCCGTCGCCGTGATGGCCGACAATATCCCGCTGGCCCTGAAAGCGCGTACCTTGTCGGTGCAGGCATGGATCTCCGTGGGCTTTCTGAGTTTCATGATCCTGACGTCAAACCCGTTTGACCGCGTCTTCCCGCCGCCATTGGATGGCCAGGACCTCAACCCGCTCTTGCAGGATTTCGGTTTGGCGATCCACCCGCCGCTGCTCTATATCGGCTATGTCGGCTTCTCCATCGTCTTCTCCTTTGCCGTCGCCGCCCTAATCGAGGGGCGCGTTGATCCCGCTTGGGCCCGCTGGGTGCGCCCATGGACCTTGGCCGCATGGATGGCGCTCACAGGCGGCATCGCGCTGGGCTCTTGGTGGGCTTATTACGAGCTGGGCTGGGGCGGCTGGTGGTTCTGGGATCCGGTCGAAAACGTCTCCTTCATGCCGTGGCT
>CAYXIZ010000191.1:0-4481 GCA_964465485.1 uncultured Rhodobacterales bacterium | reverse complement strand
GCGATCATCGTGGCTTTTGCGAAGATATGTGTGTTGTTCATGGGATTTGGTCCTTTTTGGGTCTGCGTGGATCAGCGCCTCATTCGCGCTGTTACATTCTCAAACGGGCGGGGCTTTGGTTTCCGTCGCACCCCGTCAAAAATAATTGCGACATTGCGACGCCGGGCCGCTTGGCCCCCGTGCAATGGCGCGCGTTTGGGCCTATGGTAGAGGGGTAACGACAAGGACCACACCCATGGCGCAAGACGTATCCCTCCTGCCCGAGACCGAGCGTTCTGGCCGTTTGGCCAAGCCTGCGATGCTGCGCGGCTGGCGCAAGCGCTGCCCGAATTGCGGTGCGGGGCCATTGTTTGACGGGTATCTGAAAGTGCAACACAGCTGCGACACCTGCGGGCAAGAGCTGCATCACCACCGCGCCGATGATGGGCCTGCCTATCTGACCATTCTGGTCGTTGGCCATCTGATGGCCCCGCTGCTGCATCTGACATTTTCGCATTTCGAGCCGGACCCGCTGTCCGTGGCCATCGGGTTTTCGGTGTTCTGCGTGGCGCTGTCGCTTTATCTGCTGCCGCGTATGAAGGGCGCGGTTGTGGGCATCCAATGGGCCAAACGGATGCACGGGTTCAAATCCGCCTGATGGGGGAGGAGACACCCATTCGTGACGCGGCCAGCGTGGTTTTGCTGCGCGACGCGGGCGATGACCCGAAGGTTTTGATGGGCCAGCGCGGCAAGACGGCGGCGTTCATGCCGAATAAATATGTGTTTCCCGGCGGCGCCGTTGATCTGAGCGATGGCGCGGTCAGCTTGGCGGGCTATCCTGACGCGAAGAGCATGGCGCGGCTGGGGCAGCGCAGCCCGGCGGGTTTGGAGCACGCGATTGTGGCCTCCGCGATCCGGGAAGTGTGGGAGGAAACCGGGCTGCGGTTTGGCGTGCCGGGGGCCGCGCCTGCGCAACCGGATCCGGATTGGGCCGGGTTTTACGCCACCGGTTTGCAGCCCTCAGGCAAAGGGTTTCACTATTTTTTCAGGGCCATCACGCCCCCGATGCGGCCACGGCGCTTTGATGCGCGGTTTTTTCTGGTGCAGGCAGAGATGGCGACGGGTGATCTCGATGATTTTTCGGATGCGCAGGACGAGCTGAGCCATTTGCACTGGGTGCGGCTGGACGAGGCCCGCGCGCTGAACCTGCCGTTTATTACGGAGGTCGTGCTGGCGGAGGTAGCGGCATTGGCAAAATCGGGGGGCGCGCCCGCATCGGTTCCGTTTTTCAACAACACCGCTGACGTGTCGGAGTTCTTGCGGCTGGGCTGACATAATGTTTCGGTGAGGCTGGTACGCAGCGGCTCAACATTCACTCTGCTATGTTCCAATTGTGGAAACAATTCCATATTCGCGCCCGATTCTACGGGTAGCCGCCAAAGGCAATGATATTAACGATGAGCAGCACCGGGCCGACTCTGCCCCAAATCTCCAGAACAACCCCCAAGCGCGATCTAGTGATCCTTGGCGGGTTGCTGGCGTTGTTTGTCATAGGCTTTGCCGGGCTGGCCGCCACGATTGGCTGGGAGGAGACGATGTCCCAGCTCAGATCGCTGAGCTTTGTGCAGCTCTTGACCCTGCTGGCGCTCTCCATGGTGAATTACAGCTTTCGCGGCCTGCGGTGGCATCTGTTTGCCCGCCAGCTTGGGCTGCCGTTGAGCGTGGGCCAGAATGTGCTGCATTTCATGGGCGGGTTTGCGATGACCGTGACCCCCGGCCGGATCGGGGAACTGGTGCGACTGCGCTGGATTTCGCGGCTGACGGACTGGCCCTTCGAGCGGCTGCTGCCCCTGCCCTTCACGGACCGGATCGTGGATATTGCGGCTATGGGCACGGTGTTGGGCGGCGGCGTGGTCTTGTCGCAATCTGCGCATGCCGCGACGGCAATCCCAGTGGCTTTGGTGGCGCTTGTCTTTGCCGCCATCGTGACCAAGCCCGGCTTGCTGGGCCGGATCGTTACATTTGCGTGGCGCGCGACAGGGCGGTGGCCGCGCCGATTTGTGGGGCTACGCCGGGCCGCGCGCTCCATGGCGCTGTTTCGCGACCCTAAGGTCATCCTGCCCGCACTCGTGCTGAGCCTGATTGGTTGGACCGCCGAGGGCTATGCGCTATACCTCTTGCTGAGTTGGATGGGCGCCGATATTGGCATCGCCACGGCAACTGTCGTCTTCATATTCTCCACCCTCGCGGGTGGGCTGACCGGTGCGCCGGGTGGCGTGGGCGGAGCGGAGGCCGCGATGCTGATGATGCTGAGCGCCCAAGCCGTGCCCCTGGCCATTGCCCTTCCCGCCATGGCCATCATCCGCGTGACCACCTTGTGGTTTGCCATTCTGGTCGGGCTGCTGAGCTTCCCGGTCGCCGAACATCTCTCGAAAAAGGCCTGAACATCATGCTTTGGAACTCTTTGACATATACCGGCTGGGGCCGGGTGAAGACCGCCACCGGGCCGGTTGCACGGCCTGAACGGGTGTCTTCCCTGCGCGCGGCTTTGGCCGATGACCCCGGCCCCGCGATTGGCAATTGCCGCTCTTACGGCGATGCCTGCCTCAATGATGGTGGCGCGGTGGTGAAGATGGTGCGGCTGGACCGGATGATCGGCTTTGACGAGACCACCGGCATTCTGGAGGTCGAAGCGGGCCTGAAAGTGGGCGAGATTGCGCGGGTTTTCGCGCCGCGCGGCTGGCTGCCCGCCGTGATGCCCGGCACCGGCTTTGCCACCGTGGGCGGCTGCATTGCCAATGACGTGCATGGCAAGAACCACCACGGCGCGGGCTCTTTTGGGCAGCATGTCACCGAAATTACCCTGATGCGCGGCGAGCAGGCGACCAAGATCACGCCGGACAAGGACCCCGAATTGTTCCGCGCCACCGTCGGCGGTTTGGGACAAACCGGGGTGATCGCCTCGGCCAAGCTGCAACTTTTGGCCTGCAAGGGCGACGTGATGGTCGTGACCGAGCGGCGCATCGACGGGTATGAGGCGTTTATCGAGGCGCTGGACGGCTCCAAGGCCACCTATACGGTGGGCTGGCTGGACGCCACCGCCAAGGGCGACGCGCTGGGGCGGGGCATCTTGGAGGAGGGCGAGACCGATTACGGGCTGGTCCCGTCGAAGAAATCAAGCAAGTCGGTGCCGTTCAATGCGCCTCGGTTTGCGCTGTCGCGGCCTGTGGTGAAAGCGTTCAACGGCGCCTATTTCCGCCGTATCCCTGAGGCCGGGCGCACATCGGTGAAGCCCATTCAGGACTATTTTTTCCCGCTGGACCGGATCCATGACTGGAACCGGCTCTACGGCAAGGCCGGGTTCATACAGTTTCAATGCGTGGTGCCAGTGGACGGCGTGCGGGGGTTGAAGCGTATTTTGGAGAAAATCGCCCATAGCGGGCTGGCCTCGCCGCTGGCCGTGCTGAAACGCATGGGGCCGGGCCGTGCGGGGATGATGAGTTTCCCGATGGAAGGCTACACTCTGGCCGTGGATTTTCGCGCCGGCAAGAAGGCCAGCAAGCTGATTGCGGAGCTGGAACTGATGACCGCGGAGGCTGGAGGCCGTGTGTATTTCGCCAAGGATGCCACGCTGGACGCCTCACATGTGGGGGCGATGTATCCAGAGCTGGCAGAGTTCGCCTCCATCACCAACAAGATTGACCCGGACGGGCATTACGAGACCGACCTGACCCGGCGGCTGAAGATAAGGAAGGCTGTATGACCGAGAATTGGATCATTTTGGGGGCCACGTCCTCGATGGCGAAGGCCTTTGCGCGGGCGGTGTCCGTCGACGGCGCGCGGGTGTTTCTGGCCGGGCGCGACATGGTTGATCTGGAAGCCAGCGCGGAGGATTGCAGGTTGCGCGGCGCGCAAGGCGCGCGGGCCGTGAAGTTCGATGCGCGCGACACAAGCGGCTTTGCCGCGATTGTGGAGGAGGTGAGCAAAGAGGACGGGATGATCAATGTCGCCGTCTTCGTGGGCTCGATGCCGCCACAGGCCGATATTGACGCGGACCCGTCGCTGATCGCGGGCGTTGTCACCGACAGCTATACCGGCCCTGCGGCCTTTTTGCAGACCGTGGCCCCGGCTATGGAAGCGCGTGGCGGCGGTACGGTGATTGGCGTGGGCTCAGTGGCGGGCGACCGGGGGCGGATCGGGAATTACGTCTATGGCTCCGCCAAGGCGGGGTTCCACACTTATCTGAGCGGTTTGCGCAACCGGCTGACGCGTTCGGGCGGGCATGTGGTGACGGTGAAACCCGGCTTTGTGGACAGCGCGATGACCTGGGGGATTGAGGGCATGTTCCTTGTGGCCCCGCCTGAAAATGTGGCCCGCGACCTGCTGGCCGCCGTCGAGAAAAAGAAGAACACTATATATACGCCGTTTTTCTGGCGCATCATCATGGGGATCATCAAGGCGATCCCGGAGCGGATGTTCAAGAAGATGAGCGTCTAGGGCGG
>CAYXIZ010000190.1:0-4486 GCA_964465485.1 uncultured Rhodobacterales bacterium | reverse complement strand
ACTGAGGGGCAAAGGCTCACAAGGCTTGCAACATAAGAGGATGCGATGATCCGGCGGCTTGGCCTGTATTTGAGAACGGACCGGGCGGCGGCTGCGCGGTTTGTAGGAGGGGCGAGATGGGCAAACTTCCTGAGCTGAAATCCTTTGAAGGGCGCTGGCATCTGAGCCGCGTCATCGAGGACCGCCGCGCGCAATCGGACGGCCAGTTTGAAGGCAGCGCGCTGTTTTCCCCGCGGGCCGGAAAGGGGGAGGGGCTGGACTATGTCGAGACCGGCGAGATGAGATATGCCGACCAGCCCCCGATGGCGGCGCGCCGGGCCTATATCTGGCAACAGGTGCCGGACGGGATTGCGGTGCTGTTTGAGGACGGGCGACCGTTTCATGTGATCGAAGACGCCGGGGCCGCGCCGGATGCGGTGCATCATTGTGACCCGGATCTCTACCATGTGAGCTATGATTTTTCGCGCTGGGCGGCGGGCTGGCGCGCGGTGTGGCGTGTGCAGGGGCCGCGCAAGGATTACCGGATGGTGTCGGAGTATCGGCGGGGCTGAAGGCTGGCTGGCCGACCCTCCGGGGGGAGTATTTTTGACGCAGTGATGGGGCTTTACGGGATGTGGCTCAGGGCGCGCGCCGCTCAGAATGGCGGTCTTTATAGATGGCCGTGAAATCGGCGAGGGATTTTCCTTGCTCCTCGACGAACAGCTCGGCCAGCACGGTCAGTGCCCGGATGCGGTCGATGCGGAACAGCCGGAAATCGGCGCGCAGCTCGCACCAGCAGGAGGCGGTCCAGACCCGGCCCCAATATTCCATTTGCAGCGGGCGAATGACCCGCGTGGAGCGGTTGCCGCTGTCGTCGCTATAGTCGATCTTCAGCTTCTGGCGGGCGCGGATGGCCTTGCGGATTTGCGGCATGAACCGAAACCCTGCGGCGGCGTCCTGAAACGGGTAGACGGCAAAGCCCCAGCCGGTGGGCGGGGTGGCGCGGTCCTCGGGCAGCACCGCGTCGATCTTGGCCGAGAGCGTGCGGGCGGCGTCTTTCAACTCGTCATCGGCGGCCTCCCCCACCACGGCCATGCCCAGATGCAGCGCCTCCAGCTCCGTCAGGGTCAGGTTCAGCGGCGGCAAGGTGATCGGCGCGGTCATCATGTAGCCCATGCCGCGCTCCCCCGCGACGGGCACGCCGGAGAGCACCAGCGTGTCCATATCGCGGTAGATCGTGCGCACCGAGACCTCAAGTCTGCGGGCCAGATCCTCGGCACGGTGCAGCCGCCCGTCGCGCAGGATCAGGACCAGATCAAAGAGGCGGTCGGTGCGACGCATGGCGGCCCTATCCGAGGATTTTCTGATGCCGCATACGCATCGTCTCGGCGTTGATCGCGCCGACCAGGGCGGGGGCGAAGTCTTGGGACATGAAACTCTCCATATGGGCCTGGGCGGCTTCGGCGCTCACCCAAAGGGTGTAATCGGTCCAGACCCCGTCGTCGGATTTGGACAATTGGCGGCTGACAAAACCGGGCAGGGCGCTGATGTGGTCTTTGCTGGCCTCGTTCAACGCGAGGTAGTCGGCGTCGCTGACGCCCTCATTCAGGCGAAAGGTCACGACTTCGGCTATTTGCGGCGCGGGGGTGGGGGTCATGTGGAAACTCCTTGTGATTCTGTTTCGGTTTGACCTTTGTAGCGCGGCACAACTGACATAAACCTGTCAGGAGGGATGCTGCAACGGCGAAGATCCCGCAAACGCGGTGCAAAACGCGCCCAAGAGAGCCGTGAGAGGCGTTTTTGCGGGTTCCGAAAGGCGGGCCAAAAGCGTAAACAGGCACCTGACCAAGTGGAACGCGCGCGACATCGCGCCAGACAGGAGTAGCGTCATGCTGAACAATATTGGATTGCCGGGTCTTTTGCTGATCGCGGTTGTGGTTCTGGTGCTCTTTGGCCGGGGCAAGATCTCGTCGCTGATGGGTGAGGTCGGCAAGGGCATCACCGCCTTCAAGAAGGGCGTGGATGACAGCACCAAGGAAATCGACGAGGCGGAAACCGTGGCCGACAGCGCCGCAGAGGCCGCCAAGGACGTCACCCCGAGCGACAAAGACAAAGCCTGATCGTAAGGGGCCGCGCGGATGTTTGATATCGGCATGACCGAAATGTTGGTGGTCGGCGTGGTGGCGCTGATCGTGGTGGGTCCCAAGGACCTGCCCGGCATGTTCCGCACATTGGGGCAGTTCACCGGCAAAGCCAAACGCATGGCGCGGGAGTTCAGCTCGGCGATGGAGGCGGCGGCCGATGACGCGGGCGTCTCCGACGTGTCCAAAACGCTGAAAGCGGCGACGAACCCCAAGAAAATGGGGCTGGATGCGGTGAAGAAGGCGGTGGACCCGTCGAAATTTACCCCCGGCTCGGAAACCGAGAAGCTGGCCAAGGACCGCGCGGAGACGGCCAAGAAGATCCACGAGGCCACGGCCAAGAAAGAAGCCGCCAAGCGCGCGGCGGAGGCTGAGGCGGCAGCAGCTGAGGCCAAACCGAAAGCCAAGGCCAAGACCAAGCAGAAAGCGGAGGCCAAAGCCAAGCCGAAGACAAAAACCGCCAAGAAAACAGCCGCGAAAAAACCTGCGGCCAAGAAGGCCTCCTCATGAGCGACAGTGATCAGGTCGAAGACAGCGCCGCGCCGCTGATCGAGCATTTGGCCGAGCTGCGCACGCGCCTCATTCGCGCGGTCGGGGCCTTTATCGTGGGCATCGTGCTGGCCTTCGTGGTGGCCGAGCCGATCCTGCAATTCCTGCTGGGCCCCATCGAGGCCACTCTGCGCGATCTCGGCGACCCGTCGCCCACGCTGCAATATACCTCGCCGCAGGAATATCTGTTTACGCTCTTTCGCATCTCCATGGTGTTCGGTTTCGCGCTGGCCTTTCCGGTGATCGGCTTCCAGCTGTGGCGCTTCGTTGCACCGGGGCTCTACCGCACGGAAAAGAACGCGTTCCTGCCCTTCCTGATCGCCTCGCCGCTGATGTTTTTCCTCGGGGCCAGCTTCGCGCATTTCGTGGTCACCCCGCTGGCGATGGCGTTTTTTCTGGGCTTTGCGGATGTTTCCTCGATCTTTGCGAACCTGTTGCAGGGCGCGGGCACGGCGCTGCCTGAGGGGGCGGCGATTGTGCCTGAAACCGGCGACGGCATCCGCATCACCTTTTTCGGCAAGGTCAATGAAAGCCTCGATATCACTCTGAAATTCATCATGGCCTTTGGGCTGTGTTTCCAGCTGCCGGTGCTGCTGACGCTGATGGGCAAGGCGGGGCTGGTCTCTGCTGAGGGGCTGAAATCGGTTCGCAAATACGCGGTGGTGGGCATCTTGGTGCTGGCCGCTTTGGTGACGCCCCCCGATGTGATCACCCAAGGCATCCTGTTTGTCGTGGTTTACGGGCTCTACGAGGTGTCGATTTTCCTCGTGGGCCGGGTGGAGAAAAAGCGCGAGGCCAAGCTGCGCGAGGACGGGCTCTGGGACGAGGATGACGAGGACGAAGACGAGGTCCATACCGAGGATCGCGGGCCTTGAATGAGGACGCGCTGATCCGCATCGCGGAGGCGCTGGAACGCGTCTCCCCGCCCCCCGGCGCCGTTCCGGACTTTACGCAGGCCTCGGCCTATCTGTGGCATGTCGCGCCGGATCGGTTGCAGCCCGTGCGGGACGTGAAACGCGTGGCGCTTGATCTGCTGATCGGCATCGAGCGGTCCCGCGACACGCTTCTGGCCAATACCGAACAATTTGCCAAAGGCTATGCCGCCAATAACGCGCTGCTCTGGGGCGCGCGCGGCATGGGGAAATCCTCGCTGGTCAAGGCGATCCACGCCCATGTCAGCCAGACCCACGCGCTGAAACTGATTGAGCTGCAACGCGAAGACTTGCCTTCCGTGGGCCGTCTGCTGGGCCTGCTGCGCGGCGCGCCTGAGCAGCGTTTCGTGCTCTTCTGCGACGATCTGAGCTTCAGCCATGATGACGAGCATTACAAATCGCTCAAGGCGGTGCTTGATGGCGGCATTGAAGGCCGGCCCGAGAATGTGATCCTCTATGCCACCTCGAACCGCCGCCATTTGATGCCGCGTGACATGATCGAAAACGAGCGCGGCTCCGCGATCAACCCCTCTGAGGCGGTGGAGGAAAAGGTCTCCCTGTCGGACCGGTTCGGGCTGTGGCTGGGCTTCCACCCCTGCGATCAGGATCAGTATTTGTCCATGATCACAGGCTATTGCGCCGCGTATGGCGTCAAAATCGACGCGGAAACATTGCGCGCGGAGGCCATTGAGTGGCAACAAACACGCGGCTCCCGCTCAGGCCGTGTCGCGTGGCAATATTTCACCGACCTCGCAGGCCGCCAAGGCGTCGCCCTCTAAAGCTTCCCCATTCTTTCCATGTTCAAAATATCCTCAGGGGAGCCTGCCCTTGCGGCTGAGGGGCGCGAGCGCCCCTCAAAGAGCAAAATAAAACATACCGGCGCAG
>CAYXIZ010000189.1:0-4585 GCA_964465485.1 uncultured Rhodobacterales bacterium | reverse complement strand
ACGCCTTGATGTCATCCACATGCACCGTCTTGCCATCCTCAAAGCGCAACATGTTCTCCAAAACCACCTTCAACGCGGCGGGCAGATTGGAGAAATCCCCCAAACCCGCCTCCTCTGCGGCCTTGATGGAGTAGAACGCGTAGGATTTGTTCCCTACGGTCAGCGTTTTGCGGGTGTGGGAGGAATCGTGTCCGACGATGACGGTCATTGGCTAGTCTCCTGATAGAGCAAAGGATGGTGGCAGGACTGCCCCCGCTCTATAGCCAAGAGGGGAAACGGATCAAGAGCAAATTTGTATACAATCGCATACATTCTATCAAAACACCGTGACGCGCCGCTCTTTTCACCGCAGCTTTCCCGGCTCCCTTCCCTGTCGCGCGTCAATCCGCTAAGCGATCTGACATGGACTATACCGCCGAACATCTGGCCTGCGCCCGCGGAGACCGCATGGTCATTGCAGAGCTCAGCTTCCAGCTCGCGCCCGGCCGCGCGCTGATCCTGCGCGGGCCAAACGGGTCGGGCAAAACCACCCTGCTGCGCTGCCTTGCCGGGCTGACCCCACCGATGGCGGGCCGCACCTCTTTCGCGCCGGAGGAGGTCGCCTATGCCGCCCATGCCGACGGGCTGAAAGCGCAGATGAGCGTCGAAGAGACCCTGCACTTCTGGGCGCAGGTCTTCGGCGCGTCGCAGATCACCCCGGCGATCACAGGCTTTGACCTCGCCCCCCTGATGAGCCGCCGCGTTCATACGTTGTCGGCAGGCCAAAAGCGCCGCCTGTCGCTGTCGCGGCTGGTGCTGACGGGGCGCAGGCTTTGGGCGCTGGACGAGCCGACCGTCTCGCTCGACAGCCGGGCCGTGGCGCAATTTGCCGCCGCCGTGCGTACGCATCTGGCGGGCGGCGGGGCCGCGATCATCGCCACGCATATTGATCTTGGGCTGACGGGCGCGGACCAGCTCGATATCGCGCCGTTTCGCGCCAGCGCGCAAACCGACACCGACCCCTTCCTTGACGAGGCGCTCCAATGATCGCGCTCCTGCGCCGCGACCTCATCCTGGCCATCCGCGCGGGCGGCGGCTTCGGTCTGGGCCTCGCCTTCTTCCTGATCCTCTGCGTTCTCGTGCCTTTCGGCGTCGGCCCCGCGCCCGCCACTTTGGCCAAGATCGCCCCCGGCATCCTCTGGGTCGGCGCGCTCCTCGCGTGCCTCTTGTCGCTCGACCGTATCTTTCAGCTCGACGCCGAGGACGGCACGCTTGATCTGCTGGCCACCTCGCCCCTGCCGCTCGAAGGGATCGCTTCCGTCAAGGCGCTGGCCCATTGGCTGACCACCGGCCTGCCGCTGACCCTTGCCGCAGCCCCGCTGGGCCTGCTTTTGAACCTGCCCCCGCAAGCCACGCCATGGCTCGTTGCGGGGCTCGCGCTTGGCACGCCGGCACTCTCGGTCATTGGCACATTCGGTGCCGCCCTCACCGTCGGCCTGAAGCGCGGAGGGCTCCTGATCTCCCTCCTCGTTCTGCCACTCTATATGCCCACGCTGCTTTTCGGAGCGGAGGCCGCAAGGCGTGGCGCGGAAGGGCTCAACGCCACCACGCCGCTCCTCCTGATGGCAGGCATCACCGCGGGCACCATCGCGCTGATGCCCTTCGCCTCCGCCGCCGCGCTGAGGATGAACCTGCGATGACCCAACGCGCCACGCCTCCCACCTTTCCATGTTCAAAAATATCCAGACACGCCGCCCGATTGCCCGCGCCCAACCCTGACATTTCCGTGCCCCCTATTGCAGCACGTGCAGGGGTCACATAGGTAGCGGCCATGTCGATCTGGAAATACGCAAACCCCGCGCAATTCATGCGCACCACGCGCTGGCTTTTGCCTTGGCTGACAGCGCTTGCGGTGCTCAGTGTCGGCACCGGGCTGATCTGGGGGTTCTTCTTTACGCCTGATGATTTCCGGCAAGGCTCCACCGTCAAAATCATCTACCTGCATGTGCCTTCCGCCCTCATGGCGATCAATGCGTGGTTGATGATGCTGGTAACCTCGCTGGTCTGGCTTATCCGCCGCCACCATGTCTCTGCGCTGCTGGCCCGCGCGGCGGCCCCGGTCGGGCTGGTCATGACGCTGATCGCGCTAATCACCGGCGGCATTTGGGGAGAGCCCATGTGGGGCACCTATTGGGCCTGGGATCCGCGTCTGACCTCCTTCCTGATCCTGTTTCTCTTCTATCTCGGCTATATCGCGCTCTGGCAGGCCGTCGAGACGCAGGACACTGCCGCGGATCTCACGTCCGTGCTTTGCCTTGTCGGCTCCGTCTTTGCGCTGCTGAGCCGCTATGCGGTGAATTTCTGGAACCAGGGCCTGCATCAGGGCACCTCCGTGCCCGTCGCCACCGGAGGCCGCACGGTTGCGGATGTGTTCTTCTACCCGCTGGCCATTTCGATGCTGGGCTTTGGTCTAATGTTCATCGTGCTGGTCCTGCTGCGCACCCGCACGGAGATCCGCGCCCGTCGCCTGCAAGCCCTGCTGGCCCGTGAAAGGGCCGCGTCATGATGCCTGATCTTGGAAAATACGCAGGCGCCGTGCTGTCGGCCTATGCGATTTCGCTGCTGTTGATGGCGGTGATCGTGGCCCTGTCGCTGTGGCGCGCGCGTGTGGTCAAGCGGCAGCTCAACGAGGCTGAGGCCCGCGCGAAGCAGGCCCCAGACACTCGTTAATCACTGGTTTACTCCGGCACTCGGAACACGGAAAACGTCTGGCACTCAATATAGCTGGCACTCAATACAGCTGACATTCAGGACAGCTCAGTACTCAGGACAATCTGAAACTCAGGAAATTTCGGCACTCTGGCACGAGTAAATCTGGCGCTAGTAAATGTAGCGGATCTGGTCGCTCCAATACCGCTCCATCCGGCGCAGGGAGCTGTTGATATCCTGCACCCCGTCGCGGCCCAGAAGCCCGTTGCTTTCGATCCCTTCGGCGTGGCGGGCAAACAGGTCGGCCACGTTGTCACGCACCTCCCGGCCTTTGGGCGTCAGCTTCACCCGCACGGAACGGCGGTCAATCTCGCAGCGCTGGTGGTGCATATAGCCCATCTCGACCAGTTTCTTGAGGTTGTAGGACACGTTCGAGCCCTGATAATAGCCGCGCGATTTCAACTCGCCTGCGGTGACCTCATTGTCGGAGATGTTGAACAGCAGCAGCGCCTGGACGGCGTTGATGTCGAGAATGCCCAGACGCTCAAATTCATCCTTGATCACGTCGAGCAACAGGCGGTGCAACCGCTCCAGCAGAGCGAGGCTTTCAAGATACCCGGTCATAAAATCGCGGGCGTCCGTTTTCAAAAAGCGTTCCTGAATACTCATCTGTCTCTCCGTGGCCAATCAGCGGCATGTGCTTGCGTTGGAGACAGAGATAGACGGCAACCTTTGAACAATCGGTTAAACGACGCCGCGTATTTTAAAAAACTTTGATAACAAGCGGTTAACGGCCCAGCTTCACCGAGCCCACCACATGGGCCATCAGGGCCGCGAAGCGCTCCGGGGCCTCCGCCTGCCCAGAGGCCCAGGCGTAAAGATCATGGTCATTCTCGCTGAGCATCTCATCGTATAGCGCAAGCTCTGCGTCATCCAGATCAGGCAGGCCTGCTTGGGCAAAACCGCCAAGGATCAGGTCCATCTCCTTGATGCCGCGCCGCATGGAGCGCAGTTTCAAGCGCCGCACCCGTGTGTCGCGCGGCTCGTCGTGGCGGGGTTCTTCGCGCATCAGGTTTTCGCCACCATGGATTGGACGCGGGCTTCCATCCGCGCCAGATTGTCGGTCATCTTCTTCATATCCGCCCGGCTGCGCCGCAGATCGGCCAGCAGTTCGGCCAGATCGCCCGGCACGGGCTCCGCTTCGCTCAATATAACCGGGCCGTCGCCCTCGCCCGTCAACAGCCAGCGCATGGAGACATTCAGCATCCCCGCCATCATCTGCAATTTATTCGCGCGCGGCTCGCCCAGATCCTGCTCCCAGGACTGCACCGTTTTCAGCTTCACGCCCAGTTTGCGGGCAAAGCTGGCCTCGCTCAGCGCGGCGGCCTCGCGCGCGGCGGTCACCCGGTCGCCGAAGGTCGCGCTTTCATTTCCGAAATAGGTCTCGTCGTGATCGCTCATCCATCCACTCCTTTGGGGTGTTTGACGCTTGCGAGCGCCGCCCTCCCTCCCTAAAAGCCTGAGTGTTTGCATGCAACCTGATGAGGCGCGCCCATGTCCTTCCTGTCTGAGTCCTTCCTGTCTGGCACCCTGTCCCGCGTAAAGCCGTCCCCGACCATCGCCGTCACCCAAAAAGCCGCCGAGCTGAAAGCCGCCGGCAAGGACGTGATCGGGCTGGGCGCGGGCGAGCCGGATTTCGACACGCCGCAGAACATCAAGGACGCGGCCGTCAAAGCCATCGCCGAGGGCAAGACCAAATACACAGGCGTGGACGGCATCGCGGAGCTGAAACAGGCGATCTGCGCCAAGTTCAAGCGCGACAACGGGCTGGATTACACGCCCGCGCAGGTCAGCGTCGGTACGGGTGGCAAGCAAATCCTGTATAACGCGCTGATGG
>CAYXIZ010000188.1:0-4593 GCA_964465485.1 uncultured Rhodobacterales bacterium | reverse complement strand
GCTGCGCACGCATGATATTTGAATGAGGGGCGCTGCCCCTCAAACTCCCCCTCCATGAGGGGCTCTGCCCCTCAAACTCCCCGGAGTATTTTTGAAGCAATGATGGGGGTTAGCGGCGGTTCTTGCGGCGGGTGCGGCGCCAGATCTCATAGCGGCGGCGGGTGCGGATCATGGCGTTGGACAGCGGCGCGCGCAGCAGCGGCAGGTCCACGGCCAAGAGCAGCAAGCCCACAGGCAGCATCCAGAGCCCCAGAAAGGGCAGGATCGCCAGAAGACCGCCTGCGATGAACAAAAGCGCGATGGGCAGCCGTATGATCCACCAGCCACGGGCGCGAATTGTGGCCAGCGGGCGGTTGATCGCGGGGATCTGACGGCCTATCGCGTCGAATTGGCGCTCAAGGCGCAGCCGGGCGCGTTGCCGGGGGCTGAGGCGGCTGGGGCCGAGGTCGCTGGGGGCAGGTTTGCCCTTCAGCCTGCTATGCGGATCACTGACCATCATGGCGTCTCAGATAGGCTGTCTTGCGCGTTAAATCAATGTTTTAGCCAAAACGGGACGGCGATAGGGCTTTGAGCGTGGCCGGGTCCAGCGCGGGCGCGCGCTCTGCGATCAGGTCGGCCAAAAGCGCGCTGGCGGCGGGCGCGGTCTGGAAACCGTAGCCGCCTTGACCCGCACACCAGATGAAATCCGGCACTTGCGCATCGCGGCCCAGAACCAGCGCGCGGTCAGGCGCAAAGCTGCGCAGGCCTGCCCATGTGACCTCCGGACGGGTGACGGGGGTGGTAACCAGTTCCTGGTAGCGGGCCAGCCCTTCGGCCAGCACCATGTCGTCGGCATAGGCGTCGCAGGGGGCCATCGCATGTTCCTCTGAGGGGGAGACCAGCCATTTCCCGGCGGAGGGTTTGGCATACCAGGCCTCCTGGACACCGTCCACGAAGGGCCAGTCGGTGGTGTCAAAGCCTTGCGGTGCGGCCAGTTGCGCGAAGGAGCGGCGGTAGGGTTGGATGGCCAAGGGCGTTACGCCTGCCAGTTTTGCGACCTCGTCGGCCCATGCACCCGCCGCGTTGACCAGCAGGCTTGTGTCAAAGCTTTCACCTCCTGCCTGCACGCGCCAGCCTTGCGCGGTTTTTGTGATCTGCTCCGCCCGCGCGCCTTTTACGATCCGCGCGCCCTGCGCGGTGGCGCGCCGCACGAACCCTTGCACCATAAGGTCGGTGTCGAGGTCGAAAATCCCTTCCCGGTAGCCGACAAACCCGACCGTGTCGGGGTTCAGGATCGGGAATTTCTGTTGCGCCTCGGGGATGGAGATCACCTCCATGTTGAAGTCGCGATGCTCGTCCGTGAAGGCCTGCCGTTGATCAGCGCGGGCCAGCAGCATCATGGCGCGTGGGGTCAGGAGGCCTGCCTCCTCCAGATAGGCGTTTGAGGCATAGTTCAGCGCGCGGACGACCTCATTGCCATAGTCGCACAGAAACATCGCTGCCGAGCGCCCGGTGGCGTGGTAGCCAAGCTGCGCCTCGGCCTCCAGCAGCACCACATCGCCCAAGGGCGCGAGGGCGGCGGCGGCGGACAGGCCCGCGACGCCGCCGCCGATAATCAGGATATCGCTCACGCCTCCTCAAGCCGGTCTGTGGCGGGGGGGGGCGTGGGGGTGAGCGCGGTCATCTCCGCATAGAGCGCGTCGCTCATCTTGAAGTCCAGTGCCGCCAGCGAGGGCTGCAATTGCGCCACCGAGCGGGCGGAGATGATCGGGGCGGCGATCCCCGGATTATGTGCGACCCATGCGACGGCCAGCGTGGCGGCCTGCGTGCCATGCGCTTTGGCGATGTCGGGCAGGCGGGCGGCGGCGTCGTGCATCCAGTCGACATCGTAGCGCTTGGTGTACATTTCCACGTCTTTCAACCGACCCCCTGCGCCTGCCGCGTATTTGCCCGTCAGCAGCCCGCCGCCCAGCGGCGAATAGGGCACCACGGCCACGTCTTGATCTGCGCAGGCGGGGATAATCTCGACCTCCGCCTGCCGTTTGACCAGGTTATACATCGGTTGCAGCACGTCGATTTTCAGCTCGAACTGTGCCGCCACGTTGCAGGCTTTGACCACCTGCCAGGCGGCGAAATTGGACAGGCCGACATAGCGAAACGCGCCGTCGGCTTTCAGGGAGGCAAGCGCCTCGAATGTCTCTTCCAGCGGGGTGTCATCGTCCCAGCGGTGCAGATACATCAGATCGACGCTCTCCATGCCCAGCCTGTCCAGCGAGGTGGCGACACTGGCCCGGACATTTGCGGCTGTATGTGGCGCGTCGAAGGAGATTTTCGAGGCAAGGATCACGTCATCCAGCTCATCGGCGGCGAACTCCCCCAGAAACCGTTCCGACGCGCCGTCATTATAGGCGTAGGCCGTGTCAAAGAAGTTCAGCCCTGCGGCGCGGCAGGCGGCGTAAAGCGCCTTTGAGGCCGCGTGATCGGCGGTGGAGCCAAACTGCATGGTTCCGAAACAAAGGGGCGAGGCGGGGGTGCCGGAGCGGGTCATTAGCTGTGTCATGCACGCGATGGTGGCAGAGAAACGGGCGACCGGGAAGGCAAATCGCGTGGCTGTGATCGGAGATCTCGGCGCGCATGTCTCGACAAGGGGCTGGCGGCGCGCTAGGCGTGGGCAAAGCAAAAAAGGGACGTGAGGCGATGGGTTTGAGAGCATTGGTGGCGCTGGTTTTGGTGGCGGCATTGGCGGCCTGCGGCGGGCCGCGGTCAGACGGGGGCGCGGGGCTGAATGTGCAGGCGCAACAAGCTCAGCAAGCTGATGTGGCGGCGCTGACCCAGAAAATCATGGGGCTCGGCGCGAATGTCGATCCGGAGGAGGCCGCCCGCGCGGCGCGGATTGCCTATAGCTACACCGCGCAATTGCGCCGCGAATATCAGATCACCGACGGGCCCATTATTCACAACATCAAGGTCAATAACGGCACCAAGCCGCGCGGGCTGTGCTGGCACTGGGCCCAAGACATGGAGACCCGGCTGGGTCAGGAGAATTTCCAGACGCTGGACCTGCACCGCGCGATTGCCAATTTCGACAATTGGCGGCTGGAGCATTCCACCGTGATCGTCAGCGCTGCCGGGGCGGATATGTATGACGGGCTGGTGCTTGACCCGTGGCGCAAGGGCGGGGTGCTGGTCTGGGACGACGTGCGCGCCGACACCCGCTACAACTGGACCCCGCGCGAGGAGGTCTTCGCCTATAAGCGCGCCCGCGGCGAGCTGACCACCCGCTATGTCACCGCCGCGGGGGCGACCATTCGCACGGAATAGCCGTTAGAGACGCGCGGTCTTCTGCTCTCGCCAGATGATGTAGAGCCCTGCGCCGATGGTGATGGCGATGCCAAGCTGCGCCAGACCGTTGGGGAATTCGCGGAAGGCGAGAAAGCCGATCAGCGTGGCCACGGGGATCTCCAGGTATTGCATGGGGGCCAGCGTGGCGGAGGGGGCGAAGCGCAGGCTCCAGCTCATCAGCAGATGCGCGAACGTGCCCAAAATGCCGATCAACCCGAGCATCCAGAGATCCGCGCCGGACGGGCTGACCAGCGTCAGCGCGCCCCATGCGATCCCTCCGAAGGCCAGATAGAGCAGGCCCAGAATGGCGCAGGCCATCATGCCGGAGACCGCCTGCATGGCGATCGGGTCCACATCCTTGGCGACTTGTCGTGTGACCAGCATGAAGAGCGAGAAAACCACGGCCACAAAGAGCGGCAAGAGCGCCAGCGCGCCCACTTCGGCAAAGCTGGGCTGGATCACCAGAAGCGTGCCAACAAAGCCCACGGTGCAGGCGATCAGGCGGCGGGGGCCGACCTCTTCATGCAGGATGTATTTGCCCAAAAGCAGCATGATGAAGGGCATGACGAAGGCGATGGCCACCGTGTCGGCCAGCGGCATGAAGCGCAGGGCGGTGAACATGGCCCCGATGCCCAGCATGTGAAGCACGGTCCTGAGCAGGATCAGCTTGATGACGCGCGGGCTCATGGCGAAGCTGCGGGCGGTGAAGACCACCAGCGGGATCAGCAGCGCCACCTGCATGCCAAAGCGCGTCAGCAGCAACATGCCCAGCGGGATCGTGTCGCCCACGGCCTTGGCCAGCGCGTCGCCCATGGGCGCCAGCACGCAAAAGCCCAGCATCAGTAGGATGCCAAGCGAGGGGCGGTCGGCCTGTCTTGCGGCGATGAAATCGGTCATGACGCGACGCTAGGAGCGCTGCGCCGCAAAGTCACGCGGGAAAGCTGCGCGCGCGGGGGCTTGGCATGGCCGCCCGCTGGGGCTATGGGTCACGCTGATCTCAACCCGTGGAGCAGATCCGATGCAAGGCAGCGCAAATCTCAATATTATGGTCAAGGCCGCCTTTGCCGCTGGGCGCAGTCTGGCAAAGGATTTTCGCGAGGTGGAGAACCTGCAGGTCTCCATGAAAGGGGCTGGGGATTTTGTGTCGAAAGCCGACACCGCCGCCGAAGAGATCATCCGCGAGATGCTGATGGAGGCGCGGCCCACCTATGGCTGGCTGGGCGAGGAAAGCGCCGAGGTCGAGGGCAAGGACCCGACGCGCCGCTGGATCGT
>CAYXIZ010000187.1:0-4702 GCA_964465485.1 uncultured Rhodobacterales bacterium | reverse complement strand
CGGCGCTCAAAGAGCATGTCCAAAGCGGTGATGAACAACAAAATCCCGCCCGAGATCCGAAACGCCGCCAGCGAGATGCCGATGAAATCCAAAATCGCCTGACCGGCCAGGCCAAACACCGTCAGGATCACCGCCGACACAATGCAGGCCCGCGTGGCAATCGCCAGCCGCTGGCGCTGCGACATGCCGGTCGTCATAGCCACAAAAATCGGGGCCAGCCCAATCGGGTCAATCACCACAAACAGGGTGAAAAACGCGGTGATCGCCAGCGTCAGCTCCATGCTATTTCTCCGCCTTTTCCAGCTTGCTCTGGGCCTTCAGCCACATCGCCTCCGCGCGGTCCATGGCCTCCATGACTTCGGAATATTTCTTCTGATACACATCCCGCTTGGCCGCGTTCTGGTCTTCGTAAATCTTCGGGTCCGCCAGCCGTTTGGCCAGTTCTTCCTGCATGCCCGCAATCTTTTCGACCCGCGCCTCGCATTGCCGCACCTCCGCGCGCATCGCCAAGATCTCATCCCGCGACGCGACCTTTTTCTTGGGCCGTTCGATCTTCTTGCCCGATTTGTCCTTATCGGGAGGGGCCAGCAGCAGCTTGCGATAGGCCTCAAGATCATCCGTGTAAGGCGTCACGCGCCCGTCTTTGACCAGCCACAAGCGATCCGCCACAAGGCTGAGCAAATGCATGTCGTGGCTCACCAGAATGACCGCGCCAGAGTAACGCGTCAGCGCCTCCACCAGCGCCTCCCGGCTCTCGATATCAAGGTGGTTGGTCGGCTCGTCGAGGATCAGCAAATGCGGGGCAGGGAGCGTGGCCAAGAGCAGCGACAGCCGCGCCTTCTGCCCGCCCGACAGACGCCCCACCTCTGTGTCCGCCTGATCCGCCCCCAGCCCAAAAGAGGCCAGCCGCGCGCGCAGTTTCGCCTGCCCTTCATTGGCCCGCTCGCGGATCAGATGCTCCAAAGGGGTCTCGTCAATATGCAGCTCATCCACCTGATGCTGCGCGAAAAACCCAACCCGCAGCTTGTTCGACGAGGTCATCCGCCCCCCCATCGGCTCCAGCCGCTCCGAGAGCAGCTTGGCCAAGGTCGATTTGCCCTCGCCATTGCGCCCCAGCAGCGCAATCCGGTCGTCCTGGTCGATCCGCAGGTTCAACTGGCTCAGGATCGCCTTGCCATCATACCCCACCGACACGCTTTCGGTGTTGATAATCGGAGGCGACAGCTCCTCAGGCTTCGGGAAGGTAAACACCACCCGCGCCGCGTCCTCGGGCGCGGTTATTGTCTCCATCTTCTCAAGCATCTTCACGCGCGATTGCGCCTGTTTGGCCTTGGACGCCTTCGCCTTGAACCGGTCCACAAAGGCCTGCAAATGCTCGCGCTTGAGGTCCTGCTTCTTGGCCGCCGCCGCCTGCACCGCACGTTTCGCCGCACGTTGCCGGGCAAACTGGTCATAGGGCCCGGTGTAGTAAGTCAGCTGCTTGTCTTCGAGATGCAGGATCGCGTTCACCGAGCGGTTCAGCAGCGCCCGGTCATGGGAGATAATGATCACCGTATGCGGGTAGCGCGTCAGGTAATTCTCCAGCCAGAGCGCGCCTTCCAGATCAAGATAGTTCGTCGGCTCATCCAGCAGCAGATAATCCGGGGCCGAAAACAGCACGGCGGCCAATGCCACCCGCATCCGCCACCCGCCCGAGAAGGCGGAGCAGGGCTGCAATTGCTCCTCAGGCGTGAAGCCCAAACCCGCGAGGATCGACGCGGCCCGCGCCTCCGCCGACCACGCGTCAATGTCGCTCAGCCGGGTTTGCACCTCGGCAATGCGGCCGGGGTCTGTCGCTGTATCGGCTTCTTCCAATAGCGCCGCGCGCTCCAGATCTGCGGCCAGCACCGTGTTTATCAATGACACTTCGTTGCTCGGCACCTCTTGGGCGATGCCGCCAATGCGGGCGCGGTCGGGCAGGGTGATCGTGCCGCTTTCCAGCACCAACTCCCCCCGGATCAGCTTGAACAGCGTGGTTTTGCCCGCGCCGTTGCGGCCGATCAGGCCGACCTTATGGCCCGTGGGAATGGTGGCGGTCGCGCCCTCAAGCAGGGTGCGGCCTTCAACGGCGTAGCGGAGGTCAGTCATGCGTAACATGGGGTGCGTGTCGCCCATGCAGTAGCGCAAGTCAATCACGGTTCAATCAAGCGCTTTCCAAGCGCGAAGCCCCATGCTAGGTCCGCGCCAAATTCACACGCAAAGGAGCCTTCCCATGGCCGTTCAACGCACCTTCTCGATCATCAAACCCGACGCCACCAAGCGCAACCTCACCGGCCAGATCGCCGCCAAATTCGAGGAAGCCGGCCTGCGCATCGTCGCCTCCAAGCGCATCCAGCTGACGCTGGCCCAAGCCCAGACCTTCTACGGTGTGCATGCTGAGCGTCCCTTCTTCGACGAGCTCTGCGAGTTTATGATCTCTGAACCAATCGTTGTGCAGGTTCTGGAAGGCGAAGACGCCATCGCGAAAAACCGCGAAGTCATGGGTGCCACCAACCCGGCAGAGGCCGCAGACGGCACCATCCGCAAGGAATTCGCGCTCTCCATCGGCGAGAACTCCGTCCACGGCTCCGACGCGCCTGAAACCGCTGCCGAAGAAATCGCGTTTTTCTTCTCCGGTCTCGAACTGGTTGGCTAAACGCCTTTGAACGACCTTAAAGGCCGCTCTGTTCTGGGGTTCACTCGGGCAGGGCGGCTTTTTCTTTGCCCAGCTCCTCGCGCAATATCTTGGTGTTGCGGATATTGGCCTTCCAGCCGAAATCGAACAGGTCCCCCAAAAGCGGCACCAACCCCACGACGTAGTCAATCCCGACATTGAACCCCATCCGCCCCAGCGCATGCGGCGAGGCTCCGAGCCGTTTCGCCTCCGCCAACACGTAGATCGACGGGGCCAAGGCCAGCGTGTCGCCGATCACCGGCACCAGCCCCAAAACACTGTCCAGCCCCAGCGACAGCCGCGTGCCGGGAATGCGCAGCAGCGCATCCATCCGCACCGCGATCCGGTCCAACCGGTCCAAATCCGCCTCCAAAGCGGCGCGCGCGGGCAGATCGCTCATCGCTTGCGCCCCACGCCAACCGCATCCAGCTCCCGTTCGATCGAAGACAAGCCGTCGTCAAAATGCGCGGCCTTCAGCGCATCAAATCTCTTGCGCAACGCGGCCTTTTCCGCCCCTTTGCAATCATTCCACGGGCGGCCCTGTAACCCCATATGCAGCACGTAATAGCCGATGAAATGCGGGCGCGTCCCGCCCTCCAACAGCTTGGCATAGGCCGCATCTGCGCCGATCTCGCGCAGCGCCTCGGCGCTGGTGATGCCCACCTCGGCCAAGCTCTGTTCCATGGCCGGGCCAAGATTGCGGATGGAGGAAACAGGCGTGCTCATCGCCAAAACACTAGCAGCCCGCACGCAAAATGGTAGCCCGCAAACCGGGCAAGGCTACCGGGTGCCATAGGCCTTCGCGTCATAACCCGCGACGCCTTGCACATACCCAATCGCCTGCGTGCGCTTGCGCCCAGACAGCCATGCGAGCGGCGAGGCCAGCTTCCCCAAAGCCCTGATATAGGCCCCAAGATAAGGCCGGGGCCGGGCATGTTTTTGTTCCACATAGAGCCGCGATTGCGCAATCGCGCGCGCCTTGGCCCGCACCGAGGCTTTGGAATATCCCGTGGACCCGCTGCCGATATGGCGCACGGCGGCCTCATGTTCCAGCCGCAAGGTCCAGCCCGCCTGACGCAGCCGCAGGCTCAGATCATCATCCTCGTGATAGAGAAATATCCGGTCGTCAAACCCGCCAACCTGCTCAAACGCCTCTTGCCTGCAAAACAGCGCAGCCCCGTGCAGAATATTGACCTGCGCGCTGCTGCCCGCCACGGCCAGATCGCGCGGCGTCCAGTCGCTCGGGTCCAGCAGGCAAGAGCGCCGTTTCATCGCAAACCCGCCATCAGGCTCAAGGATCGCCGGGTTCATCGCGCCTGCCTCTGGATGCCGCTCTGCCGCGGCCAGTAGTGCAGCACAGCAGCCCTCTTCCAGCACCGCGTCGGGATTGACGAAAAACACAAAACCCCGCTCATTGCCCTCCGCGCCAAGATTGCACGCGCTGCCAAATCCGTGGTTTTGCGCCGCCCGGATCACCGTAGCACCATGGCGCTCCGCAATGGCGGCGCTGTCATCGCTGCTGGCATTGTCGACCACCACGACCTCGACCCCGTCAGGCACGCTGCCCAACAAAGCAGCAATCACGCCCGCGCTGTTATAGGTGACAGTCACTATCCGAATAGGCAGGGTCATGGCGCTCGCGAATGGATCACCGGGCGCGCGTCTGGCTCCGGTCTCTGGCGTGCAAATCTGCGGCAAAATCCGCGCTGCTGCAAGCGGTCAGGTGGCAGGGGCCAGCTGAAACGCGCCCAGCGCAATCGGGGTGTCGGGCTGGTTGCGGATCAGCTTGTTGGGGATGAACACCTCAGCGCTCAAGCCCCCAAGCCCGGTGGACGTGGCCAGCCGCAACTCCGCCCCATAGGCATTCAGTAGATCCAGCGCAATCGCCAGCCCAAGCCCCGTGCCGGGTTTGGAGCTGTCCAGCCGCCCGCCCGAGCTGAGCGCCTCCCGGCGATCGTCCTCAGGAATGCCGGGCCCGTCATCCTCAATGCTCAGCATAATGCCGCCCTT
>CAYXIZ010000186.1:0-4734 GCA_964465485.1 uncultured Rhodobacterales bacterium | reverse complement strand
ACCACCGCCACCAGATTGCCGCGCGAGGTATAATCGCGCGCCGTCGCCGCATCCGCTTTGATCTCAAGGCAGGCCTCAGCGACGCCCGGCGAATAGGCCCGCGCCAGGTCGCGGCCATTGGCCAAGGGTTTTGTCGCGCGGATTTCCAGCTTACCGGGCTTAGGGAACTGGTGGTAGTCCAGCGCCGATTGCCGCTGTTTCTGACGCCGTGTTTCTGCGGCTGTATCGCTCTCATCGCCCGACATAATTCTCCCTTTTCAAAAGTAGTTTAATATTAAACTATCTTGGAATGGGCCGCCAGAGCCCTTTACACAAATTGCTCGCGGATCAGCCGTTCTTCCAGCCCGTGGCCGGGGTCAAACAGGATGCGGTGGGTCACCGACGGGTCCGACATGATCTCGACCGACAGCACATTCCCGGCCGAGCGCCCATCCGCGTCCGCCATCACCGGGCGCTTTTCGGGGTGCAGCACATCAAAGCGCACTTTCGCGGATTTGGGCAGCAACGCGCCGCGCCAGCGCCTTGGCCTGAACGCCGACATGGCCGTCAGCGCCAGCACATCCGAGCCAATAGGCAGGATCGGGCCATGCGCGGAATAGTTATAGGCGGTCGATCCGGCAGGCGTAGAGACCAGCGCCCCGTCGCAGATCAGCTCCGCCATGCGCTCGCGCCCGTCGACAGAAATTTTCAGCCGTGCCGCCTGCGACCCCGCCCGCAGCAAGGACACTTCGTTGATCGCCAGCGCGGTGCGCGTGGTGCCGTCTTCGCATTCGGCCTCCATGCGCAACGGGTTGATCTTTTCCTCTTCGGCATCGGCCAGCCGCGCGGTCAACCCGGTGTCGTTGAATTCGTTCATCAAGAAGCCGACCGTGCCGCGATTCATGCCATAGACCGGCGTATCGAGGCTTTGCGTCGATTGCAGCGTTTGCAGCATGAACCCGTCGCCACCCAAGGCCACGATCACGTCCGCCTCTTCAGCCGGGACATGGCCATAGCGCGATTTCAGCGCCCGCAACGCGTCCTCGGCGACATGGGTGTCGGAGGCCAAAAAGGCAATTTTCTCAATCTTGGACATGGTTTGGCAGCTCCCTCGGTCAATTGATTGCGCCCATAGACCCAAAACACAAGACCTGAGATGCCCCGGCGCGATCCGTGCAATTCGTGAAGCACTGCCGCAATTGCACTGGCCTGCGTCGTAATAACTGCTTCACCGGCTCCGCATTTCAGCTTATGGGAGGCGCAAGATCGCCAGAGACACTATCGCGTGACCCTATAAGGAGCTGCCCCATGAACGCCTCACATCGTGACACCGGATTTTTCACCCAAGAGCTCTCCGAGCGCGACCCGGAGCTCTTTGGCTCCATCACCTCCGAGCTTGGCCGCCAGCGCGAGGAGATCGAGCTGATTGCCTCCGAGAACATCGTCTCCAAGGCCGTCATGCAGGCGCAGGGCTCGGTGATGACCAATAAATACGCCGAAGGCTATCCGGGGCGGCGCTACTATGGCGGCTGTCAGTATGTGGACGTGGCCGAAAATCTGGCCATTGAGCGCGCCTGCAAGCTGTTTGACTGCGGCTTTGCCAACGTGCAGCCGAACTCCGGCTCACAGGCCAACCAAGGTGTGTTCCAAGCGCTCTTGCAGCCCGGCGACACCATTCTGGGCATGAGCCTTGATGCGGGCGGCCACCTGACCCACGGGGCCAAGCCGAACCAGTCGGGCAAATGGTTCAACGCGGTGCAATACGGTGTGCGCGAAGACACGCTGGACGTGGATTACGACCAGCTCGAAGCCCTCGCCCTTGAACATAAGCCACAGATGATCATCGCAGGCGGCTCCGCCATTCCGCGCCAGTTGGATTTTGCAAAATTCCGCGCCATTGCCGACAAGGTGGGCGCTTACGTGCTGGCCGATGTGGCGCATTTCGCAGGGCTGATCGCGGCGGGCGTCTACCCCTCGCCCTTCCCGCATGTGCATGTGGCCACCACGACCACGCATAAAACCCTGCGCGGCCCGCGCGGCGGCATGATCCTGACCAATGACGAAGCATTGGCCAAAAAGTTCAACTCCGCCATCTTCCCCGGCATCCAAGGCGGCCCTTTGATGCATGTCATCGCCGCCAAGGCCGTGGCCTTTGGCGAGGCGCTGGAGCCCGGTTTCAAAGACTACCAGACCCAAGTGATCAAGAACGCGCAGGCGCTGTCCGATCAGCTGATCAAGGGCGGGCTGAACATCGTCACGGGCGGCACGGACACCCATGTGATGCTGGTCGACCTGCGCCCCAAAGGGGTCAAAGGCAACGCCGCCGAGAAAGCTTTGGGCCGCGCGCATATCACCTGCAACAAGAACGGCATCCCGTTTGACACCGAAAAGCCGATGATCACCTCGGGCCTGCGTCTGGGCTCGCCTGCAGGCACCACGCGCGGGTTTTCCGAGCCGGAGTTCCGCCAAATCGGCGATTGGATCGTCGAGGTGATGAACGGGCTGGCTGAAAACGGCGAAGACGGCAACGCGGCCGTCGAGGCCAAGGTCAAAGCCGAGGTGCTGACGCTTTGCGGCCAATTCCCGATCTACGCCGATCTGTAATATCTCGCGCGGTCCCTACCACATAAGGGGCCGCGCTACTCCGCCGGGGCAGCCTCCCGCGCGGATTTCACGACTTTCCCAATGATATCAACGTAATGCGCCTCCACGGCGTCCAGCTTGACCCGCCCGCCGGGCCGGTACCATGTCAGCACGCCGTTCAGGATCGAGATCAGCACCAGCGTCGTCAGCTTGCTGTCTTCCACCGCGAACTGGCCTGATTTGGCCCCCGCCACGACGATCTCTTCCAACGCCGCCTCATAGACCCTGCGCATCACCTCGACCTTCTCGTAATTGGCCGCCGTCAGGTTGCGCAGCTCGGAATAGGGGATGAAACTGCCGCTGGTCCCACCCAGATGGTAGCGCAGATGCGCGCGCACAAAGCCTTCCAGCTGCACGTCTGCAGGGCCTTTCAGATCAGCGGCCTGCAAGGCCGTCACCGCGCCCTTCATTTGCTCGAACAGCAGGTCAAAGAGCAGCGTCTGCTTGTTCGGCGTATAGAGGTAAAGCGCGCCCGCCTGCACCCCCACCTCGGCCGCAATCTGGCGCATCGACACGGCGGCATAGCCCTGCCGCGTGAACAGCCGGATCGCCGCCTCCCGGACCCGAGGCCCGGTGATGTCTGAATGCGACCCGGTTTTACGCGCCATGCGCAGAAACAATATATACCATCCCGCCATCCTGATCTGAACGCTCGTTCAGTTCAAGCGTTTCCGCCAAGCGGCCCGCCATCACGGTTGCCCAACGCGGCCCGAACCCTTAGGTTGAGGCACGCTGAACCGGACCCTGCCCCATGCGCCTCCTTGCCCTGCCCCTTTGCCTGATCCTTGCCGCCTGCGCCTCCGGCCTGCCCGAGATCGACGGCACGATCAGCCCCGCCGCCCGTGACGCGCCCTATCCCAGGCTTCAGCCGCTGGACCAGCTTCTGGCCCGCGCCAATGCAGGCTCCAGCATCGAGGATGACACCGAGGCGCTGGCCGCCCGCGTGGCGGGTCTCAAAGCCCGCGCCGCAGCCCTTCAGGGCCGCAGCGTCTTTGACGGCGCAGACCGCTTGCGGCTGGAACGCGCGGGCGCACGCAACGCCTCCCGGCTGTCGCAATAAGCGCCACGTTGCACCCCGCCCCATTCAGCGCTAACAGGTCTGCGACCCTGACTTGCCCCAAACGGAGACCCCCCAATGGCTGACCCTTTACGTCTTGGAATTGCGGGGCTGGGCACAGTCGGCGCGGGTGTGGTCAAGATCGTCCGCCAGAAAGCCGATCTGCTGAGCGCGCGCGCAGGTCGCGAGGTGGTGATCACCGCCGTCTCCGCCCGCTCCAAGTCAAAAGATCGCGGGGTGAACCTTGACGCCTATGCGTGGGAAGACGACCCGGTCAAGCTGGCCGAGCGCGACGATGTCGACGTGTTTGTCGAACTCATGGGCGGCGAAGATGGCCCCGCCAAAGCCGCCACCGAGGCCGCCATAAAGGCAGGCAAGGACGTGGTCACCGCCAATAAAGCGATGCTGGCCATGCACGGACAAGCCTTGGCCGAACTGGCGGAAGAGAACGATAAGCTCATCCGTTTCGAGGCCGCCGTCGCGGGCGGCATTCCCGTCATCAAGGCGCTCACCGAAGGGCTTGCGGGCAACACGATCACCCGCGTCATGGGGGTGATGAACGGCTCGTGCAACTACATCCTGACCCGCATGCAAAGCGCGGGTCTCACCTATGAAGAGGTCTTTGCCGAGGCCGACGGCTTGGGCTATCTCGAAGCCGATCCGCAGCTGGATGTGGGCGGCATTGATGCGGCGCATAAGCTGGCCATCCTGTCCTCCATTGCGTTCGGCACGCAGGTCAATTTCGACGGCATCGCGCTGGAAGGCATCGAGAATGTCACCATCGAGGACATCAACCACGCCGCCGATATGGGCTTTAAAATCAAGCTCCTGGGCTCTGCCCAAATGACCGGGCGGGGGCTGGAGCAATCCATGGCGCCCTGCCTCGTGCCTGCCACCTCGCCGCTGGGCCAGCTGGATGGCGGCACCAATATGATCGTGCTTGAGGGCGATCACGTGGGCCAGATCGTGCTGCGCGGCGCGGGTGCGGGCGAAGGGCCCACGGCCTCTGCCGTCATGTCGGATGTGATGGATCTGGCCCGCGACATTCGCCTGCC
>CAYXIZ010000185.1:0-4785 GCA_964465485.1 uncultured Rhodobacterales bacterium | reverse complement strand
GGCGGCCATGTCCTCGGGGGGCATGGCGGCGGGGATGAGGGCGCAGGCGTTGGACATGTAGGAAAAGATAGACCCGTCCGAGAAGAAGCTCTTCGCGGTCACGAAAATCACCTTGCAATCCGGCCTGCGGTAGCTGGCGTAATCCGCCACCGCCATGGCACTGCCTTCCCCCAGATCGAGATTGAGGATCACGATATCATAGCTGTCGCAGCTTAATGCGTCGACGGCCTCCGACTGGCCCGCGACCACGGCAACCAACGCACCCAGCCGAGCGATATGGCTGCGCCAGACCCGACCGCGGTTCGGATCATTCTCTACAATGAGCACTTTCATAGAACGTCCGACCTCCATTAACGGTTATGGCCGGTACACTCCCCCTACTGAACGAAACCAACTTGCGCGCATACTCTTAACAAAGTGTGAATCGCTGCCTGTGTCCTGCGTCTTGCGTTGCGGGTGAGAATCCGTTTCATGGGTTTCTCGACGCCTGACAACACCCCCTTTCCGAGGACCGCCATGACAAGCATGATCACCATTTGCGACACCTGCAAACGCGACGACTGGGTTGAGGGCGGCAGCGGCGTGACCAGCGGCGAGGCGTTTGCTCAGATGATCGAACAGGCGGCTTCAGGCCGCGACGATGTGCGCACCCGGCGTCATTCCTGCCTGATGGGATGCAACCGCAGTTGCAACGTGGCGATCCAAGCGGCGGGCAAGCTGAATTACACGCTGGGTGAGTTTGAGCCCACGCCGGAGGCCGCGCAGGCCGTGGTTGAGTATGCCGCGCTGCATGCCCAAAGCGAGACGGGCCAAGTGCCGTACAAGACCTGGCCGCAAGGGGTGAAGGGGCATTTTGTGACCCGGCACCCTCCGCTTCCTGCCGATGAGTGACGCCCGCGACCATGGCGGCGGGCTGGACGCGGCGGTGGCCGAGTTTGGCGGCGAACGTTGCGATTGGCTGGACCTGTCGACGGGGATAAACCCCGTGCCTTACCCGGTGGGCGATGTCGGTCTTGAGGCGTGGACCGCCCTGCCCGACCGCGCGGCGCAAAGCCGGTTGCTGGATGCGGCCCGCGCGTTTTGGAATGTGCCCGAGGGGGTCGAAATCGTCGCGGCGCCGGGGGCCTCAGCCCTGATTGCGCAGATGCCGTTTGTGTTCGCAGGCAGGCGGGTGGAGATCCCCGCGCCCACCTATAATGAGCACGCGGCGGCGTTTCGCGCCTGCGGTTGGCAGGTTGTGGGCGGCGACGCGGATCTGCGCGTGGTGGTGCATCCCAACAACCCGGACGGACGGCTGTGGGACGCGCCCGCCCTGCCTGCGGTGATTGACGAGAGCTTTTGCGACGTGACCCCTGCGGCCAGCCATGTGGGTTTGGCGTCCGGTGGCCTCGTGGTTTTGAAAAGCTTCGGCAAGTTCTGGGGGCTGGCCGGGATGCGGCTGGGTTTTGCAATATGCGCGCCTGAGATGGCGGCCAAGCTGCGCGACGGGCTGGGGCCCTGGGCCGTGTCGGGGCCTGCTTTGGAGATTGGCGCGCGGGCCTTGGAAGACATACGCTGGGCGCGCAGCACACGGGTGCGGCTGGCGGCGGATGCGGCGCGGCTGAATGCGCTGATGGCGGCCTCCGGGGCGGAGGTCGTGGGCGGCACAAACCTGTTCGGGCTCTACGACGTGGGCGACGCGGCGGCGTTTCAGCAGCGGCTGGCGCGGGCGCATATCTGGACGCGCGTGTTTCCTTATTCGGATCGCTGGGTTCGGCTGGGCCTGCCTGCGCCGGAGATGTGGCCCCGGCTTGAGGCGGCTTTGGCGTGATGCTGGCGTTTGCGATGATCTTGGACGCGGCGTTTGGGGAGCCGAATTGGCTCTGGGATCGCGCGCCGCATCCGGCGGTTTTGATTGGCCGTTTGATCTCGTGGCTGGAGGCGCGGATGAATTCGGGCAACCGGCGCGCGAAGGGCGTCGTTATGGTGGCGGTTCTGGTGCTGGGCGCATGGGGTCTGGGGGGCGTGATCGCGGCGCTGCCTTTGGGCTGGCTGTGGCAGATTTTGCTGGCTGCGATTTTGCTGGCGCAGCGCAGCTTGGTGGACCATGTGCGCGACGTGGCGGACGCGTTGCGGGTGAGCCTTGGCGACGGACGCCGCGCCGTGGCGCGGATTGTGGGGCGGGATGTGTCTGCAATGGACAGCCCCGCCGTGGCGCGTTCGGCCATTGAAAGCGGGGCGGAGAATTTCAGCGACGGGGTCGTGGCGCCCGCTTTCTGGTTTGCCGTGGCGGGCCTGCCGGGGATGCTGGCCTATAAGGCTGTGAACACCGCCGACAGCATGGTCGGCTACCGCACGGAGCGTTACGCGGAGTTTGGCTGGGCTGCGGCGCGGCTGGATGATCTGGTGAACTGGGTGCCTGCGCGGCTGAGCGCGGTGCTGATTTTGCTGAGCTACGGGCAGGTTGATCTTTGGGCGATGGTGCGGCGGGATGCGCTGTTGCACCGCTCCCCCAATGCCGGGTGGCCGGAGGCCGCGATGGCGGGCGTGCTGGGCGTCGCGCTGTCGGGGCCGCGCAGCTATGATGGCGAGATGCAGGCCTTTCCCTTTGTGAACCCTGAAGGCGCGCGCGCCATTGGCGCGGGTGAGATAGAGCAGGCCGTGGCCGTGCTCTGGCGGGTCTGGGCAATAGCGCTGGGACTTGTCGTGATTTGCGCGGTTCTTTTCTAGATCGCCTATTTGCGATGAATTCATTTGCTTTGAAGGACGTTCCAAACCCGCGCTATTTGGGTGGCTTTATTCCCACTTGGTTTCTCTAATTCCCTTCTATAAAGGGGAGAGGCTTAATTTTAGTTGGGGAACTAAACCAAATGGCCAAAATCGATATCAAGTCTCTTTCACTTAAAGAGCTGAAAGCACTACAGACACGCGTGGAAAAAGCAATTGCGAACCACGACAAAAAGCAGAAGGCGGAAGCGCTGGCTGCGATAAAAGCCAAGGCAAAACAGATGGGATATTCCTTGTCTGATTTGACCGGGGGCGCCGAAGGGAAAGCGGCCAAGAAGGCGCGCAAGACGGTGAAGAAGGCGAAGATCACGCATCGTGATCCTGAGAATGCCGCCAATACATGGGGTGGCCGTGGGCCGCACCCGGCTTGGTTGAAAGACGCCATGGCGGCGGGCAAATCGCCGGATGATTTCAAGCTTTGAAATTTCCGTAAGGTAAATTGAATTAGAAAATGGCGGGCCAATTGGCGCGCCGTTTTTTATTTTAGGCGACCATTTGCTCGGCTTTTTTCAGGTCAACCGAGACCAATTGCGACACGCCCAGTTCGGCCATTGTCACGCCAAAGAGGCGGTCCATCCGGGACATTGTCACCGCGTGGTGGGTGATGATCAGGAAGCGCGTATTTGTGCGGCGGGTCATTTCGTCCAGCAGGTCACAAAAGCGCGTGACGTTGGCGTCATCGAGCGGCGCGTCAACCTCGTCGAGCACGCAGATGGGCGCGGGGTTGGCGAGGAACACGGCGAAGATCAGGGCGAGCGCGGTGAGGGTCTGTTCCCCACCTGAGAGCAGGCTGAGGGTGGAGAGCTTCTTGCCGGGGGGCTGGCACATGATCTCCAGACCGGCCTCCAGCGGGTCGTCGCTTTCGACCATGACCAGCTTGGCCTCGCCGCCGCCGAAGAGGTGCTTGAAGAGGGTGGCGAAGCTGGAATTGACCTCTTCGAACGCGGTCAACAGGCGCTCGCGGCCTTCCTTGTTCAGCGACGCGATACCGGTGCGCAGCTTGGCGATGGCGTCATGCAGATCGGTCTTTTCCTTCTCCAGCGCGTCATGCTCTTCCTGCACTTCGCGGGCGTCTTCTTCGGCACGCAGGTTGACCGCGCCTAGCGCGTCGCGCTGGCGTTTGAGGCGGTTGACGTTGTTCTCTATCGCCTCGGAGGGGGGCATTTGCTCGGGGTCGGCGTCGAGGCTTTCGAGCAGGGCGTCGGGGGTGGTTTCCATCTCCTCGCGGATGCGGTCGACTGCGTAGGTGACTGTTTCGCGGGCGGCCTCGGAACGGGCCTCTGAGCGGGCGCGGGCCTCGCGGGCTTCGGAGGCGTTGCGCTCCGCGTCACGCTCGGTCTGAACCGCTTCGCGCAGGACGTTTTCCGCTTCGGCCAGCGCATCGGCGGCGGCGCGGCGACGGGTCTCGGCCTCGTCAATGGCGGTGGCCAGCTCGTCGCGTTTGGCGGCGAGTTCTTCGGGCGCGTTGGAGGCGGCTTTCAGTTCTTCTTGCGACGTGGTCTTGCGCTCTTCCAGCTCCGCGATGCGCTTTTCGGCGGTGGCCAAGCGGTGCTTCCAGCCGCTGATCTCCGTGGTGATTTCCTGACTGCGTTTCAGCCGGGCCTCGCCCTCGCGGCGCAGCTCGTCATGGGCGGAGCGTTTGGCCAGCATGGTCATCCGTGCGGCCTCGACGGTCATTTTGACGTCTTCAATTTCAGCGCGGGCGGCGTCGAGATCGCCCAGATCGGCCACGGCTTTCTCGGCTTCTTGCAGGCGTTTGCGGGCGGCAAGCGCCTCCTCCTCGTTGCGGGTCACGGCGAGGGCGAGGGTTTCCTGCTTGCCCTGGGCCATGCTCTGTTCACCTTCGGCACGGCTGAGCGCACGGGCGGCATCGGCCATGGAACGGTCCGCATCGCGGCGGGCCTCGCGGGCGGCGCGGTCCTTGGCGGTGAGCTCTTCAAGCTGCGCGGTCAGGTGCTCATGGGCGGCGCGGGCGCCGTCGGCATTGGCGGAGGCGCGTTCGACGCCTTGCTTGAGTTC
>CAYXIZ010000184.1:0-4802 GCA_964465485.1 uncultured Rhodobacterales bacterium | reverse complement strand
GTTGGTCGAGGTTTGCGCCGGGTCGGCGCCTTCAGTTTGAGTCCGGGCGGGTCAGTGCGCTGAAAAATGGCCGTATGAGGGATGCGTGCTTGCGGTTGCACCCTCACCGCGCGGCGACCCAATCGGGCAGCTCTGACACGTCGCCCAGCACGACATCGGCGAAAGGGGACAGCTCCTGGGCGGTGGCGAAGCCGGAGGTGACGGCGACGCAGATCATGCCGGCGGCGCGGCCGGCGTGGAGGTCGTGGAGGCTGTCTCCGACCATTGCGATCTGGGCGGGGTCGAGGCCGGTTTGATCCGCAAAAGCCAGACACATGCCGGGGGCGGGTTTGCCGCCGTGGCCGCTGTCGGAGCCGAGGATGGCGGTGAAATGGTGAGCGATGCCAAGGGTCTCCATATGGGTGCGGGCGGAGTGCGCGCTGTCATTGGTGGCGATGCCCAGTTTGGCGGTTTGACCCAAGCGGGAGAGCACCGGGTCCAGCGGCACGATGGCATGGACGGGGGCCGTGCGGGCGGTGTCGTTGGAATGGCGCAAAAGCGCGTCGCGGGTCCAGTTTGGCAGATGGGGCAGGATCAGGTCGACGCCTTCCTCGGGCGTGCCTGCGATGACGGGGCTGGAGGGCGCAAAATTGCGGGTGGCGGGGTCGTAGTCTATTGCGGCGGCGAGGCGGTGGAAGAGCGTGTCCTCTCCCTCGGCCAGATCCGAGAGATGGGTATAGGCCCAGTCGCCCCACATCTTGCCGAAATCCAGCAATGTCGCGTCCTTGTCGAATAAAATGCCGTGTATCATGCCGCGCCTCTTGTCGTTTTGGAAACAGAGTATGTCTCGATGCGTGCTTGCGCCAGCGGCGATTTGGGGCATAGATGGAGGCGTTCTCAGGGCGGGGCGCAATTCCCCACCGGCGGTGATAGCCCGCGAGCGGCCTTTCAGATGAGGGGTGTCAGCAGATCAGGTGTAATTCCTGAGCCGACGGTCATAGTCCGGATGAGAGAGAGCGTGTGGACGTGGCCTTCCCTGTTTCATGAGGGGCGGGCTGCGTGCAAACGGGATCGCCTTGGTGACGTGTTTTTGTTGCGAAAAAGGAGACCCATGCAATGACACTCACCCGATATGCGTTCGTGAAAGCCAATTGGCATGCCGAGATTGTGGATCAAGCCTTGGCCGGATTTTGCGAGCTGATACCTGCAGCCCAGGTGGACGTGATTGACGTTCCGGGCGCGTTTGAAATGCCGCTCATGGCGCAGAAACTCGCCGGCACCGGGGCGTATGGCGCCGTGATCTGCGCGGCTTTGGTGGTTGATGGCGGGATATACCGCCATGATTTTGTGGCCTCAGCGGTCGTGGACGGGCTGATGCAGGCCGGTTTGAGCACGGGCGTGCCGGTGCTGTCGGTGTCGCTGACGCCGCATCATTTTCAGGAGACGGCGCATCATATCGGCATTTTCAAAGCGCATTTCGTGGAAAAAGGCCGGGAGGCCGCGCGGGCGGTCTTGATGTTGGAAAACGTCGAAAGCGCCGTGAAAGCGGCCTAGGTCCAGTTCGGCAAATCGCCGCCCGGCAAGAGCTGCCGGGCGCGCAGCGGGTCGTGATAGTCGAAACTGGCGTGATCGCAGAACCCGGTGACCCAGTCGTCATTCATCAACATGAAGTCCAGCACCGAGCCCAGAAAGGCCGGCTCTCCGGCCTGGGCACGCAGATCATCGGCGCTGACGCCCGTGGAGCCCATGAAAACCCCGGCCAGATCATCGGTGGACATGATCCATGCCAGCGCCTGCAAGGCCAGCGCTTGAGCGGCGTCTGCATTCATGATCTCGTCCCTCGTAAAGACTTATTTAAGACACTCACGTTTACCTTTGCCTCAGAGCAACACAAGCAAAAGGTATTCGCCTTTATGGGCCGACGTATTTTGATCGTAGACGCGCTGCCAACGCGCCGCATCGTGATGAAGGCGAAACTGAGTGCCGCGCATTATGACGTGGTGATGGCCTGTGACCTGACGGAGGCGCGGGCCAAGCTGACCGCCACGCCTTGCGACGTGGTGTTCCTGGACGCAGGGCTTGAAGGCATGGGCGGCAAGACCGTGTTTTCCTTTTGTAGCGCGATCAAGACCAACCCGCTGACGCGCTCCGTGCCGGTGATCATGACGACGGATACCGGCGATGACGCGCAGATCATGGCCGCGTTTCGCGCGGGCTTCGACGAGGTGATCCGCCGCCCTGTGGGCGAGCGGGTGCTTTTGGCGCAACTGCGTGCCGTGATGCGGCGCTGTACGGCGGATGGCGGCGGGCGGCAGGACCAGCTGGTGCTGGACGAGCTGAGCAGCACGGGCGACGAAGACCCCGCGCGGCCCGCGCGGATCGCGGTAATTGCACGCACACGGTCCCGCGCGCAGGATTGCGCTGACGCGATGAAAGCGGCCTCCGGCGCGCCGATGGCGCTGAATGTGCGCGACTTTGGCAGCGTTTTGCTCAGCGGGGAGGATGCCTCCGTTGCCGCGATTGACACGATTGTGCTGATGGTGGCCGCAGGCGAAGAAGAGGCCGCGCTAACCCAGCTGTCCGACCTGCGCAGCAGTGCCGTGGGCACCGGCGCGGGGCTGATTATGACGCTGGAGCAAGACCGCTCGATTTTTGCGGCGCGGGCGTTTGATCTGGGCGCGGATAACGTGGTGTCGAGCGACATTTCCGCGACGGAGCTGGCGATACGCGCGCGCAAACAGGCGCGTTTCAAGCAAGGCCAGGATGCCAGACGGCAATCGCTGCATAACGGCTTGCGGCTGGCCGTGACCGACCCGCTGACGGGGCTCTACAACCGCCGCTACGCGACGCGGAAACTGGCGCAGATCGCGGGGGCTGGCGACGCCTACGGGCTGTTGATGCTGGATTTGGACCATTTCAAGAAGATCAACGACCTGCATGGCCATGCCGCAGGCGATGACGTGCTGACACATATTTCCGACGCGTTGAGCGCCAATCTGCGCGACAGCGACCTGCTGGCGCGTATTGGCGGGGAGGAGTTTCTCGTCGCCCTGCCCGGCGCCACCCGCGCGCAGGCCGTGGCCACCGCTGAGCGTTTGCGCAAGATCATTGACCGCACCCGGATCCCGATGAGCAAGGGGGGTGCCGCACTCAGAGTCACGATGAGCATCGGGCTGTTTCATAGCGACGGGGCCGCCATTGAGGTGGACGAGTTGCTGGCGCGGGCGGATACGGCGCTTTACCGCTCCAAAGCGCATGGGCGCAACCGGGTGAGCGTCAGTCAGGCTGCTTGAAGGCCGGGCCTTTGTGGGCGGGCGTTTTGGCTGTGCCCTCAGCGCGGCTTGCGGCGTTTGAGACCTTTTTCCAGATTATCGGCAAAGGTCGCGCGGGCCTCGGGGGTCATGTTTGCCAGATGGTTCAACATCAGCTCCTGGCCCTCATCTTGCAGCGCGATCTGGGCGCTGCGTTGAGTGGCCAGCACTGTGCGGGCGGCGTCGATGTCGAAGGGCTCGGCGCGCAGGGTTTCAATGAGGGCGGTGGCCGCCGCGCGCATATTTTGACGATGGGTGCGAAAGCTGTCGCCGCGGGCCTGCATGTTTTGGCGCAGCGCGGCGCGGTCCTCCTTGGTGAAGGCGCGGCCATAGGGGCCAAGCTGCGCGGCCTCGCGGTCGCGGCCCCATGAGCGGTGATCCCCGCCAGAGAGTTTCGCGCCGATAAACATCCCCGCGACCGCCAGATTGAGCGCCAGCGAGGCCACAAGCAGGATGCGCATCCACGGTTTTTCGGATTTTTGTTCAGGATTGGACCCGGTGTCGCTCATCGCAAATTACCCTTCTTCAACAAACGCGGTGTCAAAGAACAGGCTGTCGCCGGGAAGCAGGCCCGTCAGGGCATCTTCCTCAACAGCATCTGCCGTGACACCAATAATCTGGCCGCTCAACAGGTCGGGTTGCGCGACCCCGATATAGAGCCCGGCCAGCGTGGCAGTGGCGAGCCCGCCCAATGTGGGCCAGCCGCCAAGCGCCGTGGCCAGCGCCCCGAAGAGGCCGCGTTGTGGCAGCGCGGGAGGCGCGGTTTGCGGCTGGTGCGCCTGTGCGTCGCGCAAGATCCGAGCAGTCAGCGCGGCGGAGGGTTCAGGCGTGGGTGCGGCGTCAAACAGCGTGTCTAGCGCGCGCTCATCAAGCGCCGATTTCGGGGGTCGTGTCATAGTCCCAGTTCCTCTTTGCGGCCGGCCAAAGCGGTGGCCAGCGCGCGTTTGCCCCGTGCGGTCAGGCTTTCGACGGCTTGCGTGCTGATCTCTAATATCTCGGCAATGTCGGGGTTGGACAGCCCCTCGATGTGGCGCAGGACCACCGCTTGCCTCTGCCGGTCCGGCAGGGTTTGCAGGGCGTCATCCAGCGCCGTGGCACGTTCCGTTTGCATGAGTTGCGTCTCCATATCGGGGGCGTCGCTGATGGGCTCCGCGATTTCGTCGAGCCCGACGCCGCGCCTCTTGCGCAGCCGGTCGGTGCATAGGTTGGAGGCCACACGGAACGCCCATGTCGAAGGTTTCGCCGCGCCCGGCACCCATTTGGGGGCGATGTTCCACAGCCGCAGCATGGTGTCTTGAACCACATCCTCGGCCTCGGCCAGATCGCGCAGCATGCGGTTGGCGAAGGAGAGCAGCCGGGGCGCCAAGCGCTGCGTCAGCTCAGCGGCGGCCAGCGGGTCGCCATTGGCATAGAGCGCCAGCAAAGCGTCGTCCGAAACTTGGGTGGTTTGATCCAAAGCCATGTCCATGCCGGGGTGATGTTAGGCCAGCGCGCGCGGGGCGCACAATGGCG
>CAYXIZ010000183.1:0-4839 GCA_964465485.1 uncultured Rhodobacterales bacterium | reverse complement strand
TGAGGAGAGGGTGCATATTAGTCTCATCAAACGGCAACACACCGCCGGACACACAACGCCCCGCCAAGACGGCAAACGGGCAAACACAAACTGGAGACTAACATGAAAAAGATCATCGCAACCGCACTCGTATCCCTGTCCCTCGTAGCCCCTGCTGCCGCTGACACAGCCATCCAACAGTTCTTCGCCCTGACAAATGACAGCGCCGCTGAGCGTATCGTTGGCGAAACTTCCGTAGGGGACCCGGTCGGCACAGCCCAAGAGCTGGCGCTGGTCAATGACAGCCCTGCCGAGAACACTGTGAACTTCGACCGCGCTCGTAACGTGGACGTCAAAGCGATCCAGAAAGCCTTCGCGCTGACCAACGACTCGCCTGCCGAGAACATCGTTCGCTAAACGCTTCAACCAGATGGAGAACCCCAAACGGTTGATCCATCTCCAGTGACCCTGAGTTTTCAGGGTCGGAACGGGCCCTGGTGATGCGGGGCCCGTTTCTATTTCGGACATTACCCTGTCCCAAAAAAAAGCCGCCCCGGAAGGCGGCTTTTTCTATTCGTGCTCAAGTGACCTTAGCCCTGGCGGGCTTTGAACCGACGCTGGGTTTTGTTGATCACGTATACACGGCCCTTGCGGCGCACAATCCGGCAATCCCGGTGGCGCGACTTCAGGGAGCGAAGCGAGTTCTTGACCTTCATGTCATTCTCCAATTGTCGTCCAGCGCGCTTGCGCCTTCAGGTTTCAGTTTGCCCGAAAGACCCGGGTCGGGCCAGTCCGGCGGAAATGCGATGGTGGGCACTACTAGGTTCGAACTAGTGACCCCTTCGATGTCAACGAAGTGCTCTACCACTGAGCTAAGCGCCCATCGACTGCCCCCAGAGTTTGACCCGGCTCGCATAGAATACGACGCGCCTGAAGCACGGGGGGTTCGCGCTCTATAGAAGGAGTCGGAATGTGGTTCAAGGGCTTTTGAACCTGCCACAAAACGGCCTATACTCTGTGCCACAAGGAGCGATGATGCGCAAAGACGCCTACAGATTGACGCAGCCCGATCTGCAGACCACCAGCACGGTGTTCACCAGCCCTCATAGCGGGCGGGATTACCCTTGGGCGTTCCTGCGCAAATCCGTGCTGGACGAGTTGGCGATCCGGTCTTCGGAAGACGCATTTATGGATATGTTGATCTCCAATGCACCGGCCTGCGGCGCGCCGCTTTTGGTCGCAAACATGCCCCGCGCCTTTCTGGATCTGAACCGCGCCGCAGACGAGCTGGACCCTGCGGTGATCGACGGGGTGAGCCAAGTGAGCCACAACCCAAGGATTGCCAGCGGGCTGGGGGTCATCCCGCGTGTGGTGTCCAACGGTCGCGCCATCTACCGCGGCAAGCTGAAGAACCGTGAGGCGCAGGACCGTATTGCCGACTTCTGGCAGCCCTATCATGGCCAGCTTGCCGAGCTGATGAACAACACGCGGCGGGATTTTGGCGAGGCCATTCTGGTGGATTGCCATTCCATGCCGCATGAGGCGGTGGATGCCGTTACCCAAGTGGGGATGTCCCGCCCTGAGGTGGTGCTTGGCGACCGGTTTGGGGCCTCCGCGGATGGCGAGATTGTGGACCGCATTGAGCAGGTCTTTCTGGAAGCGGGGCTCAGGGTCAGCCGCAACACGCCTTTTGCAGGTGCTTTCACCACGCAACATTATGGCCGCCCGTCGCGCAATCAACATGCGATTCAGATCGAGATTGACCGCGCGCTTTACATGAACGAGATGCGGGTGCGCCCGAACGGCAATTTCGACAGCTTCCGGCAGCTGATGTCCAAAGTGGTGGCCGAGATTTCAGATATTGGCCGCCGCAAGATGCGGCTGGCGGCCGAGTAGGGTGAAGGGGCTTTGCCCCCGCAGCCTGCGGCTGCTCCCCCAGAGTATTTTTGAAGCAATGATGGGCTCAGCGCAGCGCGCGGCCTTTGACGATAGCGTCTTTGCCGAACCGCTCGCGGATCTTGTCAGTGGCGCGTTCTGCGTTTGAGCGTTGATTGGCCTGAGGGTCCAGCAAATCGCCTGAGCGGTCTGCATCGCCCGCGTCCCATAGCTCTGAGATGCCCACGCCCAGCAGCCGGTAGGGGCCTTGCGCGCCTACTTGGTCGAACAGGTCACGCGCGGTACGGTAAATCTTGTCAGCCATTTGCGTCGGGTCGCGCAGCGACAGCCTTCGGGTGACCAGTTTGAAATCGGAGGTCTTCAGCTTCAGCGTCACCACCCGGCCCGCGATGGCTTTGGCCTTCGCCCGGTCCGCAACCTTTTCCGACATGCGCCACAAATGCCCGTCGAGGATATCAAGGCTGGCGGTGTCGTCGCTGAATGTGGTTTCGTTTGAGATGCCTTTGACGGGCGAATGCGCCGACACCGCGCGCCGGTCCTGACCTCGGGCGAGATGCCAGAGCCGGTCGCCCATGGAGCCGAACCGCGCGCCAAGTTCCTTACGGTCCCAGCGCAGCAGGTCAGCGAAGGTCCGGATGCCGGCTTTCTCGAGGCTGTCGCGGGTGACGGCACCGACGCCCCAGATCATGGAGACGGGCTTGTCGCGCAGGAAGGCGTCGGTCTCGGCCTTGCCGATCACGGAGAAGCCGCGGGGCTTGTCCAGATCCGAGGCGACTTTTGCGAGGAACTTGTTGTGGCTGAGGCCGATAGAGCCGGAGATGCCTAGCTCGGTTTCCATACGGTTGACCAGCCGGGCGAACATGACGGCGGGGGGGTAACCGTGCAGGGTTTCGGTGCCGGTGAGGTCCAGAAATGCCTCGTCCAGCGAGAGCGGCTCGATGGCGGGGGTGAGCTCCTCCATCAAGGCGCGGACCTGTCGTGAGACCTCGACATAAGTGTCCATACGGCCCCGGACGATGACAGCCTCTGGGCAGAGCTTGAGGGCCTGAAACATCGGCATGGCGGAGCGGACGCCTTTGATGCGGGCGATATAGCAGGCAGTGGAGACAACGCCGCGGCGGCCGCCGCCGATGATGACGGGCTTGTCACGCAGCTCGGGGTTGTCGCGTTTCTCGACGGAGGCGTAGAAGGCGTCGCAATCCATATGGGCGATGGAGAGGTCGAACAGCTCGGGATGGGCCATGACGCGGGGGCTGCGGCATGCGGGGCAGCGGGGGCCGTCTTCAAACGGGGTCAGGCAGGTTCGGCAGAGCGCGGGCATGGGCCTATTTTAGCACGCCGGGACGGGGCTGGACAGCGGGGGCCTTTTGATGAGTTGAGCCGGGATATTGAGGAGGTCGGGGTGTTGGTGGCGCAGTGTGGTTAACGTGCCATGACCGGGGCAAACGGTGCCCGGCGCCCGGCGTTTTGCTTTAAAACAGGCCGGTTGGCCCCCATATAGAGTGGGAAAGAGAGGTTGATTTATGGATATTCAGGAGATTTTGCTGGGGTTTGTCGGCAACAACATGGTGTTCCTGCTGCTGGCCGTGTTGCTGATCGTCATCATTCTGATGGGCGTGCGCATCGTGCCGCAATCGGAGAAATACGTGGTGGAACGGTTCGGCAAGCTGCGCTCCGTGCTAGGGCCGGGGATCAACCTGATCGTGCCGTTTATCGACCGGGTGGCGCATAAGATTTCGATTTTGGAACGGCAGCTGCCGACGAATTCGCAGGACGCGATCACCTCCGACAACGTGCTGGTGCAGGTGGAGAGCTCGGTGTTTTACCGCATTATTGAGCCGGAGAAGACGGTGTACCGCATCCGCGACATTGACGCGGCGATTGCCACCACGGTGGCGGGGATCGTGCGCTCCGAGATCGGCACGCTGGAGCTGGACGAGGTGCAGTCGAACCGGGCGCAGCTGATCGTGCGCATTCAGGGCGCATTGGAGCGGATCGTGGATGACTGGGGCATCGAAGTGACCCGGGCGGAGATTTTGGACGTGAATCTCGACGAGGCCACGCGGGCCGCGATGTTGCAGCAGTTGAATGCCGAACGTGCGCGACGCGCGCAGGTGACGGAGGCCGAAGGGTCCAAGCGATCTGTTGAGCTGAACGCGGATGCGGAATTGTATGCAGCCGAGCAGCTGGCCAAGGCGCGGCGCGTTCAGGCGGATGCGGAAGCCTATGCGACCAGCGTGGTGGCCGCGGCAATTGCCGAGAACGGGCTGGAAGCCGCGCAATACCAAGTGGCACTGAAGCAAGTTGAGGCGCTGACGGCGGTCGGCGCGGGCGAAGGCAAGCAGACTATATTATTGCCGGCCAACGCGCTGGACGCGTTCAGCGACGCCTTTGGGTTGCTGAAAGGGCGCGCGTCATGATGTGGACCGAATATTGGGTCTGGTTCGCCGCCGCGCTGGTTCTGGGCATTCTGGAGATACTGGCACCGGGCTACATCTTGCTGGGCTTTGCCATTGCCGCCGGGCTGATGGGTGTGGCCTTCTATATAGATGGCGGGCTTGGCAGCTATCTGGCGACCTCCCTCCCGATCACGCTGGCGCTCTTTGCGGGCGTCTCTTTGGTGGTGTGGTTTGCGCTGCGCAAGATCTTCGGCCTGCGCCACGGGCAGGTGAAGGTTTGGGACAGAGATATCAACGACGACTAGCTGTGTTTGCCTGATCTGAATGAAAAGCCCTCGATGCCTGCGCATCGGGGGCTTTGTTGTTTTTATCTGCGCCCTGCGGGCGGGCTGGTGGAGAGGGTATGAGCTTACCTGCGGGGTTAGCGCGCGTTGCGGGACCTGAGTCGGGCATATTTTTGCCAAGATGAAGCGGGTTTTGCGGTCTGTTTCATTGATCTCACGCGCTGTGAGGGCTTTCTCACGGCGGCGTGTGGGTGTCGGCTGCTGCGCGCAAGAGTATGTGC
>CAYXIZ010000182.1:0-4876 GCA_964465485.1 uncultured Rhodobacterales bacterium | reverse complement strand
GCGTCGGGACGAGGATCAGGCCGCAGGCAGAAAAGTACCGGGCGGTATCAACGAAGAGCCTGATCAGCGAAACTCTACGGGGCACCTTCGGGTGCCCCTTTTTCTTGTGACCCCAGCGCAATCACCAATCGACGAACAATGAGGGGAGCATTCGCCATTTTGTCCCCAGAAACATTGCGTTTCGGGGCGTTATTCTGCCCAAAGCGGCTAGCTGTATCTGTGTAAAAATGGCACATTGAGTTACGAGTAAGGACCTGTGCGATGAGCGGTAAAACCGAAACGGTACAAGTGGTGCGCGGGGCGATGTTGACGCCGTCCGGCGACAAGATCCCTATGAAGGTTCGGATGCGACCCGTAAGCGGCTCCCCGGCCTACACCCATATCGGTGAGATCGATATTCCAACGGATTGGATCGGCGAATTTGAACAGTCGTTTTTGGGGTTTGTCTTTCGCAGTGAAGACGGCGAATGCTTCACCCAATACCAGATCCTTGAAGAAACCACGGCAGCAGAACAGCAAAACAAACGGCTGGGCCGCATCATTTTGATGCGCGATTTGCGGGGTGCAGATATCTCCGAAATGCCGCCTGTCCTGACCCGAAAAACGCCCCATTTGCAATTGGTTGGCGCTTAACGCTCACGCCCCATTCCGACCAGCCGTGCCTTGATGTCAGGCGCGCGCCTGTCCCCCGCCTCCAGCGCGAACACATAGGCATGCGTCAGATAAAACCCGGCAGCATCCTCGGTTTGCGCCGTCTCCCCGGCCTCTAGATAAAGTGCGATCAGGGCCGGGCGGTCGCCTTGCGCATGCGCGTCCAGCAACCGCGCGTCCAGCGTCGCGCCCGCCATGTCATTCGGCGGCATGGGCCTGACGATGATCTAGGATCCGGTCCGCAACCCATTGGTGAAAACAATGCGTCGGCCCGTCCATCGCGGGGCTGAAACGCCCGCCGTCAAAGCCGGGCCCGTGACGGCCCTTTTGCATCCCCTCGACCACGAAAATATCCTCCTCAAACACCCCGCGCCACAGCTCCGCATTCTGTTGCCTCAGCGCGTCATCGACATCTGGGCGGGCGTAGTAAATATGCACATGCTCAACCGTGTGATCGACCGAACGCGGCTCCAGAATGATTGCATACGCATGGTCCCGCTGCGCCCCCAAGAGCACGTTTGGATAGAGCGCCACATATTCCGCCCCCTCATCCCATTGCGCGCTCAGCCCGTCAAAATCGGGAAAACGCCTGCCATCTGCGCCCTGCAACTGGCGGTAGACCAGCGTGCCTTGCCCCGAGAACTTGCCCGGCACGTCTATATTATAATGGTCCTCCAGCCGCGAATAGCTGTTCAGGCCGGGATGGATCCACGGCAGGTGGTAGCTCTCGCAGTAATTCTCCACGGCCAGCTTGTAATTGGTGTCAACCGGCAGCTGAAACGCAGAGGCAGCACCACCATGGTAGAGCGGCTGGTCCACTTCCGCCCAGCGTGCGATCAGATCGGCATGGACCTCCTCAAAGGGGGGCGCTTGGCCCGAGATGTTGATGAACACGATATCGCGCCAGATATGCGAGCGGATCTCGATCAGCCCGAGCGTGTCGCGGTCCATCTCGGCATGGGTGTTCTGCCCCGGCCCGCCGACATGCGGCGTGGCGACCAGCTCGCCCTTTGTCGAATAGCACCACGAATGATAGGGGCATCGGATCGCGCCATCAATTTTGCGCGGCTCGGAGACAAGGATCATGCCACGGTGGCGGCAGGTGTTTTGAAACACCCGCACAGCGCCATCCTTGTCGCGGATCAACAATAGCGGCAGGCCCAGAAACTCCAACGGTTTGGCATCGCCGTTTTCAGGCACATCGGCCGTCACGGCAAGGCCGGTCCAGCTGGCATGCAGCACCGCGTCGCGTTCTTCCGCGAAGGTCGCGGGGTCGGTGTAATGCGCGTTCGGCAGCCCGTTCGCCTGCGCAATGGGGCGTTTAACAGATGAGAGATCCGTGATCATAGAGCGCTCCGTCAAGCTTTCTGTCACGCCATCCTGACACGATTCGTGCCGCCTCAGGTTGTCACCCTGCGACCTCGTTTGCTTCACCGCGACCTCTGTGCAGGCACGTCAAGCTGCACATTTCCCGCCGATTTGCGGGGCAGGGATGCGACAAAGATCGCCGATTTCAGGGGGCAGGCTTGCGCCCGGCCTTGCTCGGCAACGCAGCGCGCGTGCTGCGTGGCCAAACCGGCGACGCGTCGCGGAAAAAGACGCAAGCGCGCCGCGCCTCTTATATGCAAGCCCCAGTCCTCGCATGTTGACCTCATGAGGCGCCGATCGGGCGGCTCATACCCCAAGACACCAAACCAAGGAGACCTGATATGAAGAAGGTTCTTATTGCACTCACCACGACCCTCGCTCTGAGCAGCGCCGGGCTGGCCGCCATGTCCGATGTGGACACTGACGGCGACGGAGTTGCCTCCTTTACCGAGTTGCTGGCCGTATTCCCGACGCTGACCGAAGAAGGGTTCGGCGCAATCGACGCCAATGCAGATGGTGTGATTGACGAGGCCGAGATGGTGGCCGCGCAAGAGGCCGGCCTGATCCCGGAGGCCTAAGCGCAGAGATCTGAGCCGGGCGTCAACACAACGAAACCCCGGTTCGGACACATCGCTCCCCGCTGGTTTGGGCGACGGTTCGTCCGTTCTGCTTTGGCCGGAGTGTCAGCTTTCGAAGCGTGCGGGGAAGCGGTCGAGGGCCCATGGTGTTCCCTTGTCCTGCCATGGGCTCTTTTACGCGGGCGGCCTCTCTCCTCCCACCGACGGGCGCATCTGCCCCTCATAACGGATGCGCTTTCTCTCAGGGCAGGGCGGCTCGTATAAAGGCCAGGGCCTCCCCCACAAGGGCCCTGGCCATGAGGCCAGTTGGGATATTAAACCTCGCCGCGCGACAATGCCGCGACGCCTGTGCGGGCGACCTCGACCAGTCCCAAAGGACGCATCAAATCGGCAAAAGCGTCGATCTTTTCCGATGTGCCGGTCATCTCGAACACAAAGCTCTTCAGCGTACTGTCGACCACATTGGCGCGGAAAATCTCCGCCAGACGAATGGCCTCGATCCTCTTCTCGCCAGAGCCCGCCACCTTGAACAAGGCCAACTCGCGCTCCACGGCGGGGCCTTCTTCGGTCAGGTCATGCACGTCATGCACCGGCACCATACGGCCCAGCTGCGCCTTGATCTGCTGGATCACTTCCGGCGTGCCGGTGGTCACAACGGTGATCCGGGAGCGGTGGCCCTCATGGTCAATCTCCGCCACGGTCAGGCTTTCGATATTATAGCCCCGGCCCGAAAACAGCCCGATGACACGCGCCAAGACGCCAGCCTCATTGGTGACGATACAGGCCAGGGTGTGACGCTCGATGACATCCGCATGCGGATCCTTAAGGTCATAGGCCGATTTGCGGGACGTGCCCTTTTTGATCTTCAGAGGCGACATATCGCTTCCCTTTTTTAGGTCAAGATCACGGGCTAAACCCGCGTCGTTGCGTCAAAAAAACCAACCCCGTCCACATAGCGAAGTCCCTTGGAGGTCGCATGCAGCCAGTCGATAAACGGCTCAAGCTCACGGGCGACTTGTTCGTCGGGGCGGTCGGTTTCAGCCACGGCCAGCACCAAAAGCTCCGTGGTTTTGCTCAGCTCGGCATTGATCTCGGGATCGCCGCCGGAGCGGGTGGTTTTGGCCAACTCAATCTCTTGGTTGAAAATGGATTGCCCGGATTCGCCGTCGAACCCTTTCGCGGTCTGTGCGGCGGTATAAAGCTCGAACTGGATCAGTTCTTCGCCCCCGACCAAAACCTCACCGTAAACCGGCGCTGCCTCCTCGCGCTCTTCCACATCCAGCGTGTAATTGCCTTTCAGCTCGGACAAGGCGACCTCCCAGACATTGGGGTCCGGCAGGCCGTTTTGACCAAAGAAGTAGATGTTCTGCGCCATGCTAAACCAGCACCGCGCCGGTGGAGCCAATCGCGTCGGCCACCCCGGCATCGCCCAGCAGCATCTCATTATGCGGCGCGCCTGACGGGATCATCGGGAAGCAGTTTTCATGTTTCTCCACGAGGCAGTCAAACACCACGGGGCCGTCAAATTTCAGCATCTCCATGATGGCGTCATCTACATCAGACGGGTCCGACACGGTAATGCCTTTGGCGCCGAACGCTTGGGCCAAAAGCATAAAGTCGGGCAGGGCCTCGGACCAGCTATGCGAGTAGCGGTTGCCATGCAGCAGATCCTGCCACTGGCGCACCATGCCCAGCCGTTCATTGTTCAGGATGAACTGCTTGACCGGCAGGTTATACTGCCGCGCCGTGCCCATCTCCTGCATGTTCATCAGCCAGGAGGCCTCCCCCGCGACGTTGATCACCAAAGCATCCGGGTGTGCCACCTGAACCCCAAGGGACGCTGGCAGCCCGTAACCCATCGTGCCCAAGCCGCCGGAGGTCATCCAGCGGTTCGGATCCTCAAAGCCCAGATATTGCGCGGCCCACATCTGATGCTGCCCCACCTCGGTGGTGATGTAGCGGTCCTTGCGGTCTTTTGTAAGCGCCTCAAGCCGTTGCAACGCATATTGCGGCTTGATCACTTTCTCCGTGTTTTTGTAATTCAAACAACGGATTGCGCGCCATTCTTCAATCTGTTTCCACCACTTGGCCAACCCCTCGCCATGGGTCTTGCGGCCGCGTGATTTCCAGACCCGCAACAGGTCTTCCAACACATGCGCCACGTCGCCAATGATCGGCACATCGACATGGATCACCTTGTTGATCGAGGACGGATCAATGTCGATATGCGCCTTTTTCGATTTCGGGCTGAACGCGTCGATGCGCCCGGTGATCCGGTC
>CAYXIZ010000181.1:0-4893 GCA_964465485.1 uncultured Rhodobacterales bacterium | reverse complement strand
TCAACACCGATATCTGCGAGGGCTGCGGCGATTGCGGGGTGCAGTCGAACTGCGTGTCCATCGTACCGGTGGAGACGGAGCTGGGCCGCAAACGCGCGATTGACCAGTCGTCCTGCAATAAGGATTTCAGCTGCGTGAACGGGTTCTGCCCGTCATTCGTCACGGTCCAAGGCGCGCAGATCAAGAAAACGGCGGCGGTGGAATTTGAGCTGCCTGACCTGCCGGAGCCTGATTTGCCCGCGATCCATGGCACCCATAATGTGGTGATCACCGGGGTGGGCGGCACGGGGGTTGTGACCATTGGCGCGGTGCTGGCGATGGCGGCGCATCTGGACGGCAAAGGTGCGGGCATGATGGAGATGGCGGGGCTGGCCCAAAAGGGCGGTGCCGTGCATATCCATTGCCGTCTGGCGAATAGGCCTGAGGATATTTCCGCCATCCGCGTCGCGACGGGCGAGGCCGATGCGCTGATCGGCGGTGATCTGGTGGTGAGCGCCGGGGCCAAGATGCTTGGGCTGCTGAAACCGGGCTCTGCGGGGGCGGTGGTGAACGCGCATGAGATCATCACGGGCGATTTCACGCGGGATACGGAATTTTTCATACCTTCCGATAGGTTGCAGCTGTCTCTTGAAGCGAAATTGCAGGATCGTCTGGACGTGTTTGACGCGTCTGAATTGGCCAAAGTGCTGATGGGCGACTCGATTTTTTCCAACATGATGATCTTTGGGGCCGCGTGGCAGCGCGGGCTGATCCCGGTGAGCTACGACGCGATTGCGCGCGCGATTGAGCTGAACGGGGCCGCACCGGAGCGCAACATCCGCGCTTTCGAGCTGGGCCGCTGGGCGGTGCTGCATCAGGAACATGCGGGCGTGATGATGGAAAGCAAGGTGGTGAGCCTGCCCAAGACGCTGGCCGAAAAGATTGCCTTCCGCGCGGATCATCTGGTGGCCTATCAGGGCAAGGGGCTGGCCCGCAAATACCGCAAGGCGTTGGAGCGGATCGAGGATGCGAGGCTTAGGGAAGCCGTGGCGAAGGGCTACCATAAGCTGTTGTCCTACAAGGATGAATATGAGGTGGCCCGGCTGCATCTGGACAGCGAGGCCAAGGCGCGTGAGGCGTTTGAGGGGGAGGTGAAGCTGACCTACCATCTGGCGCCTCCGATTGTCTCAAAAATGGGCGCGAACGGGCGTCCGGTGAAGAAGGAATATGGCGCAGGGATGCAGCGCGGGTTCCGTCTGCTGGCACGGATGAAACGGCTCAGGGGCACGCCGCTCGATGTGTTTGGCTATAGCGCGGAGCGGAAGATGGAGCGGGCGTTGATCAAGCAGTACCGCGCGGATTTGCCGAAGATGATGGCGGCCAGTAATGTCGATGCCGCGATTGCGCTGGCGGAGCTGCCTTTGCAGATTCGGGGCTTTGGCCCGGTGAAAGAGGCCAATGAGCGCGCGGCGGCGAAGCGGCGAGAAGAACTGTTGGCGATGCTGGATCAGGAACCCGCGAAACAGGCGGCGGAATAGGCTCAGGCTTTGCGGATCAGGCTTTGCGGATTAGGTAGATTTGGGCGGGGCCGTCACCCGATTGGCTGAGCAGGGTATGGCCGGCCTCCGCGCAGAAATGCGGCACGTCGATGACGGCTGCGGGATCGTCTGCGAGCACTTTCAGTACCTCGCCGGAGGCTAGGCCTTGCAGCCGTTTGCGGGCCTTCAAAACGGGCAGGGGGCATAGCAGCCCGGTGGCGTCCAATGTCTCGGCGATGTCCATGATTGTGATGTAGGGGGCACGGGGGGCCGTGTCCAGCGCGGCGCTCCTTACTTTTGCCCGGATCAAGCGCTAGGCTCGCCTTTATGGCGAGTTAGCAGGATCAGGTACAGGTGCGCAGGCGGCGGGTGTTTTACATTCCCGGCTATGACCCTTTCCATCCGCGCCGCTACCGCGAACTGTACCGCTCTGAAAGTGCCGTGCAGGCCGAGATCAGCGGTTATGAGATTTCGCAAAGCGCCAAGGAGGCGGGCGACGGGTTCGGCTGGGACGTGGCCGCTGTGATCGACGGCGTGTCCGTGCGCGCGGAATTGGAGGTGCTGGTCTGGTCGGACATTGTGCGCGGCTCCATGGCCACGGGGATTTTTGCGACTTATGTGCAGCTGCTGCGGACGGCGTGGATTTATATCTCCTCCGGCGCGCTGTGGCGGCTGATGCTGTTGCGTAAAGGGCCGGTGATCGCCGCACTTTACCCGGTGGTCGTGCTGCTGGGGCAGTTGGCGCTGGCGGTGTTGGCCGGCGTGCTGGCCAGCCGGTTGGTTTTGGGCCTGATCGGGCTGGGTTTTGCCGTGCCGGGCTGGCTGGGCTGGGCGGTGTTTCTGGGCTGCTTGCTGGGTCTGGGCGGCGCGGTGCTGCGCTGGTTCAAGGCGCGCGACAATAGGATTTACGCGCATTATCTGATGCATGATTACGCCTATTCGGCGCAATTAAAAGGCGCTTACCCGCCCGCTCTGGAGGCGCGGATGGCCGCGTTTGGAGAGCGGATTGCGCAGGCCCTCGCGCAGGATGTGGAGGAGGTTTTGGTGGTCGGGCATTCGTCGGGCGCGCATCTGGCGGTGTCGGTGCTGGCGGATGTGATCCGGGCGGGGGCCGTGCCGGAAGACGGGCCTCAACTGGCGTTTTTGTCCCTGGGCCAAGTGGTGCCGATGGTGTCGTTTTTGCCCGACGCGCAGCGGTTGCGGCGCGATTTACATTTCCTGTCGGCCTCCGAGCATGTGACATGGGTGGACGTCACCGCGCCCGGCGATGGCTGCGCTTTTGCGCTGTGCGACCCGGTGTCTGTGAGCGGGGTGGAGCCGTCGGATAAGCGCTGGCCGCTGGTGTTTTCCGCCGCCTTCACGCAAAGCCTGTCGGAGGAGACGTGGAAGGCCCTGAGGTGGCGGTTTTTCCGGCTGCATTTTCAGTATCTCTGCGCTTTTGATCGGCCCAAGGATTACGATTATTTCCAGATCACGGCGGGGCCGTTGAGCTTGGCGGCGCGTTATGCGGACAGGCCTCCGTCAAAGTCGCGGATTGATGTGGCGGTGTCGCGGCACGTCTCGATGGCGGCCTGAGATGATGCCACCCAAGCCCGAGGCCCGGCCCGAGAGGGTGTCGTTCCTGCGCTATATGCGGCTGTTTCGGCGCGACATTCTGTCGGCGCAACCGGCCAAGCTTTATGGCGCGTGGATGGCGGAGTTCAAGACGCCGTTTTTCCGCAGCTTTCTGGTCAATGACCCCAAGCTGGTGCGCGAAGTTCTGAACCAGCGGCCAGAGGATTTTCCAAAATCCGACCGGATCAGCGAGGGGCTGCGGCCTTTGCTGGGAAACTCCGTTTTTGTGACCAATGGCGCGGCGTGGGAGCGGCAGCGGCGGATCATTGATCCGGCCTTTGAGGGCGGGCGGCTGCGCGACACGTTTCCGGCCATGTGGGCCGCCGGGGAACAGGCGGTGGCGCGGATGGAAGAGGGGCGTGTCGAGGTGGAGCAAGCGGCCAGCTTTGCGGCGGCTGACGTGATCTTTCGCACGCTGTTTTCGATCCCGATTGAGGACAAGGTTGCGGGGGAGGTGTTCACTAAGTTTCGCGACTACCAGCGCAGCCAGCCGCTGTTGAACCTTGCGGCCTTTGTGCCAATGCCTGCCTGGATGCCTCGGGTGTTTCGGCCCAAGACGCGGGTTGCGGCGCAGGCCATTCGGGGGCTGATCACCGGGCTGACCCGTGCGCGGATGGCGGCGATTGAGGCGGGGGACGCCCCGGATGATCTGGCGACCAAGATCATGACCACGCCGGACCCCGAAACGGGAGAGCTGTTCACCGCAGATGAGATGGTCGATCAGGTCGCGATCTTCTTTTTGGCGGGGCATGAGACGAGTGCATCGGCACTGTCATGGGCGCTGTATTTACTGGCCATGTCGCCGGACTGGCAGGCGCGCGTGGCGGCGGAGTCTGCCGCATTGGAGGCGGCTCGGGACGTGGCGGTGATGGGCAAGCTGCGGGCCAGCCGGGACGTGTTTCGCGAGGCGTTGCGGCTTTACCCGCCGGTGCCGATGATGGTGCGGGAGGCGGGGTGCCCTGAGGAGTTCCGGGGGCGGCGGGTCGAGACAGGCGCGATGGTGGTGGTCTCGCCCTGGCATTTGCACCGGCATGAAAAGCTATGGGACAACCCGGACGGGTTTGACCCGGCCCGTTGGGAGACGGAAAACGGAAAGACCTGCGCGCGGGATGCCTATATCCCGTTTTCATCGGGGGCGCGGGTGTGTCCCGGCGCGGGGTTTGCGATGTTTGAGGGGCCGCTTTTGCTGTCGATGCTGGTGCGGGCCTTTCGGTTTGAAGTGATTGAGGGCGCAGAGCCTGTGCCGCAGGCGCATTTGACGGTGCGGGCGAAGGACGGGATTTGGTTGAAGGTGACGAGACGTGAAACGGATTGAGGCGGCGTTGGGCCGGGTGCTGTTTTTCGCGCCACCCACATGGGGTGCGATTTCGCTGATGCTGGCCTTGGGCGTCAGCATGGTGGCTTTTGGCAATCTGGACCGGGTGTTCTGGACGCTGACCTCCAACGGGGCGCAGGTGCCGGGGCTGGTGCTGGATGTGCGCTCCTACCGGCAGCCGGAGACGGGGTATCAGAGCTATGTGCCGCGTGTCGCGTTCCGGGACCCGGAGGGCAGGATACGGATTATGGAGACGCAGCGCGGCTCTGTGCATTACAACCTTTTGCCGGAGCAGGCGGTGCTGGTGGCGTGGGAGCCGGGCGCGGAGACGGTGGCGATTGATGTGCCGTTTCGGCGCGAGACCGTGACCTCGGTGATCATGTCGCTGGTGACGGCTTTGGGGCTGACCTTTTGGCTGGGCGCGATCTGGCTGCTGCTGCGCCGGGT
>CAYXIZ010000180.1:0-4905 GCA_964465485.1 uncultured Rhodobacterales bacterium | reverse complement strand
CCAAACACATGGTTGATACACCCGGCAAAATCACGCTGTGGCAGATGGAGATTTTTGTCGCCGCCGCTGAAGAGGCCTCGATCTCCGCCGCCGCGCGCAGGCTTGGCGCGTCCAACTCCGCCGTCAGCCAGCAATTGTCCAACCTTGAGGCCGCCCTTGGCGCGCGCCTGCTGGAACGCGGCGAGCGGCCCATGTCTCTGACCGCCGCGGGTGAGATGTTTCAGCGCCGGGCCCACAGCATTCTGCACGAAGCCGCGCAAGCGACCGCAGAGCTGACCGTGCGCGACATGTCCAGCCGGGTGCGCCTGCGTCTGGGCATGATTGAGGATTTTGACGCGGACGTCACGCCCGCGCTGTTGATGACGCTGGCTGAAACCATGCCCAAGGCACGGTTCTTGCTGGAGACCGCGCCCAGCCACCGGTTCATCGACAAGCTGGACACGCGCGGGCTTGATCTGGTGGTCGCGGCGGAGCCCAGCGACCTGCCATCCTCCATGGTGGTGCATCCGCTGCTGGTGGACCCGTTTATCGTCGTCACGCCGCGCAGGATGATCCGCGACGAGGGCAAAATGCTCGACACGCTGCGCCAGACGCCACTGATCCAATACACCGCGCAGGAGCTTATGGGCCGCCAGATCGCGGGCCATCTGGCGCGGCAAAATCTGGTGCCGTCGCACCGGTTCGAGCTGGACAGCTATCATTCAATTATGGCGATGGTTGCGCGCGGCGAGGGATGGGCAATTCTGACCCCGCTCGGCGTGATGCGCGCCAAGCGCTTCATGGACCGTGTCGAAACCTTCCCGCTGCCTTTTGCGCCCTTGTCGCGGCAAATCTCGCTGATAGCGCGGCGCGACAGCGAGGCGGACCTGCCCACCCAATTGGCAACCGAGCTGCGCCCGCTGATCGCGGCTGAAATCGTCGCGTTCTGCCAGGGCCGCATGCCGTGGCTGGGCGATCAGATGCAGGTGCTGGGCGAGGGCGGCTAACCCTTCACCATCATCGCGGCGTCGATCAATGCGTCGGCCACGAAATCCAAATCCGCGCGGCTTAACCGCACGGGCAGCCGTACATCGCAGGCCAGTGCCAGCATGGCGCGGGTTTTGGGCAGGGCGGGTGTCTCCCCTTCGATGAATTCCCAGTTCCAGAAGGCGCGCGCATTGTCCGTGCTCAGCCCGAATATCTGCGCGCTGACGCCGTTTTGCTTTGCAAACATCAAAAACGCGCGGCAGTCATCGGGGGAGAACCCAATCATGTTGAACTGAATGGAGTCCGGCGCGCGGGTCTCTTGCGGCAGCGGGGGCGGCACGTCGAAATAGCCGCTGTCTTGCAGCTTGGCGGCGACATAGTCGTGGTTCTCCAACCCGTCGCGCACCCGGCGGTCCAGCTCGCCCAATTGGGGCCGGATCACGCAGGCGCTGAGGTTTTGCATGCGCAAATTGTACAGTGGCAGCTTGTTTTGCCACTTGCCTGCGGCCTCCGCGATGTCGCCATGTTTTTTCCAATTATGCTCATAGGCCCCGGACATGATCACCGCGCGGGCGACCAGATCGGCGTCATCGGTGATCAGAATGCCGCCTTCGCCCGCATTGATCATCTTGTAGGATTGGAAAGAGAAGCAGCCGACATGGCCCAGTGTGCCGATCTTCTGGCCGTCCCAGAGCGTGCCCAGCGAATGTGCCGCGTCTTCAATCACCGGCAGGCCATGCGCCTCTGCCAGCTTCAAAATCGCATCCATATCCGAGGTATGGCCGCGCATATGGCTGATCAACACGGCGTCGGCAGTTTCGATTTTCCGTTCGAAATCAGCCATGTCGAGACGGTAGTTCATGCCAACCTCGACCAGTACCGGCTGCATCTCCGCATGGACCACGGCGGAGGGCACGGCGGCAAAGGTAAAGGCCGGGATCAACACCTTTGCGCCTTTCGGCAAGCCCAGCGCTTTGAGCGACAAGAACAGCGCGGCGGAGCAGGAGGACACGGCCAGCGCGTATCTGCTGCCCATCATCTCGGCAAATTCGCGTTCCAGCAGGGCCACAGGCGCATCCTGCGGGCCGGTGTAGCGGAATAGATCGCCCGAGCGCAGCAAGGCCTCAATCGCCTCTTTCGCAGCTGAGGGGATCGGTTCGGCTTCGTGAAGGTCAGGGGCGTTGCTTTGAAAATCGCGCATGGCTTGTCCTCGCCTGAATAAAATAAATTCAGGAAAGCCGTAACATGGTTTCGGATTATCCGCTAGATGCCAATCCGGTCCCTGAGCGCATACCAGCTCATTGCCAGCGCCAAAAGCGGGCTGCGAAATGCGCCGCCGCCCGGAAAGCGCGGGGTGGGCAGGGCTTCCAGAAGCGCGAGGCCTTCTGATTGCGCCACCGTCGCCTCCGCCATCAGTTTACCCGCCATTGTGGCCATCGCGACCCCGGTGCCGGAATAGCCCGAGGCGACCAGCATGTTCGGGGCAGGGCGCGCCACATAGGGCAGGCGCGACATGGTGATCGCGAGCGTGCCGCCCCAGGCGTAGTCGAGCCTCACGCCTTTGAGCTGCGGAAAGGTCTGCTCCAACGGCCTGCGCACGACGGAGGCGATGTCTTTTGGAAAACGATACCCGTAGCTTTCGCCACCGCCGAATAACAGCCGTCCGCCTTCCGTTTTGCGATAGTAATTCACCACGAAGCGGCTGTCATAGGCGCAGTGATCTTGGTTAAGAATGGATGAGCCCCGGTCGCCAAGCGGCTCTGTTACAGCGATAAAATTGTTAATCGGCATGACCCGCGCGCGGGTGCCACGCGTCAGCCCGGTGCCATAGCCATTGGTGGCGACAATGACGTGATCCGCCAGAACACGCCCTTGATCGCTACGCACCTTGGCGGGGGTGCCTTCCGTAAGATCATGCACCCGCGTGGTCTCGTGTATCTGTACGCCCGCCGCCACGCAGGCCCGCGCGAGGCTGAACGCATAGCGCAGCGGATGCAGATGCCCGCCTGCCATATCCAGTGCCCCGCCCGCATAGCTGTCGCTGCCCGTGAGCATGCGCACCGTGTCGCGGTCCAGCGCTTGGGTCGTGGTGTCGCCGTAGCGGCCTTGCAGATGGGTCACCTCCGCATGGGTTTCCGCCACCTCGCTGTCAAAGCGGTCCGCATGGATCACGCCGGGCGTATAGCCTGCATCAGTCCCAAGCGCGCGGGTCAGTGCGGCCGCCGCATGCGCCAGCTCATAGAGCTTGCGCGCATCGTCCATTCCGCACGTCTTTTCAAGCTCTTGCTGGCTGGCGTTAAACGACGTCCCCACCTGTCCGCCGTTGCGGCCAGAGGCCCCGAACCCCACGCGCTGCGCCTCGAGCAGCACCACCTTTTGCCCCGATTGCGCCGCATGCAAAGCTGCTGACAACCCGGTATAGCCGCCGCCGATGACACAGAGATCCGCCCGCACCTCGCCCCGCAAGGGCGCAAAGGGCGTCAAGGCCTCAGCAGTGGCGGCATACCAGCTGTCAGGATAAGCCCCGCGCCGGTCATTGGCGTCGAGCAGGTTCATACGTTCAAGAGCAGATGCTCACGCTCCCACGGGGAGATCACCTGAAGGAACTCGTCATATTCGGCCATTTTCACGATGGAGAAAACCCGCACGAAGTCAGGATGAAGACACTCCGCCATCTCCTTGTTTTCGCTCAGAAGAGTGAGTGCGGAGAACAGGTCGCGCGGGATGTCTTCATCGCCGTCATAGGCGTCGCCCTTAAATTCCTTGGTGGGTTTCATCTTGGATTTCAGCCCCAGATAGCCGCAGGCCAGCGAGGCGGCGATGGCCAGATAGGGGTTGCAATCCATCCCGGCCAAGCGGTTCTCCACCCGCCGCGCGACAGGTTCGGAAACCGGCACGCGAATGCCCGTCGTGCGGTTGTCTCGGGCCCATTCCAGATTGATCGGCGCGGCATGGTCTTTGACGTAGCGCCGGTAGCTGTTCACGTAAGGTGCCATCAGCGCAATGGCGGAGGGCAGGTGGTGTTGCAGCCCGCCGATGAAATGCATGAATTCGGGCGTCTCCGCCCCGCGCGGCCCGGAGAAAATGTTGCGCCCCGTTTTGCTATCCACCACGGAATGATGGATATGCATGGCGGAGCCGGGCTCGCCTTCAATCGGCTTGGCCATGAAGGTGGCAAAGCAGTCATGGCGCAGGGCGGCCTCCCGGATCAGGCGTTTGAAGTAGAAAATTTCGTCGGCCAGCTTCACCGGGTCGCCGTGGCGCAGGTTGATCTCCAGCTGGCCCGCGCCGCCCTCCTGGGTGATGCCGTCAATCTCGAACCCCTGCATCTCGGCAAAGTCGTAAATATCGTCAATCACCGGGCCGAACTCGTCCACGGCAGACATGGAATAGGCCTGACGCGCGGCAGCAGGGCGGCCGGAGCGGCCCATCATCGGCTGAATGGCCTCCGCCGGGTTGATGTTGCGGGCCACGAGGAAGAATTCCATTTCCGGGGCCACGACGGGCTCCCAGCCCTCCTTGCGGTAGAGCGCGCAGACGCGTTTGAGCACATTGCGCGGCGAAAATGGCACCGGCGCGCCCGCTTGATCAAAGGCGTCATGGATCACCTGCAAGGTCCAGTCACCCGTCCAGGGTGCGGCGGTCGCGGTGTCCATGTCGGGTTTGAGGACCATGTCGGGCTCGGTGAAGCCGTCCTCCCCTGCGGCCTCCCCCCAGCCGCCGGTGATGGTCTGGAAATAGATCGAATTGGGCAGGAAAAACTGCGATTGCTTGGCGAATTTCGAGGCAGGCACCGCCTTGCCGCGCGCGATGCCCGGCAGGTCGGAGACCACGCATTCCACCTCGTCCAGCCGCCGGTCTTTGAGGTAGAGCTTGGCCGCCTCCGGCAGCGCGTCCGTCCAGTCGTCAGCCATGCCGCGCCTCGCGGGGTTGTTTGAA
>CAYXIZ010000179.1:0-4918 GCA_964465485.1 uncultured Rhodobacterales bacterium | reverse complement strand
GCGCATTTGTTGCAGCTTTCGCAGAAATTTTGCAGCCCGAAATCAATCGGGGCGTCATGCGCCAAGGGCAGGTCGGTCGTGACCACGCCGGACTTCAGCCGCGGGCCCAGATAGGGGTTCAGGATCACCTCGCCAATGCGGCTGACCTCGCCCAGACCGCTGAGCAGCAGGAGCGGCGGCTGCAACACCTCGCCATCCATCACCGAATGCGCCTTGGCCGAATAGCCCAGCCGCCGGATCTGTTTGGCAATCACGCCCCCCAGCAGGGAGAACCGCAGATAGGCCCGCATCGATTGCGCCACCGCGATCCAATCGTCGCCGCTGGAGCCCGCCATGGTCTCAAACCCTTGATCAATGATCATGGAGATCGCCTGATCATGCGGGGGCTCAATCACGTCGCCCCGCGCGTCATGGCTGTACCAAGCCCAATCCGGGCAGCGCGAAATGCCGACGGCATCCGCCCCGATAAAATAGGCCGCCGCCTTGATATGCTGGGCCGCAGTGACCGGGTCCATCTTCTGGGGCGCGCCTTCCGCAGGGCCGTCCTGCAACAACACAAACGCCCCCAAGGCGCGCCGTTGCGCCGCCGATGGCGCGGCTTTCACCGCGTAATGCCCGCCCGTCGCCGCCTTCTGGTTGCCCTTGCCCATGTCGCCAAATTGCGAGCGGGCGAACATGTCGGTGCGTTTGGGCACGCGGGCGACGTTGGGCTCGTCTATATATGTGGTCGGCTCCTTGACGCGTTTGAGCTTTTCAAACGGATGCGCCCCGTCCATGTAGCGCCGCTTGGCAAAGCCCGGCCCCGTCATCGCGGAGGCCCCCTTGCTGGCCCCGCGCGGCTGGTTGGCGGCCAAGGGCTTGTCGCAGGCCATCGCAAAGCTGGTGGTGATCGCCGCCAGCCCGAAGCCTGAGCCCAGATGCGGGTGCTCCAGCGCGCCGTTTTTCACCACCGCCAAGCCGCTTGCCACCGCCAGTCTGTTTAAATCCACGTCGCTGGCCGTGGCGCTATGCGACTTGGCCGCAAAGCCCAACACGCGGAGGTAGTTGCCGATCACGCAGGCGGTCTCGTTGGCGCGCAGGGCCGCACGCTGTGCCTGCGCGTCGTTGATCCATGCGAAGCCGGGCTCGTCTGGCCACGGGTCGCGCGGGTAGGCATAGGCAAAGACAATCGCATGGGTGTGCGCCTCGATCCCGCGCGGCGGCGCACTCATGCTGTCGCGCAACCCGGCCATGATCATGTCGATGCCCGAGGCCAGCGTTTTGGTCTGCCGGGTTTGCAACGCCTCGCCTAACGCGTCGATGCCGGGGTTGCGAAGAGGGGTCTTGAGCCGGGCCGCGTCGGGCAGAGCGCAGATACCCACGATGCTGGCATCGCTGAAATATCCGAAGGATTTTATATGTCGCGCGCGCTCTTCCAAATCCGTCGGGCAGTCCGCCGTGGCAGGGTTCACAATCCCGTCGCGGATGGTGTCGAGCATCGCCTGATACTCTCCCATCGCGTTAACGATGTTTTGTGGCGCGTCGGGGCGCTCAAAGCTGAGCGCGTCAAAGGCCGGGCAGTCCTCAAAGGAGGGCAGCGCCTCGGTGCGGGCCAGCCGCTCGACGGGGTAGGGGCCCAGATGAGGGGCACGGGATTTGGTGGAAAAGAGCCGCATGTCGGAGGCCACGTTGCGGTTGATCGGGTCGGAATGCAACCGGGCTTAGGCGGCAGGCGCGCAGCCTTTCACGATTTCGGCGACTTGCGCAAATTGCGCCTTTAACGGGCTGGTTTTGCGCCAGACCATCCCAATCATCCGTTGCGGCCTAGGTGCGGGAAAGGTGGAGACACTCACAGGGGCGGAGCGCGTCTCCACGCCGACGGCCATTTTGGGGATCAGTGTCACGCCAATACCCGCGCCCACCATTTGCACCAAAGTCGATAAGGAGCTGCCATCCAGCATCTCGCGCGGGGAGGCCGCCGCCGCATTGCAAAAGGACAGCGCCTGGTCGCGGAAGCAATGGCCCTCCTCCAGCAGCAACAGCCTCATTTCACGCAGCTTTTCCGGGCTGGGCACCGCCAGATCGCCGTCCGATTGTGGGCGGACCAGCACGAAATCCTCGCTGAACAGCGCGACCTCTTCCAGCGACGGCTCGGAGACGGGCAGCGCCACGATGGCCGCATCAATGCGCCCGTCGGTGAGTTCCTGGATCAGCGTCGGGGTAAGGGTCTCGCGGACATGCAGATCCAGCCCGATATGGGCGTTGTTCAGCTGGCCTATGATGGCGGGCAGCAGGTAGGGGGCAATCGTGGGAATCACACCCAGCCGCAGCCGCCCACTCAGCCCGTCTTTCGGGGCGCGGGCCAGATCTTCCAGCTCGTCCACGCTTCGCAAAATGTCGCGTGCGCGGATCGCGAATTCTTCGCCAAAGGCGGTCAGCGACACCGACCGCGCGCCGCGCTCAAAGAGCACCCTGCCAAGGATGGTCTCCAGCTCTTTGATTTGCATGGACAAAGCCGGTTGCGAGATCGCGCAGACCTCTGCGGCATGCCCGAAATGGCCCATTTGCGCGAGGGCCTCGAAGTACCGGAACTGTTTCAGGGTCAATCTGTTCATAAGGCGTACTTATCACTTCAATCAGAAAATACGAATTAAACTAATTCTAAACACCCGTTACAAGAGGGCAGAACTACCAATTCACACCCACTTCAGGAGCTTCGAAATGGACGGCAACCCCACAGATAATGCAGCGAAATGCCCAGTGATGGGAGGGCGCGAGGTCACGGCCGTCGTCCAGAAGATGAGCAACAAACTGTGGTGGCCGAACACGCTTGACCTGAACATCCTGAAACACAACTCGCCCGAGACCGACCCGATGGGCGAGGATTTCGACTATGGCGAAGAGTTCAAATCGCTCGATCTGAAAGCCGTCAAGGCCGACCTGACCGCGCTGATGACCGACAGCCAGGACTGGTGGCCCGCCGATTACGGCCATTACGGCCCGTTCTTTATCCGCATGGCGTGGCACTCCGCCGGCACCTACCGCACCTATGACGGTCGCGGCGGCGGCACCTCCGGCACGCAGCGTTTTGCGCCTTTGAACAGCTGGCCGGACAATGGCAACCTCGACAAGGCGCGCCGTTTGCTCTGGCCGATCAAGCAGAAATATGGCCGCAAACTGTCCTGGGCTGACCTGATGATCCTGACCGGCAATGTGGCGCTCGAATCCATGGGCTTTGACACCTATGGCTTCGCCGGTGGCCGCGCCGATGTGTGGGAGCCTGAGGATGACATTTATTGGGGCCCCGAGTCCGAGTGGATGGCAGACGAGCGCTATTCCGGCGACCGCGAACTGGCGGAGCCTCTGGGTGCGGTGCAGATGGGTCTGATCTACGTCAACCCTGAAGGCCCGAACGGCAATCCCGACCCGCAGGCCTCTGGCCGCGACATTCGCGAAACCTTCGCCCGCATGGCGATGAATGACGAGGAAACCGTGGCCCTTGTGGCCGGTGGCCACACATTCGGCAAAGGCCATGGGGCCGCGGACCCTGACAAATACGTGGGCCCGGAGCCCGAGGGCGAAGGCCTCGCAGCACAAGGTCTGGGCTGGCTGTCGAGCTACAAGAGCGGCGGCGGCGTGGACGCGATCACATCAGGCATCGAAGGGCCCTGGACCCCCAACCCGACGCAATGGGATATGGGCTATTTCGACGTGCTCTTTGGCTATGAGTGGGAGCTGACCAAAGCCCCCTCCGGCGCGCATATCTGGGCCGCCAAGAACCTTGAGGGCAAGGACCACGCCCCGCAGGTGGACGGCTCCGGCGACACCGTGCCGCTTATGATGACCACCGCCGATATGGCGATGCGCATGGACCCGGCCTATGAGAAGATTTCCCGCCATTTCCACGCCAACCCGGACGCCTTCGCGGAGGCCTTCGCCAAGGCTTGGTACAAGCTGACCCATCGCGATATGGGGCCGTATGTTTGCGGTCTGGGCGACGAAAAACCTGCAGAGCCGCTCTTGTGGCAGGACCCGGTGCCGGAGGTGGATCACCCGCTGATCGACGACGCGGATATCAAGTCGCTGAAAGCGGACATCCTCGGCGCAGGCATCCCGGTGAACCAGCTGGTGGAGACCGCTTGGGCCTCCGCCTCCACCTACCGTCAGACCGACCGTCGCGGCGGTGCAAACGGTGCGCGCATTCGCTTGGCCCCTCAAAAAGACTGGGAGGTCAACCAGCCCGCGCAACTGCAAACCGTGCTGGCCGCGCTTGAAAAGGTGCAAGCCGATTTCAACGGCAAGGCGTCGGGGGGCAAGAAGGTCTCCATGGCGGATCTGATCGTTCTGGCGGGCACCGCCGGGGTGGAGCAGGCCGCCAAGGATGCGGGCCAGCCCGTGGACGTGGTCTTCACACCGGGCCGCACCGATGCCACGGATGCGCAAACGGATGCCGCCTCCTTCGACGTGCTCGAGCCGCGCGCCGACGGGTTCCGCAACTATCTGGGCGCGGGCAAACCGCATTTCCGCACGCAGGCCGAAATGCTGGTAGACCGCGCGCATCTGCTGGGCCTCACGGGGCCGGAAATGGCCGTTCTGGTCGGCGGCATGCGGGCCATCAACGCCACGGTGGGCGGGGCCAAACACGGCGTCATGACAACGCGTCCCGGTCAGCTGACCACCGACTTCTTCTCTTCGCTGATGGATATGAGCGTTGAGTGGAAAGAGACCGACACCGATGACGTGTTCGAGGCGGTGGATCGCGACTCTGGCAAGACCAAATGGACCGGCACTTCGGTCGATCTGATCTTCGGGTCCAACTCGCAACTGCGCGCGCTAGCGGAGGTCTATGCCTGCGACGACGCCCATGCGGATTTCGTGAAGGATTTCGCCAAGGCCTGGACCAAGGTGATGGACGCGGACCGGTTCGAACTGGCCGCCT
>CAYXIZ010000178.1:0-4945 GCA_964465485.1 uncultured Rhodobacterales bacterium | reverse complement strand
CCTCCAAGAAGGGGATCATCGTGATGAACACGCCCTTCGGCAACATGATCACCACCGCCGAGCATGCCATCGCGATGATGTTCGCCGTGGCGCGTCAAATCCCGGAGGCCAGCGCCTCCACCCATGCTGGCAAGTGGGAGAAATCCAAATTTATGGGGGTCGAGCTGACCGGCAAAACCCTTGGCGTGATTGGCGCGGGCAACATTGGCGGCATCGTGTGCGAACGCGGTGTGGGCCTTAAAATGAAGGTGATCGCCTATGATCCGTTCCTCTCTGAGGAACGTGCCGAGAAGCTGAACGTCACCAAGGTTGAGCTGGATGAGCTTTATGCCCGTGCGGATTTTATCACCATGCATGTGCCTGCGACCGACAAGACCCGTGGCATGATCTCTGCAGAGGCCATCGCCAAGATGAAAGACGGCGTGCGCATCGTGAATTGCGCGCGTGGCGGTCTGGTCGATGAGGAGGCTTTGGCCGAGGCGCTGAAGGCCGGGAAAGTTGCAGGCGCCGCGTTCGACGTCTTCGCGGTAGAGCCCGCCACCGAGAGCCCTTTGTTCAACTTGCCCAATGTCGTCGTGACCCCGCACCTTGGGGCGGCCACTACGGAAGCGCAGGAAAACGTGGCGCTGCAAGTGGCGGAACAGATGTCAGATTACCTGCTGACAGGGGCCGTTTCCAACGCGCTGAACATGCCCTCTGTGACCGCCGAAGAGGCCAAGGTCATGGGCCCTTGGGTCAAGCTGGCAGAGCATCTTGGGGCCTTTATCGGCCAGATGACCGACGAGGCGCTGAAGGAAATTCAGATCACCTATAACGGCTCGGTGTCGTCGATGAATTTGGAAGCGCTGAACTGTGCGGGCGTGGCCGGGATCATGAAAGCAACCAACCCGGATGTGAACATGGTCTCCGCCCCGGTGATCGCGAAGGAGCGTGGCGTGAAGATCTCCACCACGACGCAGGACAAGTCCGGTGTGTTTGACGGCTACATCAAGATCAACGCGGTGACGGATAAGCGGGAGCGGTCCATTGCGGGGACGGTGTTCTCCGACGGCAAACCTCGGTTCATTCAGATCAAAGGCATCAATATTGATGCGGAGATCGGCCAGCATATGCTCTATACAACCAATGAGGACGTGCCGGGCATCATCGGCACCTTGGGCCAAACCATGGGGGAGAATGGGGTGAACATCGCGAACTTTACCCTTGGCCGGTCGGGCGCTGGCGCGGACGCCATTGCGCTGCTCTATGTGGACGCCGTTGTGCCAGCGGCCGTCCTGAAAAAGCTGGAGGAGACCGGGATGTTCAGCCAGGTGAAAACCCTGCAATTTGACGTCGCCTGATGGTCTATGTCGTCGGCGACATTCACGGCCAACTGGTTCAGCTAGACCGCGCCCTGTCCCTCATCGAACGTGATGGGGGCCGGGATGCGGAGGTCGTGTTTGTCGGCGATTACACCGATCGCGGGCCGGACAGCCGGGGCGTGATTGAACGGTTGATTGAGGGACGCGACGCGGGCCGGAACTGGACCTTTATCAAGGGCAACCATGACCGCATGTTTCAGTGGTTCATGGAAGATGAGCCCCGGCAGGACCCGCATTTGTCGAGCGGATTGACCTGGCAACATAAAAGGCTGGGCGGGCTGACAACGCTGGCCTCTTACGGGGTGGAGGTCGACGGTTGGTTTCGACGCCGCTCCCTGCATGCGCAGGCGCGCGCGAAAGTGCCTGCCTCGCATATCGAATTTCTGACACATAACCCGCTTTTTGTGGAAACGGACGAGCTGTTCATCGTGCATGCGGGCATCCGACCCGGCGTGGCTTTGGCCGAGCAGACGGAGCAGGACATGCTGTGGATCCGGCAGAGCTTCATCGAGGACGAGACCCCGCATCCCAAGCTGATTGTGCATGGTCATACGGCGGTGGAATTTCCTCAGCATCGCGGCAACCGGGTCAATCTGGATGGCGGGGCCGGGTATGGCCGCGACCTGTGGCCCGCGCGGTTTGACGGGGTGAAATGCACCTTGCTGACCGAGAACGGAGAATGGCCGCTCAATCCTTTCGGATAAGCCCCGTGATGGCCGCAGCCCCAAGCGCTGTGACGATCCAGCCAATAGCAATTGCAAACCAGCGCAGCCACCACCCCATGCGCCCCCAATCGGAGCGTGACGTGGACGGAGCCCATGCGGCTTCCTGCCCCAAGGCGACAATCGGCACGACCAGATCGGCGGCATAGGCATAGGCGTTGAACGTCTCCCAGTCTTGGCCTGCCTGACCGGGAGCGGACCAGAAGGCGGCCGGGTTTTCGGGATGGCTTTGCGTCGCCGCGACCCATCCGTCAGAAACCAAAAGCGGAGCGGCGTTCGGGGCCATATCGCCTGCTTTCCACGTCTGATCGAAGAACCAGCCAAGCCCGATGACCAGCGCCACCGCGATGGTGACGGCGCGCGCGGGCCTGTAGCCGTAGCCAATGGTCGAGCGCAGAAAGAGGTCATTGACCCATGAGAGGGCCCGCCAAACCGGTGATCCGCCACGGGCAGCGGCGAGGCGGCGGTTCTCGGCTTTCAGCAGCTTCTCCTTGCGCATCAGGACCGTGCGCGCGTCGTTGCGGTGACCCATTCGGGTCAGCACATAGGCAAGCTGCTCATAGGGTTGTGCTGTAAAGGGCGTGTCCTCGGGTTTGCGCGCGAGCCAGTTCAGGCGGGCCTTGATGTCGGTCTCCGCGTGGCGGGAGAAATCGCCATAGGTGAAGCCGTCCAGCCGGATCGGGTAAGACGCGCCCGGTGCCTCCGGCTCGTCCTTCAAACGCGCGACCTTTGCGCCTGCCAGATTGAAAATACCGCGCGAGATCTGGTTGTCCTTGAGAAACAGAATGCCACCGATCCGCACCCGCGCGAGGCTGATCGCGATGTCGGAGCCGTGCTCCTCTGTAGCACCAAAGACGGCCCCGCTGAGGCTTGCGTCGTTCAGCGTGATCGCGGTGTTGGTCAGGAAATAGTCATGCTCCACCCGCGCGGAGGACAGGAAGATCTGGCCTACCGTGACAAGGCTGGTATCGCCATCGGCATAGGGGTAATTGCCCAGAAAGACGGAGCCGCCGACCCTGAGCGACGGCGCAAAGATCGCGTCTTGCGTGCTGGCCTCAATCTGGGCGTCGCAGATTTGCAAATCGCCGTTGATCTGGGTGCCGGACAGGCTGACCTCGCCGATGATTTGGGTGCCGCCGCGCAGGTAGACCGACCCGGAGAAAGACGCGTTATCCGCCGCCATGCCGGACAGGCGGCAGCCCGACACATGAAGCCCACGCAGCCGGGCATTGGTCAGGTTCATCGGCTCCGAGGCATGGCAGGCCGTAAGGGAGATATCGCGGCCGCAATCGCAGCCCTGAAGGTCCAAAGCGCCAGTGATCCACGCGCCGCGCAGCCGCACGCCCTTGTCATGCAGCGGGGCCTGCAACAGCAGGTAGCGCACGAGATCGGCGCGCACTGCGGTCTGGCTGGTGGCCGCCAGCGGCAAGGTGCCGTCGGCCAGCGTGGTGCGGTTGGGCAGCATGGCCTCATCAACCATCTTCTGCTCGGCCTCGGTCAGGGGATGAAACGCGCTGAAATCGGTCATGTCTTGTAGAGCTTCCACAGCGACCAGACCACGGAGCCAATGCCAAAGGCACCCGCAAAGACGAAGAGCTCGACCCCGACCAACCCTTTGGGAACGCCTTTTTCGAGCGCTGCCGCGACCAGCAAACCGCAGATAAATAGGCCCATGCAGAGCCGGAATTTCAACTCGCCACGCGAGGGGCCATACTTGTTCATAGCGCAGGTTAGTCTCACTCGGGCCGGAATGTCACGACGTCGCGTTAGGGCTTACAGGCCGGGATTGGGTTGATAGGGTTATGCTAAAGATTTCAGGGAGGAACTGATCATGAGCGACATCGTCATTCTGGGCGGCGCACGCACCGCAATTGGCACCTTTGGCGGCGCGCTGGGCGGGACCCCTCCAATAGAGCTGGCGGCCACCGTGTCACGCGCGGCGCTGGAGCGCGCTGGCGTCGGGCCTGATCAGATCGGCCATGTCGCCTTTGGGCATGTGATAAACACCGAGCCGCGGGACATGTATCTCTCCCGCGTGGCGGCGATTGAGGCAGGCATTCCCGACACCACGCCTGCGATGAATGTGAACCGGCTGTGCGGCTCCGGGGTGCAGGCGATTGTCTCCGTGGTGCAATCCTTGATGCTGGGGGATGCCGATTTCGGGCTGGCCGGCGGATCCGAAAATATGAGCCGATCGCCCTATATCATGCCGCAGGCCCGTTGGGGCCAGAAGATGGGCGACGCCGCCACGCAGGACATGATGCTGGGGGCGTTAAACTGCCCATTTGGCACCGGGCATATGGGGGTCACCGCCGAGAATGTCGCCAAGGAGCACAGCATCACCCGCGAGATGCAGGACGCCTTCGCCGTGGAAAGCCAGACCCGCGCGGCCGAGGCGATTGAGGGCGGGTATTTCAAAGAGCAGATCACCCCGGTGCAGGTGCGTGTGAAACGCGACATGGTGGATTTCGAGGTGGATGAGCATCCCAAAGCCTCGACCATGGAGAGCCTCGCTGGGCTTCGCACCGTGTTTCAAAAGGACGGCACGGTGACGGCGGGCAATGCGTCGGGCCTGAATGACGGGGCGGCGGCTTTGGTGTTCGCGCGCGCTGAGGCCGCAGAGAAAGCCGGGCTGACGCCGCGCGCGCGGGTGATTGGCTACGCCCATGCCGGGGTGCGTCCGCAGGTGATGGGCATCGGCCCGATCCCCGCCGTGGAGAACCTGCTGGCAAGGACCGGGATGAAGGCGTCCGATTTCGACGTGATCGAGTCGAACGAGGCTTTTGCCGCGCAGGCTGTCGCGGTGAGTAACGGGCTGGGTCTTGATCGGGCCAAGGTGAACCCGAATGGCGGCGCGATTGC
>CAYXIZ010000177.1:0-4987 GCA_964465485.1 uncultured Rhodobacterales bacterium | reverse complement strand
CGCTGGATGTCGACCCAGCCTTCGGCAAAGGCGCGACACTCCTGACGGAACTCCACCACGTCCACCGCGTCTTTGTCGCGGCCTTTGGAGCGGTATTTCTCCTCGATTTTCCACTCGATGGGCAAGCCGTGGCAGTCCCAACCGGGGATGTAGCGCGCGTCGCGCCCCATCATTTGCTGGGAGCGCACCACCATGTCTTTCAGGATTTTGTTCAGCGCGTGGCCGATATGCAGATGCCCGTTCGCATAGGGCGGCCCGTCATGCAGAGTGAAAGGCTTGCGGCCCTCGGCCCGTTCGCGCAGCCGGTCATAGACGCCGATCTGCGCCCAGCGCTCCAGCCAGCCGGGCTCGCGATTTGGAAGACCCGCGCGCATCGGGAAATCGGTTTTCGGCAGGTTCAGCGTGTCTTTGTAGTTCACTTCAGGTGTGTCGGCGCACATTTCAGGCGTCCTTTTTGTGGTCATGTTCGGGAATAGCAAAAGGAGGGCGGCGCGAGGACGTCAGCACCTTGGCCCGGCGTCTCATCTGGATCAGAGCGCCGGGGTTGTAATTCGTATGATGCGGAAATGCGTCAACATGTGGTTTCTATACAAGGCCCAGCGCAGGGGGTCCAGTGTCGCATTGCATGGTCGCGGCGCGCTAGTCCTTCATGCCCGGAAACAGCCCGGTCAGAGCGCCTTTGACGATCTTGGTGACCGACGGTTTGCGCTCTGTCACGAAGGGCAGCGGGCGGCACACTTCGATGGCCGCGACGCCGACGCGGGCGGTCAACGCGCCGTTGATCACCCCTTCGCCAAAGCGGCGCGAGACGCGGCCTAGCACGCCGCCACCAGCGATAGAGCCGATCAGATCGTCGCCGACAGCAACCGCGCCCGTGGCCACCAAATGGGTCATCACCGCACGGGTCAGCCGCCAATTTCCCAGCGTGCCAGAACGCCCGCCATAGAGCTCCGCGATCCGGCGGATCATGCGCAGGTTTGCGGTTAGGGCAGCGATCAAGTCCGCCAAGGCCAATGGCACGATAGCAGTGACCATGGCCACTTGGCGGGACGCGGCCTCGACCTCTCTGCGGGCCGCTTCATCCAGCGGGGCCAGCAGGTTGTGTTCGACCGCGCCCAGCACGGCCTCTGCGTCGAAACCGTCGCCGTCACGGCGCGCCACCGCGTCGCGGCCTGCCGCCAATTCGGACCGCGCTTTGTAGAGCCCCATGATCCGGTCGCGCGTCGCCCGCGCCGCTTTCAAGTCGCCTGTGGCCAGCGCGGCATCGGCCTCCGCCCGCACGCCGTCGATGCGTTTGAGGCGCACTAGCGCCAACCACTCGCGCCCGGCGACAAGGATCAAGGCGAGGCAGAACAAAGCGGCCAGACCAGCGGCGATCCAGCCCAGAACCGGGTTCGACGCAATCAGCCCCATCACGAAATTCCACGCGGCCACGGAGGCGAAGAACCCCACAAGCGCCACCAGGCTGGACCAGAATAACCGCGTCAGTTTCGAGCCGCGACGCGCGCCCAAATGGGCAAGCGTTTGCATTGCACGTCCCGTTGGCGCGGGCATATCCACGTCCGGCACGACCGGCGCGGTGGCAGGCGTCAATGCTGGGGCCTCTGCCTCTTTGACCTTTGCCTTGGCGCGGGGTTTGGGCTTGGCTTTCGGCTTGTCCTGCGTCTCGAGATCAAACAGGACGGGGCCGTTTTTCTTTGGCGGTTTGCTCATGTCAATCTGTCCCCGATCAAAAACTCAGCCGCCTTATCCAGCCGAATATGAGGCGGCCCCTCGCCCGGTTGCAGCTCTATCTCTGCCGGGGCGAAGGCCATCACGGAATAATCCGCGTCTAGCCATTTTTGCTCCCCGTCGCGGGCCGGGTTGAGCAGCTTTGACGGATCGGACGGCAAGGCACCGGGGTAAAATGCGGCCTGTTTACCAGTAGACAGCAACCGGCCCTGCACCACGTCGAGCGTCTCGCCCTCATGCGGCATCTGCGTTTCTATCGTGGCCCGCAGCGCGGCGATGGACATGGCGGAGGTTGCGGCCCCGGCGAAATCTGCCCGGTCGCGGGCCTCGCGCAAAAGCGCCTCCATGATGGCGGTCAAAGCGCCGTGTTGCGCGTGATGCAGATGATCCGCCTTGGTTGCGGCGAATAGGATTTTCTCGACCTTCTTGCCAAACAGGATCGAGCCCAGCCAACTGCTGTGGCCGGGCCGGAATGCGCCCAGAATATCGGCCATGGATTGGCGGAGCGCGTCAAGCGCCTGCGGCCCGGCATGGATCGCCCCCAACGCATCAACCAGCACGACCTGGCGATCAATGCGGCTGAAATGGTCGCGAAAGAAGGGTTTCACGACTTTGGACTTATAGGCCTCAAAGCGCCGCTCAAACTCGCGGTAGAGCGAATTTCGTGGCTGTGCGTCGGGTGTTGGCAAAGGGGCGAAGGTTAACACCGGGGACCCCTCCAACTCGCCCGGCAACAGGAACCGCCCCGGCGTGGCGTCAGAGAACCCTGCCTCGCGAATATCGTGCAGATAGCTGGTGTAGATCGCCGCCAGCTCTGCGGCGACGGGCTCTTGCAGCTTGGCTTGGGTGTCGATCTCGGCCACATGTTTGAGATAGGCGGCGGAGGCGTCGCGGGTTTGCGCGCGCGCAAGGCTTTCAGCGGACCATTCGGCGTAAGATTTTTCGATCAAGGCCAAGTCCAGCAACCACTCGCCGGGGTAATCCACGATATCCAGATGCACGGTACGCGGGCCTGAAAACGTGCCGATCAGCCCGCCGGGCTGGACTTTTAGCGACAGGCGCAGCTCCGAAATGGTGCGGGTCGACTCGGGCCAATGCGGTTCGGGCCCAGTCATTGCGGCGAGATGATCCTCGAACTCGAACCGGGCAATCGTGTCGTCGGGCTGCGGGCGCAGATAGGCGGATTTGATGTTGCCATGCGCCGCTCCTTGCAATTGCCCCATGCGGCCGCGATCCATCAAATTTGCGATCAGCGAGGTGATGAACACGGTTTTGCCTGCGCGGCTCAGCCCGGTCACGCCCAGCCGAATGGTCGGCTCGAACACACCCGTGACCGACCCGGCCGCATCTTCAATCCGGCGGGTCACCCCATCGACAATATCGTTAATAATCACTGCGTCACTTTCCTTGCCTGCTGGCCCTACATAAGACGCCCGCCCGCCTCTGTGTAGGGGCTTGGTTTCGGGGAAACTTCGCGCTACTCGGTCATTATGCCCAGATATGCGTTCAAGATTGAGTATAATGGCGCGCCTTTCAACGGGTGGCAGCGCCAGCCCGGGCAGCCGACGGTGCAGGGCGCGATCGAGGACGCTATTCGCAAGATTGAGCCCGGTTTCGACACGATCGCGGCGGCTGGGCGCACAGATACAGGCGTGCATGCCAACGGGCAGGTTGCGCATGCTGATCTAAAGCGAGACTGGGAGCCGTTTCGCCTCAGCGAGGCGCTGAATTACCATCTCAAGCCGCATCCCGTTGCGATCTTGGAGGCCGCTTTGGTGCCAGAGGACTGGCATGCCCGGTTTTCGGCGATAGAGCGGCGCTACCTCTTTCGGCTGGTCTCGCGCCGCGCCCCGCTGGCCCATGAGCGCGGGCTCGTTTGGCAGATCAACTACCCTCTCGATCTGGACGTGATGCAGCAAGCCGCCCAAATCCTGATCGGCAAGCATGATTTCACAACCTTCCGCTCGACCATCTGTCAGGCGGCGAGCCCGGTCAAAACCCTCGACGAGGCCCGGATCGAGAGCACGCCGCGCCCCTACGGGACCGACTACCTGTTCCATTTTCGGGCGCGGTCTTTTCTGCACAACCAAATCCGCAGCTTTGTCGGCTCGCTGGTGCAGGTCGGTGCAGGCAGTTGGGAGCCCGCCCAGATGCAACACGCCCTTGATGCGCGCGACCGCGCAGCCTGCGGGCCGGTTTGCCCGCCGCAGGGGCTGTATTTGAGCGAAGTACAATATGACCACGACCCGTTTACAGGAGAGTATGATGCGCGGCGCTGAATTGGACGGGTTTGATCCCAAATGGCAAAACGTGCCGCATTACATCAACGGCATCACCTCTGAGATTTGGGAGGAGCGCCAGATCGGGACGCTCAAGAAATACTATGCGGACGGGCTGATCGTGAGATCTCCGGCCAGCATCGTGCAGGGCAATGACGGGATCATCGCGGCAACCATGGCGACGCTGGCGGAATTTCCGGACCGCCAGCTTCCCGGCGAGGACGTGATCTGGTCTGCAGCACCAGGCGGCTTCTTATCGTCACATCGGCTGATCTGCACCGCCACGCATACCGGCGCGGGGGCGTATGGGGCACCAACCGGGCGGGCGCTGACATACCGCATTCTAGCCGATTGCTATTGCTCTGAGAACGCCGTCCATGACGAGTGGCTGGTGCGGGATCAGGCGGCAATCGTGTTGCAGATGGGCGGCGATGTCGAAAACTGGACCCGGTCGCAGATCGACCGCGAAGGCGGGCCGGATCATTGTGTGCCGCCCTTCACGCCCGCGCTCGATGTTGATGGGCCCTATCAGGGCCAAGGCAATGAGCACGAGAGCGGCGCGGCGCTTGCGGACTTGCTGGACCGCCTGATGCAGGCGGATTTCGCGGCGATCCCGGCCTGCTATGACCGCGCGGCCACGCTGCATTATCCGGGTCATGTCACCGCTTACGGCCATAGCGGCGTGGACCGGTTCTGGCTGCCCTTGCGCGCATCTTTCCCCTCGGCAAGTTTTGCCATTCACCACCGGATCGGCCGCGACGACCCCGGTTTGCCGCCGCGCGCTGCGGTGCGCTGGTCACTGGACGGGCTGCATGACGGGTGGGGGCGGTTTGGCAAGCCAACCGGCGTGCCGGTTCATGTGATGGGCATCACCCATGCGGAGTTTGGACCGAACGGGCTGAGACGAGAGTGGAGCCTGATAGACGACACCGCCATTTGGCGGCAAATCTTGTTGCAGACAGGCGCGGTTTGACCGC
>CAYXIZ010000176.1:0-5022 GCA_964465485.1 uncultured Rhodobacterales bacterium | reverse complement strand
AGCGAGCAGCAAAACCTGCGCATCGTGGGCCTCAACTACAAAGACACCCCCGAGAACGCCGCCGCTTGGCTGGAAGAGCTGGGCAATCCCTATGCCCGCATCGGGGCAGATGTCACGGGCCGCGCAGGCATTGACTGGGGCGTCACCGGCGTGCCCGAAACCTTCATCGTCAGCAATGACGGCATCGTGCTGCACCGCTTTCCGGGTCCCGTCGTGGGCGACGGCCAACGCCGCTTTCAGGAGGCGCTCGACGCCGCCAAGGCAGCGCAATGAAACGCCTCGCCCTGATCCTTTGCCTGCTCGCCGCGCCGCTTTTCGCGGTGGAGCCTGACGAGGTGCTGGACGATCCTGTGCTGGAAGAACGCGCCCGTGTGATCAGCGCCGATGTGCGCTGCGTGGTGTGCCAGAACGAGCCCATCGACAGCTCCAACGCGGGCGTCGCGCGGGACCTGCGTCTGATCATTCGCGAACGGCTGGTGGCGGGCGACACCAATGAAGAAGTGTTCGAATATCTGGTGGCCCGCTACGGCGATTTCGTGCTGTTCAACCCGCCTTGGAAGCCGTCAACCTACGCGCTGTGGCTGGGGCCGTTCGTCATTTTGGCGCTGGGCTTTCTGGCCGTGGTCATGGCGCTGCGTGGCAAGCGCGGTCAACGCACAGCGGCACTGACCGCCGAAGAACAGGCCCGCCTTGAGGCGCTGCGCAAAAAGGACGGTATGTAATGCTCTGGGTGCTTTTCGCCTTGATGGCGGCCTGCGTGACCGTGGGAACTCTGTGGCCTCTGGGCAAGCAGGACGGCGCGCAGCAGGGGCGTCATGGCAAGGCGATGGCGATCTATGAGGATCAGCTGGCCGAGGTCGAACGCGACACCGAACGCGGGCTGATCACGCCCGAGGAAGGCCGCGCCGCCCAAGTCGAGATCAAGCGCCGCATGCTGGCCACCTCGGAGCGCGAAGAGCTCGGCCATGCCGCCTCAGGCCGCGCCGCGATCTTTGCCGCAGCCCTGATCGTGCCGCTCGCGGGGCTGGGCCTCTACTGGCAGGTCGGCGCGCCTGAGATCCCGTCCGTGCCCTTCGCGGAGCGCGGGGCCGAACAAGACGACGCGCGCCAATTGCAGGCCCTCGTGACGGAGTTGCGGAGCCGTCTGAACGCCGACCCTGAGGGTGGCGAGACGCGCGGCTGGGAGCTGTTGGCGACCACCTATATGAATATGGGTCGCCCCGGTCTGGCCGCTGAGGCCTTCGCTCAAATCGTGGAGCGCGACGACGCCACCTCGGCCACATGGTCGCAATATGCGGAGGCCTTGATCACCGCCGAAAGCGGCACCGTTACACCCTTGGCGCGCCGCGCTATCGACCGCGCGACAGAGCTGGACCCGACCAACCCGGCGGCCACGTTCTATACCGCCGTCGCGATGGAGCAGGAGGGCAACACCGCCGATGCGCGAGCGCTGCTGCTCGACCGGATCGCGCAGGAGGATCAGTTCGCCCCGTGGATGCCGACCTTCTTCAACACGGCCAACCAGATGGGCGAACGGCTGGGGCTCGACCCGGTTGACCCGCCCCAATTTGCGCAGCGCCCCGGCCCGTCGCAAGCTGATATCGACGCGGCCTCCGAGATGTCGGAAGAGGAGCGCGCCGCCTTCGTGCAATCCATGGTCGACGGGCTGGAGGCCCGGTTGCAGGACGAGCCGGAGGATCTCGACGGCTGGCTGCAACTGACCCGTGCCTTGCTGGTCTTGGGGCAGGAAGACCGCGCCTTGGCCGCGTTGCAAGGGGCCGCACCACTGGTGGCGAAGCTGCCCGCAGACGACCCGCGCCGCGCTATGGTCGAAGATGGATTAGAGCGGCTTGGAGGCGTGGACGGCGGCGGCAACTAGCCCCGCGCCTGCGCCAGAGCGTCCAGCACCGCGTCCTTGCTCAGCAGTTCCGGCAAAGCAATCCCGCCCGGCGCGCCGGGGCCGTAGACGATGTTGAACGGAATGCCGAAACGCCCGTTTTGCTTGAGGTAGCTCAGGATCGCGTCATCCGGTCGCGTCCAGTCCCCGATCATGGCCACGACGTCCTCGGCGGCGAGCGCCTCCACGATCACGGGGCGGTCCAGCACCAGCGACTTGTTGGCCTTGCAGGTCAGGCACCAATCGGCGGTGATATCGACGAAGACCACCCGGCCCGCGCGGACCTCCTGCGCGATCTGCGGCGCGGTGAAAGCGGTCCAGCTGGAGCCGGCTTGCATCATCAGAGGCGCGGGCGCCGGGGCCGCCATCGGCACGAGCAACGCAACTGCGGCAAGCCCCGCCACGACCACCGCGCGCCCCTTTGGCAGGAGGGCCAGCACCGCCAGCATTGCGGCCATGAGGAGCGCGATCAGCGCCGTCGCCATGCCGCCTGAAACGCCAAAGATAACGCTGAGCAACCACAAGGCGGTGCCGAGCAGCAGCAGCCCCATCACAAAGCGTATTTTGTTCATCCACGCGCCGGGCTTGGGCAGCACGCGCACGGTTTGCGGCCAGAGGGCCACCAGCAGATAGGGCAGGGCGAGCCCCAGCCCGAGTGCGGTGAAAATCACCATCACCTGCATCGCAGAGCCTGCCAGCGCGAAGGTGATCGAGGTGCCGAGAAATGGCGCGGAGCAGGGCGTCGCCAGCACAGCGGCCAGCGCACCCGTCAGGAAGTCGCCGCCCAGCCCTTTGCTGTCGCCGCTGCCCGCCATCTTGGTGTTCCAGCTTTGCGGCAGGGTGATCTCGAACAGGCCAAAGAGATTGGCCGCAAACAGCGTCACGATGGAGACCATCACGGTCAGGAAATACGGGTTCTGGAACTGGATGCCCCACCCGATGGAGCCGCCACCCGCCCGGACCGCCAGCAAGACCAAAGCCAGCGACCACATGAAGGCGAGGATCCCCAGCGCCGACATCAAGAACCCGGCCCGCACCCGGCCCGGACTTTGGTCGCGGGCTTTCAGCGCGGAGGCAAATTTGATCGTCAGCACCGGCAAAACGCAGGGCATCACATTCAGGATCACGCCGCCGATGAAGGCCAGCAGAAAGAACCACGCGAGGCCGGTGGCGGCTGCGGGCGCGTCGATGGCCGCGACCAGCTCAGGCGCAAAGCTCGCGGCGCGCGGCCCGTCGGTGACGACCAAGTGCAAGGGCGGCAGCGTCTCCGGCGCGGAGAGCACATCAAAGCGCACAAGCGCGCTGCGGCCACCCTCCGACACGGTGATCTCGGGCGGGCCAAAGCTGGCGTCGAGCCCCAGATCCGGGATCACGGACAGATCGCCAAAAGGCCGCTCGCTTTGCGCCAGCACTTCAAGCTGCGCGTTTTCGTCCTGCAAGGCGGCGGTCACGGAGATATCGCTGAGCGCACCCGAAACGGGCAGTTTTTCGACGGCCTGCGCGATCAAAGCGCCTGCGTCGCGGTCAATTTCCGTGCCCGGCGGCAGCACCAGAGACAGGTCGAACTGCTCGGGCACGCAAAGCTCTGCGCAGACCAGCATGTTGACGGCCGCTTTCAGGATCACCGCCTCGCCCGGGGTGTCCAGCGCAAGGCGCAGCGGGAAGGTGACGGCGGTCTCGTAGCCGTAATTCTCAATCTCAAAGGCCGAAAAGCGCTTGGGCGCGGGCCAGAGCAGCGTGTCGTTGCTGAGGTTGACCGAGCCGCTCCAATCCAGCTCCATCGGGTAGCCGACAGCGCCCGGCGCGCGCCAATAGGTCTTCCAGCCGTCGGCCAGCGTCACCTCAATCGCCGCCGAAATCGTCTGCGCCTCAGGGGCCACGCCGTTTTCTGCCGTGATCAGCCGCGCCGTGATCCGGTCGCTCACATAGGAAGGCGAGCTGCCCGCAACCGCCATCGCGGTCATCAGGCCCAGCATCACGCAAGCGCGCGCAAGGGTCTGAAACAGGCAGCGGGTCAGGTGCATCATGCAGGGTCTCGACAATTATCTGGCGGGCCGCGTCATCGGCAAGCAGGCCCGTCTTGTATTAAGGCTGGCTGGAACCTCAATCAACAAGGGCCAGAAGGCAAGAAATATGCAGCCATTTCACCGTCCTGTGATCGCCCGTCAGTTTGACATTCCAAGGCGCAGCCCGCAGGGTCCGGCCAACCCGATTTTGCCAACATTGATAGGCCGCCACATGCTCAAATTCGCCCTTTCCGCCGCAACCGCCATGGCTTTGTGCCTGCCCGCGCAGCTTCAGGCTCAGGAGATGGACGAGGCCGCGATCCGCGCCTTGGTGCTCGACACGATCCGGCAAAATCCGCAGATCATCCGCGAGGCGATCGAGCTGCTGCGCGCCGAAGAGGTGGCCGCGCAGGAAGCGGCGACGGCGGAGGCGCTGAAAAGCCAGCTCTCGGCGCTGCATAATGATCCCAACGCGGAAATTCTGGGCAACCCGGATGGCGACATCACCGTGGTGGAATTTTTCGACTATAATTGTGGCTATTGCCGCAGGGTCTTCCCATCCGTGAGCGAGCTGATCGCGGGTGACGGCAATATCCGCGTCGTGCTGCGCGAATGGCCGATCTTGGGCGAGGAAAGCGAGTTCGCGGCCCGCGCCTCACTCGCCTCGCGCAATCAGGGCAAATACGAGGAATTCCACATAGCCCTCATGGCCAACGAGGGCCGTGCCTCGCAGGCGAATGTTCTGAGCATCGCTGACGATCTGGGCATGGATGTCGAGAAGCTGATGGCCGATATGCAAAGCGCCATCATCGACGCGCATTTCGAGACCAGCCGCGAGCTGGCGCAAGCGCTGGGTATCAACGGCACGCCTGCTTTCGTGTTCGAGGATCAGCTGATCCCCGGCGCGATTGAGCTGGATCAGATGCGTGATCTGGTGGCGGAGCTGCGCGGCTAGCACGCGGTCCCGTTAACCTTTGCCGCCCTGCAGGGCGCGCCGGGATGCCGAGTTTCACGCGCAGGAGCGCGCCGCAAACAGCGGCTTAGACCAAAAGCTTTCGCCTGCGAAACACGGGCGAGAGGCTTGAATGCGTTGTTTTCTTAACGTTTGCTAGGCACCAG
>CAYXIZ010000175.1:0-5105 GCA_964465485.1 uncultured Rhodobacterales bacterium | reverse complement strand
AGGTCGCAGCGGCGGTCGTTGTCTTTTTCGTCTGCGGAGAAATAGGTGAGTTGGCGGGCGACCATGATCTCAAAGGCCATCATGGCGAGCTTGCCGGAGACGCGGGGGAAGTGGATCAGGCTCTTGCCGAATTGCTTGCGGTCCACCGCGTATTGCATGGAGACGTCGAGCGCGGATTGGGCGACGCCGATGGCACGCGCGGCGGTCTGGATGCGGGCGCTCTCAAAGGTTTGCATGAGCTGCTTGAAGCCCTGACCCTCGACCCCGCCGAGGAGGTTTTCGCCTTTGACGTGGAAATTATCAAAGGCCAGCTCGTATTCCTTCATGCCGCGATAGCCCAAGACCTCGATCTCGCCGCCGGACATGCCTTGCGTGGGGAAGGGGGCCTCGTCGGTGCCGGGGGTTTTTTCGGCCAGGAACATGGACAGGCCCTTGTAGTCGGTCGTGTCGGGATCAGTGCGGGCCAGCAGGGTCATGACTTGCGTGCGGGCGGCGTGGGTGATCCAGGTTTTGTTGCCGGTGATGGTGTAGTCATCGTTGGTTTTGACGGCGCGGGTGCGGAGCGAGCCCAGATCGGAGCCGGTGTTGGGCTCCGTGAAAACGGCGGTGGGCAGCGTCTCGGCGGAGGCCAGCTGGGGCAGCCATTTTTGCTTTTGCGCCTCGGTGCCGCCGCAGAGGATCAGCTCGGCTGCGATCTCCGAGCGGGTACCCAGCGAGCCCACGCCGATATAGCCGCGGGAGAGTTCCTCGGAGACGACGCACATGGCGGTTTTGGACATGCCGAGGCCGCCATATGCTTCGGGGATGGTCAGGCCGAAGACGCCGAGCTCCGCCATCTCATTGATGATCTCCATGGGGATGAGCTCGTCTTTCAGGTGCCAGTCATGGGCGTGCGGCTCCACCCGGTCGATGGAGAAGCGGCGGAATTGCTCGCGGATCATCTCCATCTCGTCGTCAAGGCCGGAGCGGCCGGTGGTGATGTTGGCGGATTGCTCCTGCATCAGGGCGACCAGCCGCGTGCGGGCGGCCTGGGTGTTGCCGTGCTGGGTGAGCGTCATGATTGCGGGGGTCATCAGGGCGCGTTGGTCGTCCTGGCTGAGGCCGATATCTTGCGGGCGCAGCATTTCGGTCTGGCTCATCGGGATGCCGCCATAGACCTGCCAGAGATATTCGCCGAAGGTGATCTGGTGGATCAGCTGCTCGGTCTCGCCAAACTGGCCCTGAGCGTCAAGCCTTTCGGCCCAGTTTTGCATCTGGGTGAGGGCCTGGGCGTAGGTTGTGAGCCATGCCAGCCCATGGGCGGCGGTCTGGTTTTGCTCAAGCAAAGCGCCGGAAACGCGGCCATTTTCGGTGACAAGCGCCGCGACGCGGGCCTTGGCCGTCTCGGCCAGATCGTTGAGCACGGGGACGGCCTCCGCGGTCTTGGCCAGCAGGCCCTCGATGATGATTTGCGGCTCTTGCGTCATTGAGATGTCCTGCCCGTCATGCGCCATGTCGAATCCTCTGAATATGCTGCGCCTCTTCTAAGCATTATGCAGGTGCAGCGCAATTATAATTCGCCAAGTGTAATGATTGTGAACTAAAATGTCGCAGGATATTTTTGCCGTGCGGTGGCGCGGGTTGCGCAGTAGACCTGCCCAATGGAGCATTTGATAAGCCTTTATGGCGCGGGCGCGCTTGCCGCCGCGATGGGGATCGCGCTGATTGCGGGGATGATCAAGGGCGTGGTGGGGTTTGCCATGCCCACGGTGATGATCTCGGGGCTGGCCTCGTTCATGTCGCCGGAGCTGGCGCTGGCGGGGCTGATCCTGCCGACGCTGGTGACCAACGGGATGCAGGCCTTGCGACAGGGGGTGACGGCGGCGCTGGGCTCGATGAAGAAGTTCCGCGTGTTTCTGGGCGCGGGGCTGGTGATGATGCTGTTGAGCGCGCAGCTGGTCCGGGTGATGCCGGTGAGCTGGCTGTTTCTGGGCATTGGCGTGCCGATTACCGTCTTCACCCTTGCGCAATTGGCCGGATGGACGCCCGCGCGCATGGTGCGCCGCGCCAAGATAGAGGCGATGGTGGGCGGTTTTGCCGGGTTTATTGGCGGCGTGTCGGGCATATGGGGCCCTCCGACCGTGGCCTATCTGAGCGCGATTGATGTGCCCAAGCAGGAGCATTTGCGGATCCAAGGCACGATTTACGGGCTGGGCGCGTTTGCGCTGTTTTGGGCGCATGTGCAATCGGGCGTCATCCGGGCGGAGACCCTGCCTTTATCCGTTGGATTGATCCTCCCGGCGGTGCTGGGGATATGGCTGGGCTTTCAGGTACAGGACCGGATCAACCAAGCGATGTTTCGCAAAGTGACGCTTTGGGTGCTGCTGTTGGCGGGGCTGAATTTGGTGCGGCGCGGAGTAACGGGCTAAGGGGTTTGGTGTGGCCCAGATGTCGCTTATGACGCATCTGGGCTATTTTTCTCCCTGTTCATCTTTGTGAAGATCGGCAACGTTGCGCTCAACACAGGAGGGCATGCCCATGAGAGGTATTCTAATCGCGGTGGTCTTAGGGGTCACGGCACTGACATTTTACTCAGCACTTTGGTTTAAGTCAGAAATCATCGAACGCGACATCACAGATCGCGTCACGGCAAATTTGAACGAAACCGGGGCCGAGGACATTGGCATTGATGTGGACGGGCGTCATGTGACGCTGTCGGGTGTCGTCTATGACGCAGAGGCCGAGGCCGCGCATCTGGAGACCGCCGACGCCACCTATGGCGCGCTGGGCCCGATTGACGGGCTGACCTATTTGCAAGATGGCGGTTATATCCTTGCCTCCAAGACCGAGAGCGGCATCACCTTGCAGGGCACCGTCCCTGACGAGGACACCCGCGCCGCATTGCTGGCCTCTGCCGGTGAAGCGACGGATGGCGCGGTTGAAGATCAACTGGTGATCTCCGGCCCGGCTGCCGATTGGCAGAATGAGGCCTCCTTTGGGCTTGGCCAATTGGCCGGTCTGAGCACGGGCACCGTGACGGCTGCCGCCGGTGCGTTTGCGCTGTCTGGTGTCGCTGATGGTGACGCGGGCGCTGTGCGCGACGCGGTTGCTGGCCGGGATGGCTGGCAGGCCTTTGTGTCCTCGCCGCAAGTGACGGATAACCTGTCAAACGAGGTGGCACGGCTGAGCGGCAATGTTGCGGCTCAAGGCGACGAGATCTCCGGGCTTCAGGCGGATATTTCCGAGCTGACCTCGGAAAATGCCGGGCTGACCCAAGAGCGTGACGCGCTGGGTGTGGAGCTTGAAGAGCTGCGCGCCAGCATGACGGAGGGCGAAACGGATGTTGCCGCTCTGCGCGAGCAGCTGGGCGCCGCGCAAGCGGATGTCGAGACCCGCGACGCGACGATTGCCGATCTGACCGGACAGGTCAGCGACGCCGAGGGCGCTCTTGCGGCCCTGAGAGGCGAAGCGGATGGCATGACCAACCAAATTGCCGAGCTGGAAACGGAGCTGGCCAACCGCCAAAGCGCGTTGGGCAGCACGGATGAGCAGGTGGCTGCGCTGAACCTTTCGGTTGGGCAGCTCAATGACGGGCTGGCCTCTCGCGACGCGCAGATCGCCGACCTGACAGAGGTTGTCGCCGCGCGTGACACCACGATTGAAGGGCTGAACGCCGAGGTCGCCGAAACGCAGGGCCAGGTGGAGACACTGACGGCCACGGTGGCCGAGCGTGACGCCACAATCGAGGCTCTGAACGGCACGGTTGCGGAAACGCAAGGCCAGGTGGAGACATTGACAGCGCAAGTGGCTGAACGTGACACCACGATTGAGGCTCTGAACGGTGACGTTGCCGATGCGCAAGCAGAGGTGGACGCGCTGGCTGGCCGGTTTGCGACTGTCGAGGCGCAGGTGAGCACGCTTCAGGCGGATGTTCAGGACCGTGACACCACGATCCAGGACCGCGACACCACGATTGCCGCGTTGCGCAACCAGACGCCAGCAAGCTCCAACATTGCCTCCAACACGGCGCAATGTGCGGCGCAGGCGAGCTCTGTCATGGAAGGCACCCAGATCAACTTCCAGACGGCAACAGCCACGATTGAGGACGGCTCTGTTGAAGTCCTTGAGCGGCTGACCGGGATTGCGCTGGCCTGTGTTGGCGAGGGTGTCACGGTTGAGGTTGGCGGGCATACCGACAACCAAGGCTCTGACGCCAATAACCAAGCCTTGTCCGAGGCCCGTGCGCAGGCCGTGGTGGCCTTCATGGAGGAGCGCGGTGTGCCCACTGACGGGTTGCAGGCCGTGGGCTACGGCGAGGGCCAGCCCATTGCGGATAATGGCACCGCCGAGGGACGCGCGCAGAACCGCCGCATCTCATTTGACTGGCAGACGCGATAAGCGCGTCCGCCTCTACCCAACTCACTTCAGACTTAGGAAAATACCATGTCTTACCTTTTGACACAGATGTTTCTGTATATGCTTTGCGCCTTTCTGCTGGGCCTCCTTCTGGGCTGGCTGCTGTGGCGCTACGGCCAGCGCAGCAGCGCCGAGTATGACGCGCTGTCGGCCAAATATGACGCGCTGGGCAAAGAGCGGGACGACCTGCAGACCAACCTGGATGCCTGCCGGACGCGCAGCGCCTCTGAGCGCGAAGCGCTGGAAGCGATGCGGGCCGAGAAGCTGGAGCTGCAAGCCAAGCTGGACGCGGCTGGTGCCAAGCGCCAAGCGGTTCCGCCAGCCCCTGCTGCGGCCCCTGCCGCGGCTCCTGTAGCGTCTTCGTTTACCGGCACGGCCAGCAAGCCCGAGGGGCTCTCTGCCCCGCGTGGCGGCAAGGCGGATGACCTGCAACAGATCAGCGGCGTTGGCCCCAAGATGGAGCGGATGCTGCACGGTCTGGGCTATTACCACTTTGACCAGATCGCCAACTGGACCCCGGCAGAGGTCGCTTGGGTGGATGACAATCTCGAAGGCTTCAAAGGCCGCGCCACCCGCGACGAGTGGATCCCGCAGGCCCGCAAGCTGGCCTAAAGGGCGGGACATGAAAAAGAACGGGCGGCGCCGCAGGGTGCCGCCCTTTTTCGTTTGCGAGGGCGTGTGTGCGGGGAGGCGGCCTTGCCCCAAGAAAA
>CAYXIZ010000174.1:0-5157 GCA_964465485.1 uncultured Rhodobacterales bacterium | reverse complement strand
ATATGCTGCGTGATCCCGCCAGCCTCGCCTGCCACAACGCGCGCGTTTCGGATGGCGTCCAGCACGGAGGTTTTCCCGTGGTCCACGTGACCCATAACGGTGATCACCGGTGGGCGCGGTTTCAGGTCTTCGGCCTTGTCTTCGGTCGCAACAATCACGTCCTCAACATCGGCATCGGAGACCCGCACAACCTTGTGGCCAAACTCTTCGATGATCAGCTCGGCCGTGTCGGCGTCGATGGTTTGCGTCTGCGTCACCATCATGCCGTTGGTCATCAGCGCCTTGACGACGTCTGCGACACGCTCCGACATGCGGTTTGCCAGCTCCGAGACAACAATGGCCTCGGGCAGCTGCACGTCACGGATGACCTTTTCGCGTTCGACCGAGCCGCCCATTGCTTTCTGGCGGGCCCGCTCTTGCTTGCGCTTCATCGCGGCCATGGATTTCTGACGCCCACCTTCGCCGCCACGCAGCGCCTGGTTCAGGGTCAGCTTGCCGGAGCGGCGTCCGTCATCAACGCGGCCCTTGCCACCCTTGGTGTCACGGTCGCGGTCGCGACGATCAGGTGTAGGCGCGGCTTTGCCGCCGCCGCGCGGCCCAGAGGGAGCCACCGCCGGCTCACCCGGAGCGGCTGCCGCAGCGGATGGCTTGGGCGCTTTCGCCTCTTCGGCTTCACGCAGCTTGCGTGCATCTTCGGCCGCTTTCGCCTTCAGCGCGTCTTCGCGCTCTTTCTCTTCGCGCTCCTTGGCCTCAGCCTCGGCACGGCGGCGCTCACGGCGCTCTGCTTGTTCTTTCTCTTCGGCCACGCGGCGTTCGGCATCCGCGGCCTCTTGTTCTTTGGCCGCCTGAAGCGCCTTCATACGGCGATCCATTTCGGCATCAGAGATACCGGCAGGCCGCTTGGACGGGTCCGAGGCCCGAGGGGACGCGTTTGGCGCAGGTGCGTTTGCGGCACCCGGCTTGGGCACCACAACGCGCTTGCGTTTGGTTTCCACCACAACATTCTTGGTACGCCCGTGGCTGAAGCTTTGCTTCACTTGCCCGGGTCGTGCGCCTTTAAGGCCCAAAGGTTTTTTGCCGTCACTATCGCTCATGCGTCGTATTTTCCTTTTTCGAGGGCTTGGTTTTGCCGCTCATTCCGCGGAGGCCCTTCAGCCGGATGCCTTCAGCTTTCACTTGCTTGCTGAGTCCACCCGCCGTTAAGGCGCCATGTATCACACTTTCCCGGCCGAATGCCAAACCCAATTCCTGAGCGGTCAAACAGCCAATAAAAACGTCCTTGCCGGGCGGCGAGTGCAGCTTGGATTTGCCCCGCTCCGACCCGTCGCTGGCCTGCACCAGAAGACGCGCGCGTTCCGTCTCCAGCAGGCCTTTTACTTTTTCGTACCCGGTCACCGCCTGACCCGCCTTGCGCGCCAGCGAGATCAGGTTGACCAAACGCCGCGCCAACAGACTTTCGGTCTGTTCAAACAGATCATCCGGGACGGTGACCTGCTCCTTGGCGGAGCGCGAAAACGCCTTCTTCTTGATCGCCGTCTCCAGCGCGTCTTTGGTGGCCGTCACCCAGATACCACGTCCAGGTAACTTCCCCATGACATCAGGCACGGCCTGACCCTCGGGGCCGACCACGAACCGGATCATCAAGGCGGGGTCGCCCACCTCTCCTGTAGCGATGCAGCGCCGCTCAGGTCCGTCTGTCTTTTTATCTCGACCGCCGCGGCTCATGCCGGAACTCTGAGACCTGAGATCAGGCCTCAGCCCCTTCTTCGGCAGCTTCGCCTTCGATCTCTTCTTCCTCGGTCACCAAGTCAGCCGGATCAACCCAGCCAAGTTGGATACGGGCGGTCATGATCAGCGTTTGTGCCTCTTCCAAAGACATGTCGAATTTCTCCAAAACGCCGTCATCCTTGACGCGCTCTTCGCCAACGGTGGTCCAGCCACCGGCCAGCTCCCAATCGGCGCAGGTCGCGAAATCTTCCAGCGTTTTGACGTCGTCTTCTGCCAGTGCTTCTACCATCTGGGGTGTCAGGCCGTCGAATCCAATAAGGCTGTCCTCGGCACCCAGCTCGCGGGCATGGTCCAGCGCCTTCTTGTTCTGCGCTTCCAGATAGTCGCGGGCACGGGCTTGCAGCTCGGAGGCGGTGTCGCCGTCCACGCCGTCAATCACCAGCAGCTCGTCCACCTCGACATAAGCCACCTCTTCGAGTGAGGTGAACCCTTCGGAGACCAGCAGCTGTGCGAAGAACTCGTCCAGGTCGAGCGTTTCCATGAACAGCTTGGTGCGCTCTTCGAACTCGGCCTGACGACGCGCGGATTCTTCCTCCTCGGTCATAATGTCGATATCGAGCCCGGTCAGCTGCGACGCCAGCCGCACGTTTTGGCCGCGACGGCCAATGGCCAGCGACAGCTGCTCTTCGGGCACAACAACCTCGATGCGCTCCGCTTCCTCGTCCAGAACCACCTTGGACACCTCGGCCGGTTGAAGCGCGTTCACCAGGAAGGTTGGCACGTCTTCGTTCCACGGGATGATGTCGATCTTCTCGCCTTGCAGCTCGTTCACGACCGCCTGAACCCGAGAACCACGCATACCAACGCAGGCGCCCACAGGGTCGATGGAGTTATCATAGGAAATCACGGCAATCTTGGCGCGCGAACCGGGGTCACGGGCCACGGCTTTGATGTCGATGATGCCGTCATAAATTTCAGGCACTTCCATCTTGAACAGCTCCGCCATGAATTGCGGATCGGTGCGGCTCAGGAAGATCTGCGGGCCACGCACTTCGCGGCGCACATCCTTGATATAGACCCTAATCCGGTCATTGGGGCGATACGCCTCGCGGCCGATTTTCTCATTGCGGCGCAGGATCGCTTCACCACGGCCAATATCAACGATGACATTGCCATATTCCTCGCGCTTGACCTGACCGTTGATGATGGTCCCGGCCTTGTCCTTGAACTCCTCATACTGACGATCCCGCTCAGCTTCGCGGACCTTCTGCAAGATCACCTGCTTGGCCGATTGCGCGGCGATGCGGCCCATCTCAACCGGAGGCACCTCGTCCACGATCGTATCGCCAATCTCTGGCGCGTCCAGGAATTCCTTGGCATCCTCGACATTCAGCTCGGCGCGGTCATTTTCGATTTCGTCATCGGCCACCACGGTGCGCACGCGGGTAAAGGTCGCCTTGCCGGTCTTGCGGTCAATGGAGACGCGAATATCCAGTTCGGCCCCGTAACGCGACTTGGCGGCGCGGGCGAGGGATTCTTCCATCGCTTCCACAACCAGCTCCGGGTCGATCATCTTCTCGCGGGCAACAGCTTCTGCGGTTTGCAGCAGCTCCAGCTGGTTTGCTGAGGTAATAGCCATTCTTTAGTCCTCTTCACCGTCGACGATCTGTTGGACCTCGTCGAATTGGGTTTCGTCAATTTCGCCCGCGTCTTTGCGGTTCTTCAGCATGTCGCGGATCAGGTCATCCGTCAGCACAAGTTTCGCGTCGGTCAGCCAGTCGAAGTGCAGCCCAACCGTACCTTCGTCCAGATTGATCAGCACCTCGTCGCCCTCGGTCCCGGCGATCTCGCCTTTGAACCGGCGGCGGCCGTCGATCAATTGGTCAGTTTCCAGCTTGGCCTCATAGCCCTGCCACATGTCGAAATCCTTGAGCCGCGTCAAAGGCCGGTCAATCCCCGGCGAGGACACTTCAAGGTTATATTCCCCTGAAATAGGGTCTTCCACATCCATCACGGCGGACAGCGCGGTGGAGATTTCGGCCAAGTCCTCGACCTCAATCCCGCCGTCAGGCTTGTCAGCCATCACCTGCAGAATGTCGGTCTTGCCACCCATCAGCCGCAAGCGCACAAGCTCATATCCCAGACCCTCGATAACGGGTTTGGCGATCTCGGCCAGACGGCGGTCGATGGCGGCTTTGGCGATCAGATCAGACATGGTGTCCTAGGTTACGTGGCGACACAAAAAAACGGGCGCGCGGCCCGTTGATGTTTCCCGGTGGGCGCTGGGGGTGGAAACCAGCGCGCCGCTGTTGAGATGGATATACGCAAGCTCGCCTGAGTCTGCAAGGGGCTAGCTTTTTCTTGGCAGCGACTTGAAGACGTGTATTTACTGGCACTTACTTAAAAACATGAAAATCAATTGAAGAGTCAGTCAGATTTCCGACCCAAACAGAACGACAATTGACATAGATGCTAACGAACTCGTCGATCTACTAGCTGGCAAACGGCAGGAGCTAGAGGTTGGTCATATTCCACATGAGGTAAAGAGATATTTTCAGTGCTCCAGAGATACCGTCTATCTAACAAGCTATTCCGCCAAACATATAGTCGATAGGCATGGGGAACACATTAAATTAGAGCACTTCCATCAGATTCCACTGCTACTACAGGGAGGTGCGTGGATTGCTGATAGGCCGGAGGCATGCGCCATATCCTTTGAACGTCACCCTAGTCAGAAAAGACTAGTAGCGGCAGTGAAGGTCACGAAAGATCGAAAACGTCTATATCTTCAGACTTTGCATTTCGCGGCAAAAAGACAGACCAGGTCAATAATGAAAAGAGGACCAGTCATAAGATCGCACTGGACCTAGATCACCATACGGTGGGGCCTGCCATGAACCCCACAATGCGCTCTCGTCTTTCAACGATGCTACGGCCGGCAGAATTTCACCGTGTCACGCATGGCGACTGAGATTTTAGGACTTAACCAAAAAATCCAACCTAATGGTATCAAGCTAGAGAACTCAAGTCAATGTATGGTTTCTGAATCATATAACGATTCCATACACTTAGCTAAAGCATTGTAAAGACTCAACAATTACTTTTTCGGCCCGCCACGTTTCGGCACAGCGCCGCCGCCTTTGCCTTTGGTCGGCTTGCCCTTGCCACGCGGACGTAGGGATTGCGACGGGTCAGACGCGAATTTGGGTTTCCCGGCGGGCTTGCCCCCAGGTTTGCCAGCCGGTTTGCCTTTGCCGGCAGTTTTCGACCCAGGTTTGGCGCCGGGCTTGCTGTCGTATTTCGGCTTACCTGCGTGTTTTGGTTTGCCCTCATATTTTGGCTTCCCGGCCGGTTTTTCGGCGGGCTTGTCATCATAGCGCGGCTTGGCTTTGCCCGTGGGCTTCGGCTTGCCCTTGAAATCGGAGACCA
>CAYXIZ010000173.1:0-5175 GCA_964465485.1 uncultured Rhodobacterales bacterium | reverse complement strand
GAGGGCACCGATGGCAGCCCGCGCGGCGATGTGGGCCCCGTGGTGCGGGAGCTGGATCCGGGCACTTTGGCCATGCCCGACTGGCGCGGCAATAACCGTATGGATTCATTGCGCAATATCGTGGCCGATGGGCGCGTGTCGCTTATGTTCATGGTGCCGGGATCGAATAATGTGGTGCGGGTGAACGGCACGGCGCGGGTGAGTGTGGATACTGAGCTGGTGGGATCGTTCGAGCAAGACGGGCGGCACCCGCGTTCGGTGATCGTGATCAGGATCGCCGAGATCTACAGCCAATGCGCCCGCGCGCTGATCCGGTCCGAGACGTGGGTTGGGAAAGACGAGAGCGCCGGTTTGCCCTCGGTGGGCGACATGCTGGCGGAGGCGAAAGACGGGTTTGACGGGGCCGGGTATGATAGTGCCTGGGGGTCTCGGGCGGCGGAGACGATGTGGTGATGGGGCGTGGAGTTTAGGGCATTGCCAGACCGCGGGATGGCGACCCCACAGACGTTCAAAAGTCTTTTATGTGAGCCAAGTCATCTTCCAAATATGTGAAGCGCAGAGCCCAGCCATATCGCCAGCCCTGTCGGGCGGTCTGGCGATGCCGTCGTCCATTGGTCTCGGACCAATGGCGCCCAATGGACAACCCTTCGGGCTGTTAACCGGGCAGTTTCAGGCTAAGCGGCGAGGCCCTTCTTGCCCAGATCAAGATATTTCTTGCGGCGGGCTTTGATCAGGGCGGCGCTGTCATGTTTGGAGAGGTCCTTGAGCATCTTGGACAGCTTCTTGCCGACGGTTTTGATGACCTCGTCGCGGGCGCGTTGCGCGCCTCCGGTGGGCTCGGGAATGATCTCGTCGCAGATGCCGAGCTTGTGGAGGTCTTGAGCGGTCAGACGCAGGGCCTCGGCGGCTTCGCGCATTTTTTCCGCATCTTTCCACAGGATTGAAGCGCAGCCCTCGGGGCTGATGACGGAATAGATGGAGTGTTCCAGCATCGCGACCTTGTTGGCGGTCGCGAAAGCCACAGCGCCGCCGGAGCCGCCTTCCCCGATGATGACGGAGATCAGCGGCACACCGATTTCGAGACATTTCTGGGTGGAGCGGGCGATGGCCTCCGACTGGCCGCGCTCTTCCGCGCCTTTGCCGGGATAGGCACCGGGGGTGTCGACGAGGGTGATGACGGGCAGGCCGAACTTGCTGGCCATCTCCATCAGGCGGATGGCCTTGCGGTAGCCTTCGGGGCGGGCCATGCCGAAATTACGCTCGATCCGGGTTTTGGTGTCATGGCCTTTCTCATGGCCGATCACCATCACCGGCACACCGTCGAGCCGCGCCAGACCGCCCATGACGGAATGGTCATCGGCGAAATTGCGATCTCCTGCCAGCGGCGTGTATTCGTCGAACAGCGCTTCGATATAGTCTTTGCAATGCGGGCGGTTTGGATGACGCGCGACCTGACATTTGCGCCAGGGCGTGAGGTCCTTGTAGAGATCGGCCAGCATTTTTGTGGCCTTGTCATCGAGGGCCTTGGCCTCTTTCTCGACATCCATATCCTCGTTCTGGCGGCCCATGGCGCGCAGTTCTTCTGCCTTGCCTTCAATGTCGGCGAGGGGCTTTTCGAAGTCGAGATAGTTGGTCATGGGCTGCTCCGCATCGTGTTGGTTCTATATGACGTTTTGCGGCAGATGATACAACTGCACAGCTTGGGGTTGCGCCGCGCTGGCGCGCGTCGCGATGTGGGGGCTCTGCCCCCACACCCCCGGGATATTTCCGAACATGGAAAGAGGGGGGCGTGGCGCGTGGGGGTTAGCTGTTGATCATTTCGAATTGTTTGACGATGACTTCGGCTTGTTTGATGGAGGCGATGTCGACGAGGCGGCCTTTGTAGACGGTGGCGCCCTCGCCATTGGCTTTGGCCTGCTGCATTGCGGCGAGGATTTCGCGGGCCTCGGTGACTTGGGCCTCGGAGGGGGTGAAGACCTCGTTGGCGAGCGCGATTTGTTTGGGGTGGATGGCCCATTTGCCGACCATGCCAAGCGTGGCGGAGCGGCGGGCCTGAGCGCGGTAGCCTTCGTCGTCGGAGAAATCGCCGAAAGGGCCATCGACGGGCAGCACCCCATGGGTGCGGCAGGCGGCGACGATGGCGGTCTGCGCCCAGTGCCAGGGGTCGGACCAGTGTTTGCTATCCCCTTGCAGCATATAGTAATTTTCCTGCGTGCCGCCGATGCCGGTGGTTTGCATGCCCATGCTTGCGGCGAAGTCGGCGGCGCCGAGGCTCATGGCTTGCAGGCGCGGGGAGGCGCTGGCGATCTCTTCGACATGGGCGATGCCGGCGGCGGATTCGATGATGACCTCAAGTGCTATGGGCTTGGTACGGGCTTTGGCGGCCTCGATGGCGGTGATGAGCGCGTCGACGGCGTAGATGTCGGCGGCGTTGCCCACTTTCGGGATCATGATCTGGTCAATTCTGTCGCCCGCTTGTTCCAGAATATCGACCACGTCGCGATACCAATAGGGCGTGTCGAGCCCGTTGATGCGCACGGATAAGTGCTTGTTTTGCCAGTCAATATCGTTGATCGCCTCAATGATGTTGGCGCGCGCCTGCGGCTTGTCGTCGGGGGCGACGCTGTCTTCGAGATCGAGGTTGATGACGTCGGCGGCGGAGGCGGCCATTTTCTCGAACAGGGCGGTGCGGGAGCCGGGGCCGAAGAGCTGGCAGCGGTTGGGGCGGGCTGGTGGTGTGGGTTGCAGGCGGAAGCTCATGGGCATTGTCCACTAGGTAAGGAAATTGCGTATGGGTTGGCTGTCTGGTTAGGATATTACGCGGCCTCATGCAAGTGCTGCGGCGCGGCATGGCGCGCGAGAGGGCGCGTTAACCATAAAAACCGCGTACACAGCCCGTACACAGAGCGTACACATCGCGTCGTGACAGGCGTGCTCAGCTGGATTTTGTTAATTCGGTCAGCTTGCGGCGCTGGATTTTGCCGGACGGGCCTTTGGGCAGCTCTGGCAGCAGGTGCACATGGTCAGGCGTTTTGAATGCGCCCAGTTTTTCGGTGCAGAGCGCGATCAGCTCCGCGGCGCTGAGGGGGGAGCCGTCGCGGAGACGGACAGCGGCCTCCACCCGTTCGCCGTAGCTGGCGCAGGGGCGGGCGAAGGCGGCGGCCTCGACCACATCGGCATGGGAATAGAGCGCCTCGTCGATTTCGCGCGGGGCGATGTTTTCGCCGCCCTTTATGATCAGCTCTTTCAGGCGGCCCGTCACAAAGACGTAGCCCTCGGCATCCATGCGGCCGAGGTCTCCGCTGCGCAGCCAATCGCCTGCGAATGTCTGGGCCGTGGCCTCCGGGTTCTTGAGGTATTCGAGCATCACATTGGGACCGCGAATGGCGATTTCGCCTTCCACCTCCGGCGGGCAGGGGGAGAGGTCGGGGCCCAGAATGGCGACCTCGTTGCCGTAAGCTGTGCCGGGCGAGCCGATCTTGCGGGTGCCGGGTGGCAGCGGGTTGGACAGGATTTGCGCGGCGGTTTCGGTCAGGCCCATGGTTTCGACGATGGGCAGGGCGAAGCGGGTCTCGAAGGCGGTTTGCACATCGGGGGCCAGCGCGGAGGAGGCGGAGCGGCAGAAGCGCAGCTTCGTGTTCTTGTCGGGGCCGTCGGAGCCTTGCAGCAGATGGCTGATGATGGTGGGCACGACGGACGCCCATGTGCAGCTTGCGTGGCCCGCTTGCGACCAGAACTGGCTGGCGGAGAATTTCGGAGCCATGGCCAGTGACCCGCCGGAGACCAGCGCGCCCATAAGCGTCACGCAGAGCCCGTTGATATGACAAATCGGCAGCACGCAGAGGCCGCGATCCTCGGGCGTGAGCGCATGGGCGATGGTGGTGGTCCAGCCGCCTGCCAATAGGCTCGATTGGGTGTGGACCACGCCTTTGGGCGTGCCGGTGGTGCCGGATGTGTACATCAGAAGCGCGTGGTCTTGGGGCGCGATCTCGTGCAGCCCCGTGTCTGATCCGGGGGCTCGTGGGTCGAGCAGCGCCATGTGCTCGGGGCGGGCTTTGGCGAAGAGCTCCGCGACGCTGTCATGCACAAAAGCGGCGCGCGCCTCGCAATGGGTCAGGGCGTAGGCGATGGCGTCCTGACCCGCGGCGAGGTTGATGATCGTGGTGCGGAAGCCGCCATAGAGAGCGGCGTAAAGCGCGATCACCCCGGCGCGGCCATTGGGGTGCATCACGGCGATGCTTTCGCCTTTGGAATGGCCTGCGGCGGTCAGCGCGGAGGCTATGCGGGCGGCCTCGGCGCGCAGTTGTGGCCATGTGAGGGTGGACCAATCGTCGGTGAAGACAAAGGCGGTGCCGCCTTCCTTTGCGCGGTGGTCAAGCCAGTCGCGCACGGTGCCTTGCGGCGGGGTGTCGTGGTGCAGGATCATTTGCCCGCGTCGGCCCAGTAATCGCTGAAGATGTCATCGAGTTTCGGCTCATTGGCGGGGATTTCGCGGATGATCTTGGTGGTCTGCATGAAGTGTTTCCAATGCAGGTTGTCGTCGATGGAATTGCCGCCCCAAGACCCGCAACCCATGGACAGCGAAAACGGCATGCCATTGGTGAAAGAACCGCCCGTGGCGAAGGTGTGGGCCTGATTGACGATGACGCGGCAGGTGGGAACGGCGGTGGCGAGTGTTTCCGCCCGCGCGGTGTCGGTGGAATGCAGGCCCACGGAGTGGCCCGCGCCTTGATGGGCGAGAATTTTGGCCGTGGTGGCGACGGCGTCGTCGAAATTTTCCGCGCGGTAGAGGGCGGCGACGCGGCTGAGCTTCTCGCCTGAGAGCGGGTGGTCGGGGCCGATGCCAGTGGTTTCCACGGCGAGGAATTTGGTGTCGGCGGGGACGTCTTTGGACATGCCCAGCGCTTCGAGCATTTTATCGGCATCTTGGGCTATGACGGAGCGGTTCAGGTGCCCGTCGGGCCAGAGCTTGGCGACGATCTTGGTTTCGTCTTTGACGTAGGCCCCGCCCGCTTTGGCGAGTTCCTCCATGAATTGATCATGGATCGCGGCGACGGTGACGATGGCGTTTTCTGAGGAACAAGAGGTCGCGTTGTCGAAGGTTTTCGACGCGGTGATTTTCTCGGCGGCGGCTTTCAGGTCGGCGGTCTCATCAACGATGACGGTGACATTGCC
>CAYXIZ010000172.1:0-5180 GCA_964465485.1 uncultured Rhodobacterales bacterium | reverse complement strand
CGACGATGTGGGCATCTGCCCCGACTAATCAAGGCCCGACTAATCAAGGCCCGACTAATCAAGGCTCGACTAATCAAGGCCCGACCAACCACGGCCCGACCCACTACGGGCTGACCACACCCACAACCTGCCAACTCGATTCAACCGGGGTGCCTCCCAGCGCCCCGGTTTTTCTGACTCTACCCGCGCCCGCGCGCAAACTTTGGGGACGTAAACCATGTTCAAGAAAATCCTGATCGCCAACCGGGGCGAGATCGCCTGCCGCGTCATCAAAACCGCGCGCAAGATGGGCATCAAGACCGTCGCCATCTATTCCGACGCCGACCGGGGCGCGCTGCATGTCCGCATGGCTGACGAGGCCGTCCATATCGGCCCGCCCCCCGCCAACCAATCCTATATCGTCATCGACAAGGTGATGGACGCGATCAAGCAAACCGGCGCGGAGGCGGTGCATCCGGGCTACGGCTTCCTGTCGGAAAACGCCAAATTCGCCGAGGCGCTGGAAAAGGCGGGCGTGGCCTTTATCGGGCCGCCCAAAGGCGCGATCGAGAAGATGGGCGACAAGATCACCTCCAAGAAAATCGCCCAAGAGGCCAAGGTCTCCACCGTGCCCGGCCATATGGGGCTGATCGAGGACGCCGAAGAGGCCGTCAAAATCTCCACCTCCATCGGCTACCCTGTCATGATCAAGGCCAGCGCGGGCGGCGGCGGCAAAGGCATGCGCATCGCGTGGACTGACGAGGAGGCTCGCGAGGGGTTCCAATCCTCCAAGAACGAGGCGGCGAGCAGCTTTGGCGATGACCGTATCTTCATCGAGAAATTTGTGACTCAGCCGCGCCACATCGAAATTCAGGTGCTGTCAGACGGGCAGGGCAACACGATCTATCTCGGCGAGCGCGAATGCTCCATCCAGCGCCGCAACCAAAAGGTCATTGAAGAAGCCCCGTCGCCCTTCCTCGACGAAAAAACCCGCAAAGCCATGGGGCAGGAGGCCTGCGCGCTGGCTGACGCCGTGGGCTATGCAAGTGCGGGCACCGTGGAATTTATCGTCGATGGCGACAAGAATTTCTACTTCCTCGAGATGAACACCCGGCTGCAAGTCGAACACCCCGTAACCGAGCTGATCACCGGCGTGGACCTTGTCGAGCAGATGATCCGCGTGGCCTACGGCGAGAAGCTGAAGCTCAAGCAAAAAGACATCAAGCTGAACGGCTGGGCGATGGAATCGCGCCTCTATGCCGAGGATCCCTATCGCGGCTTCCTGCCCTCCATCGGCAGGCTCACACGCTATAACCCCCCGAAAGAAATCAGCAAAAAGGGCGTTGTCGTCCGCAACGACACCGGCGTGTTCGAAGGCGGCGAGATCTCGATGTATTACGACCCGATGATCGCCAAGCTCTGCACATGGGGGCCGGACCGCGCCTCCGCGATTGAGAATATGCGTGTGGCGCTGGACAGTTTCGAGGTCGAAGGCATTGGCCACAACCTGCCGTTCTGCTCCGCCGTGATGGACCACCCGAAATTCGTCTCCGGCGACATCACCACTGCCTTTATCGAGGAAGAATATCCCGAAGGCTTTGAAGGGGTGGAGCTGGATGATGAGGCTCTGGCCCGCGTCGCCTCCGCTGCCGCTGCGATGAACCGCGTGGCCGAAATCCGGCGCGCCCGTATCTCGGGCCGCATCGACAATCACAAGCGCAAGGTCGGCAAGAAATGGGTCGTCTCCCTGCAAGGCCGCGACTTCCCCGTGAAGATCAAGGCCGATCTCGACGGCTCCACCGTCAAGCACAAGAAAAGCGGACCCGGCAAAGGGCAAAGCCACCGCGTGACCTCCGACTGGACACCCGGCGACAGCCTTGCCGAGCTGGAGATCAACGGCGCCCCGCTGATCCTGAAGGTCGACAAAGCCACCTCCGGCTTCCGCCTGCGCACCCGCGGCGCAGATCTGCGCGTCCATGTCCGCACCCCGCGTCAGGCCGAACTGGCCGCACTCATGCCCGAAAAAATAGCCCCCGACACGTCCAAACTGCTCTTGTGCCCGATGCCCGGCCTGATCGTGAAACTGGACGTCGAAGTTGGCCAGGAGGTGCAGGAAGGCCAGGCGCTCTGCACCGTCGAGGCGATGAAAATGGAAAACATCCTGCGCGCCGAAAAGAAAGGCGTGATCTCCAAGATCAACGCAAGCGCGGGCGACAATCTGGCCGTGGACGAAATCATTCTGGAGTTCGAATAAAGCGCTATGCCCGCCGCGATCTGGATCCTCGTGTTTCTGGCGATCTTCATGTCGTTCAGCCTGATGGCCTCAGGCGGCCTCTCCGTGGATCCGGTGCTCTGGCCCATCGTGCCGGTCTTCCTGCTGGTTGCCGTGGTGATCTTGTACCTGCGCCGTGATGAAGGCGCTCTGCTGCACCGCCTGTCGCGCGGCGGCATCGTCGTGCTGCCGCTGTTGCTGCTGGCCTTGATCCCGATCTTCGCGGTCTTCGCCTATATCGGCTCCGACGTCCGGCTTTGGCAGGGCCTCTTGGCCGGGCTCGTCGTCGTGCTGGGCTGGCTCTCCACCTTCCTGTTTCAAGAAGAACGCGTGGCCCAAGACCGCCGCGCCAAGGAGATCGACCTCCTCCTCGCCCTCCACGCTGAAATCGGCAACTACCTCGCCAAATTTCAGGAGGACAATTACGCCGAAAGGCTGAAAGAGTTCGAAAAGCTGAAGTCCAACCGCAAGAAACTGCCGCTCAACTTCATTCCCACGCAGGCCGATATGGTCGTCTTCCCGGCGATGCTGGGCCAGATGACGGTGGTCAATGACGTGGCCTTGCACTGGGTGGTGCAGTTCTACACGCAAGTGACCGACATTTCCGCCTTATCAAACGATCTGCGGCAGGAGAAATTCGCGACCGCCAACACCCGCCGCTTCAAGGTCGAAAAGCTGATGAACTTGGTGGAAATGCAGCAAACCGCCATCACCTTGGGCCGGATCGCTCTGGAGGCCATCGAGAAGGCCGTGCCCTCAGACCGCCTGGACGCGATTGAGGCGCATTATCTCGTGGTGAAAGATCGTTTGGAGATACATCAGGGGGAGGCCGCCTGATGCAGAAAGCCTTAGCCGAACAGCCCCACGCCATACCGACCGGGCACGATCGGGGCGGGAATGTCTTTTTCAGTCGGTTGCTGCGGGTTCTTTGTCATAGCGCCACCTTACCGTTCGGGTCTGAACATTTCAACAACAAGGCCATCAGGGTTCACTCCGGGGCCCACGCTGCCTTCTCTGACCCTTATATAGTTGATCCAAAGGCCATTTTCAAGCCAGCCACGCCTTACCCATCCACCCGCACTGCGTCGTCACGGCGGTCGCGCAGCTCCTGTTGCCGCATGGGCATCTTGTCGATGCTGCGCGACAATTCCCGCACCGACCACGGGAAGGGTTTGCGCAGCTTCACGCCGCCATCCTTGCCAATCAGCACCAGCATGAACCCGCGCGGGCGCAGCTCCTCGCGCAGCTCCGACATCGCCTCAGGGTCCGTGTCCGTCAGGATCACCACGTCACGCTCGGCCAGCGCCTCCTTGCGGTCCTCCAGAAGTTCCATCTGGCGGATGAAGGCCGGGTCCCGTTCCGTGTCAGCGAAGACCACAATCGGGCGCTTTTCCCACAGAAAATCGTTCAAATTTGTCTCAACAATAGGCACAGGAGCCATATCCTCCGCCTCCGCCTCGACCGTCTGGGCCAATAATGGCCCCGCCGCCAAAGCGGTGAAAAATGCTGCAAAAACAAGGGGTGTACTGTGGGTCATGGTGCCTCCGGTTGACCCTTATATAGGGTGTGTCCGCGCCATTTCTAAGACCAATTCGCGCACAACTGCGTGCACGCACCCAATTAACGGGTTTCACACCGTTTGGACCGAACTCTTCGACGCAAAGGACGCGCCTTCCGCGTCGCTGAGTAAGGGGTTCGAGAACATGGATATCTGTCTGCATCTGGGCGCGCATCGCACGGGGTCAACCTCGTTGCAGGTGTTTCTGAACGCCAACCGCAAGGCCTTCTTGCAGGACCGTACCACCTTCTGGGGGCCGGGGCGCACGCGCTCGGGCCTGTTTGCCGGGCTGATCCGCGACACCCGCCGCCTGACGCCGGGGGATCGCGCCACCGGGCAACGCTCGCTGGGCCGCATCAAGATGGAAATGGCGCGCGCGGCACTCAACGGCAATGACCGCCTGATCATCAGCGAGGAAAACATCCTCGGCACCCTGTCGCAAAGTTTCGGCCAATGTCAGCTCTACCCGCAAGCCGCCGACCGGCTGGCACGTTTTGCCCCCGCCTTTGGCGGCCAGACCCTGCGCATCGCGCTGGCGATCCGCTCCTATGACACCCATTGGGCCTCCGCACTGGCCTTTGGGGCCAAGGCAGGCCGCGCGCTGCCCACTCCGCAAATGCTCGACCGGCTCACCACCCAGCCGCGCCGCTGGCGGCACGTCATCAAGGACATCGCCCATATCTTTCCGGAGGCCCAGATCGCCGTCTGGACTTTTGAAGCATGGGCCAGCCAGCAGCCGCAACAGGTCTGCGCGCTGACCAACCGGCTGTTGCCGCGCAGCATTTCGGCCCCGGTGCAGGTCAACAACGCCTCGCCAAATGCCGCCGAAATCGCCGCCATCGCCAAGGAGCACGGCGACCACGCGCTGGCGGAGCGCCTGACCTCCACCATCGGCCGCTACCAGCCGTTCAACCAAGACCAACAACATAAATTGCGACAGGATTACGCCACGGATATCGACTGGCTCAAAGCAGGCAGCGATGGCTTGGCGACATATTATGACCCGACCGGGGACACATCCGGCGGGTCACTTGACCCAAGAGGAAGCCACCATGACCAAAAAAGACGACTGGGCCGAACGCGCCACGACAGAACTGCGCGGCCGCTCGCTGGATGAGCTGACCTGGGCCAGCCCCGAAGGCATCCCCATCAAGCCCCTCTACACGGAGGAAGACGCCCAAAACCTCGATCACATGGGCTCCCTGCCGGGGGAGGGGCCGTTCACCCGTGGCCCGCGCGCCACCATGTATGCGGGCCGCCCCTGGACGATCCGCCAATATGCGGGTTTCTCCACCGCCGAGGAAAGCAACGCCTTCTACCGCCGCGCCCTTGAGGCAGGCCAGCAGGGCGTCTCCGTCGCCTTCGATCTGG
>CAYXIZ010000171.1:0-5188 GCA_964465485.1 uncultured Rhodobacterales bacterium | reverse complement strand
CCGGTCGGCGCGGCACAGCCGCGTCGAAACAAAATTAAACAAGCGTCCCAAGAGGCGTCAGCACCGACTTCCCGCCCAAATAGGGATGCAAGGCCACCGGCAGCTCCACCGAGCCATCCGCCTGTTGGCCGTTTTCCAGCACCGCAATCAGGCAGCGCCCGACGGCCAGGCCTGACCCGTTCAGCGTGTGCACAAACTCGGGCTTGCCGCCGCCCGCAGGTTTGAACCGCGCATTCATGCGCCGCGCCTGAAAATCACCACAGACGGAGACGGAGCTGATCTCGCGGTATTTGCCTTGCCCCGGCAGCCAGACCTCGATGTCATGGGTGCGCTGCGCGCCAAAGCCCATGTCGCCGGTGCACAAAACCACGGTGCGGTAGGGCAGGAGCAGCGCCTCCAGAATGCCTTCGGCGCAGCGGGTCATGCGGTCCAGCTCGGCGCGGCTGTGATCGGGATGGGTGATGGAGACCATCTCCACCTTTTCAAACTGGTGCTGGCGCAGCATGCCTGCGGTGTCGCGCCCGGCGCTGCCCGCTTCCGAGCGGAAACATTGCGAATGGGCGCAATAGCGGCGCGGCAGGTAGCTTTCCTCAATCGTGGCGCCGTTGACGATATTGGTCAGCGTCACCTCGGAGGTGGGGATCAGCCACATGCCTTCGGTGGTCTTGTAGCTGTCCTCGCCGAATTTCGGCAATTGCCCGGTGCCATACATCATCGCCTCGTTGACCAGCACCGGGGTCCATGTCTCCGTCAGGCCGTTCTGGTCCGTATGGGTGTCGAGCATAAACTGCGCCAACGCGCGGTGGATGCGGGCCACGGCACCCGACAGCACCACGAAGCGCGCGCCGGACAGTTTGGCGCCCAGCTCGAAATCCATGCCGGGGATGACGCCGTCCAGTTCGTAATGCTCTTGCGCGTCAAACGCGAAGTTGCGCGGGGTGCCCCAGCGGTTGATCTCGACATTGTCCTCTTCGTCGTCACCCTCGGGTACGTCGTCAAAAGGAATGTTGGGCAGCGCCATCAGCAGCTCGGTCAGCTGCGCGTCGCAGGCTTTGGCCTCGTCGTTCAGCCGCGCCACGGCGTCCTTCTTTTCGCCGACAAGCGCGCGCAGGCGTTCGAATTCGGCCTCGTCGCCAGAGGCTTTGGCGGCACCCACCTGTTTGCTGGCGGCGTTTTGTTCGGCCTTGGCGGCCTCGGCTTCGGCGATCTTGGCGCGGCGTTGTGCGTCAATGGCCAGCACATCGCCAGAGGAGATCTCCGACTTGCGCTGCGTCATGGCGGCGTCAAAGACCTCGGGGGTCTCGCGGATCAGTCGAATGTCTAGCATCGGTCAGCTTCCTCGGGTGTCAGATCGGTGGTGTCAGTTGGGCGCTGCATAAAAGGCTGGCCCGCGAAAAGCTAGGGTCAAGATCCCTGTAACAGCGGGGCCAGCCGGGTTTGATCGACGCGCACCGCCAGACCCTTTATGGCGCTGTCGCTTTGCCCGGTATTGGCCACCACCACGCCCACCAGCGCCCAGCCCTCGGCGGTTTTTTCAAAAACCGGCCCGCCGGAGGTGCCAGACACGACGGCGCAGCTGAGGCCCAGAAAGTCCGGGTCCATCGCCGTGCTCTGGCAGCCGATGTAGTCCGTCAGCACCTCGCGCCGATTGTGCTGATAGCCCAGCACGGTCACCGCCCCTTTGGGCTCCGACTGCGCGGCGACGGGCATGGGGACCACGCCCAATAGCGGCGTTTTCAGGGTGATCACCGCCAGATCGGCGGCGAATTGCGCCAGTTTGGGGCGCGTCGCTCCGGCCCCTTCTGCAAAGCCGTCCCGCACCCGCACAAAAGAGGCCACGGCCCCGCCCGCATGCTCGCCGTCATGCCAGCCCGCCACGAAATTCAGCTTGTAGAAGGGCACGGGCAGGCCGGTTTCGCCATTGGTCACGCAATGGGCGGCGGTCACGACCGTGTCAGGCGCGATCAGCGTGCCGGTGCACAGCGAGCGCGCGTTGCCCTCAAGCGTGACGCGGCCCACGGCCTGCCATTCCTGACGTGCGCTCTCGGAAATGGGCCAGTTTTGTCCCATCGCGCCACCAAGGCTCACGCCCAAAAGCGCTGCGGTGGCCAGCCAGAGGCGGTAAAAGCGGGTGATTTGGCGCATGCGTCTTTTATCTCGCTCAAGAGGTCCTATTTCGAGGTAGCGTATTGGGCGAAAATCTAGGCGTAAACCCGTTGCACCCACATCGGCTGAGACGTAGGGTGCGGCGCAATGTCAAAAGGGGGCAAAGCGCCCCAGAACAAAAGGACCGCAGATGTTCGTTTCACCTGCCTATGCACAGGCCGCCGGAGGAGCCGGTGGGGCTTTCACCAGCTTCGTCCCTCTGATCCTGATCTTCGCGATCATGTATTTCCTGCTGATCCGTCCGCAGCAGAAAAAAGTCAAAGAACATGCCGCCATGGTCGAGGCCGTGCGCCGGGGCGACCAGATCATCACCCAAGGCGGCATCATCGGCAAAGTCTCCAAAGTGATGGGCGATGACAGCAACGAGGTTGAGGTCGAGATTGCCAAGGACGTGAAAGTCCGGATCATCAAAGGCACCATCGCCAATGTGATCAACAAAACCGAACCGGCCAAATAACATGATGAACATGTCGCTTTTCCAGCGGATCAGCATCTGGCTGACCGTGGCCGTCGGCATTCTGCTGGCGTCTCCGAATTTCTTCTACACAACGGTGGAAAATCACAACGACGCGGTGGCCTTTGCGGAAACGGGCGTCTCGCCCAACGCCGCAGTCGCCGAAATGACCCCGGAAGAGCTGGCCGCGAACGCGGCGGGCTGGCCCAGCTGGATGCCGTCATCCTTGGTCAATCTCGGGCTCGATTTGCGCGGTGGCGCGCATCTGCTGGCCGAGGTCAATGTCGAGGATGTGTATAGCGACCGCATGGATGGCTACTGGCTGGAGGTGCGCGACGTGCTGCGCGGGGAGCGTGACACGGTCGGCACCATCCGCCGCCAGAACGCGCCTGACGGGCAGTTGCGGGTCAAGATTTCGAACCCCGCAGGCATGGACCGCGCCTTACAGCTCGTGCGTGGGGTGGCGACGCCCGTGGTTTCGCTGACCGGTGTGGGCTCCAACGATATTCAGGCCAGCGGCGCGGGCGACATCATCACCATCGAGCTGACCGACGCCGAGAAGCTGGCCACCAATGACCGCACCATGCAGCAATCGCTGGAGATCATCCGTCGCCGCGTGGATGAGGTCGGCACCCGTGAGCCGACCATTCAGCGTCAGGGCGAGCGCCGGGTGCTTATTCAGGTGCCGGGCATCGGCTCCGCGCAGCAGCTCAAAGACCTGATCGGCACCACCGCGAAGCTGACATTTCATCCCGTTGTGGGCCCCGCCGGGCCCAATGACACGCCGGGCCCGCGCACCGTCATTTACCCGTCGATTGACCCGCAGGACGCAGGCACATTCTACGAGCTGGAACAAAGCCCTGTCGTGACCGGCGAGGAGCTCGCCGACAGCCAGCCCGCCTTTGATCAAAACGGCCAGCCTTCCGTGACCTTCCGGTTCAACCCCGGCGGCGCGCGCAAATTCGGGATCTACACCTCGGAGAATGTGGGCTCCCCCTTCGCGATTGTGCTCGACGAGCAGGTGATCTCCGCCCCCGTCATTCGGGAGGCCATCACCGGCGGCTCCGGCCAGATCTCCGGCAATTTCTCGGTCGAGGAATCGACCAATCTGGCCGTGCTGCTGAGGGCAGGGGCCTTGCCCGCCGAGATGACCTTTCTGGAAGAGCGCACCATCGGCCCGGAGCTGGGTCAGGACAGCATTGATGCGGGCAAAATCGCCTGTATCGTGGCCTTCGTGCTGGTGCTGGTCTTCATGTTCCTCAGCTACGGCACGTTCGGGCTGTTCGCCAATATCGCGCTCATCATCAATGTCGGCATGATCTTCGGGCTGCTCAGCCTGATCGGGGCCACGCTGACCCTGCCGGGCATCGCGGGGATCGTATTGACCATCGGTATGGCGGTGGACGCCAATGTGCTGATTTTCGAGCGTATCCGCGAGGAGCTGAAAACCTCCAAAGGCCCCGCCCGCGCGATTGAGCTGGGCTATGAGAAAGCGCTCTCGGCCATTCTGGACGCCAATATCACCACTTTCATTACGGCCGTGATCCTGTTTGCCATGGGCTCCGGCCCGGTGCGCGGCTTTGCGATCACGCTGGGCCTCGGCATCCTGACCTCGGTCTTCACGGCGATCTACGTCACGCGGGTGATCATCATCATGTGGTATGACCGCAAACGTCCCAAGACAATCGAGGTATAGCAGATGCGGCTTAAACTGGTCCCCGAGAACACCTCCGTCGACTTTTTCAAACGCAACAAGCTGACCCTCGGGCTGTCGGTGCTGCTGATCCTCGTCGGCTTCGCCTCCTTCATGATCCAGGGGCTGAATTACGGCATCGACTTTCAGGGCGGCACCACGATCCGCACCGAAAGCTCCACGCCGGTCGATGTGGCCGCCTACCGGGCGGCGCTGGAGCCTGCGGGCTTGGGCGACATTTCCATCACCGAAGTGTTCGATCCGACCTTCCCCGATGACAAACATGTCGCGATGGTCCGCATCCAAGCCCAAGAGGGCGCGGAGGCCGTGGAGGGCTCCACCGTGCAAACCGTTGAAGACGCGCTCAGGGCCATTGATCCCGATATGATCTTCCCCTTCCCATCGGTCGAATCCGTGGGGCCGAAGGTGTCCGGCGAGCTGATCCAGACGGCGGCCATCGCGGTGGTCTTGGCCATCGCGGCGGTGCTGTTCTACATCTGGCTGCGGTTCGAGTGGCAGTTCGCCGTGGGTGCTGTGGCCGCGCTTGTGCATGACGTGGTGCTGACGCTCGGCGTCTTTTCAGAGCTGCAGATCAAGTTCGATCTGGCCATCATCGCGGCCCTTCTGACCATCGTGGGCTACTCGCTCAACGACACGGTGGTGGTGTTTGACCGGGTCCGCGAGAACCTGCGCAAATACAAAAAGAAAGACCTCAAAGACGTGCTGAACATCTCCATCAACGAGACGCTCTCGCGCACCTTCATGACCTCCGTGACCACGCTGCTGGCGCTGTTTGCGCTGTTCATCCTCGGCGGTGACGTGATCCGCGGCTTCGTCTTCGCGATGATCTGGGGCGTGATCGTGGGGACGTATTC
>CAYXIZ010000170.1:0-5228 GCA_964465485.1 uncultured Rhodobacterales bacterium | reverse complement strand
GTACTCGCCTCCATTTCTCGAAGACCCGCGATGGGCAGCTTCGCGCGCCTCACATTGAAGGCCAAAGCCTAAATTCCAAAAACCCTAGATGACCGCCTTTTCCAGGAAGGCCGTTTGCTGCTCGATCCGGTCAAAGCCGAATGGGCTGATGTCAATCGAGCGGTACTGGCCGTAGGTGATCCACTCCGACACCGCGCGGCCGAGGGCGGGGGATTGTTGCAGCCCGTGGCCGGAAAACCCGTTGACGAAGACGAAATTTGACAGCTGGCTGTGTGGCCCGACCACCGCGTTTTGGTCGAAGGTGTTATACGCGTAATGCCCGACCCATGAGTTGATCAGCTTGATCGTTTCAAAGGCTGGCACGCGGGTCGCCAAAGCGGGCCATACTTTTTGCTCCCACAGCGCATGGTCCGAGATGAAGTCGTCATAGGCCACGGCTGGGTCCTCGTCGGGGGGGCATCCGGCCAGATAATATTGCCCGTCGGTGCGCATATGGACGCCTGAGGGGTCAATGGTCAGGGGCAGGTCACGGTCCAACGGGGTCTCGGCGGCGAAAATATAGGTGTAGCGCTTGCGCGGCTCGATCGGGATCTCGATCCCGGCCATCGCGGCGGTGGCTGCGGCGCGCGGGCCGGAGCAATTCACCACCGTCCCGCAGGAGATCACCTCGCCCCCGCTCAGCGTCACGCTTTCAACCTGCGTGCCTGCCGCGTTGCGGGTGATCGCGGTCACTTCGTTATGCACATATTCCGCGCCTTGGGCACGCGCCTTGCGCTTCCACCAGTCAAAGATGGTGCCGCCGTCGAAATAGCCTTCATTGATCAGGTTATGATTGCCGCCGATGATGTCGTCGAGATTGTAGAACGGGTAGGCCGCCGCGATCTCTTCGGCGCTCATATATTTGGTCCCGGCCCCCAGCGAGGCCTGCACTTTTTGCTGCTCTTTCAGGCTGGCGGCAAAGGCATCATTGTCGGCCAGATACATGTAGCCGTAGCTTTGCAGCGGGATGTCAGGGGCCTCGTCATCGGCCATGAACTCTTTGAAACCGTGGATGAACTCCGCCCCGAATTGCGAAATCCGGATGTTCACCTCGTTGGAGAATTGCTGCCGGATGCAGCTATTGGTGTGGGAGGTGGAGCTGAACTCGTAGCTCGGGTCGCGCTCCACCACGAGGATCGAGCCCGCGAAATCCGGGTTGCGCGACAGCCACCATGCCACAGAGGAGCCGTACATCGCGCCGCCGACAATCACGACGTCATAACTGCTTTTGGTTGGTACTTGCATCTTGGCCTCCAGACTCCTCGGCAGACCTGACTAGATCACACGCTTTGCGTCAAGCACCTGCGGCGCGGTGTCGTTCCAATTGAGCATTCAGCGCGCCACCCAAGAGCACCAGAAACGCCGACAGGTAGAGCCACATCAGCAGGGCCACCACTGCGCCGATGGAGCCGTAGACCTCGTTATAGCGACCGAAATTGGCCAGGTATTCCGAAAACGCCATGGAGGCCGCCACCCACATCAGCACCGCAAAAACCGCGCCCGAGGTCAGCCACGGGGTGCGCCTGCCATCGCGTTTGCGCGGCCCGTAGCGGTAGATCAGCGAAATACCCCCAGTGATCACGAAGACGGTCGCCGACCAGCGCACCGCGTCGATCCAGCTTTTGGTCTCCACCGCGAGGGGCAGCATCGCCACCACCAAAGGCGTGATCACCACCGCAGCCCCTGCCACCAATGCCACCACGACCAGCATCAGCGTCAGCAGGAACGCCGCGACATAGGCCATCAGAAAACTGCGGCTGGGCGCGCGGTAAATGGTGTTGAGCCCACGCATCATCGCGCCGACGCCCGCCCGTGCGGACCAAAGCGCCAGCAGGATCGACACGCCCGTCGCCCAGCCCAAGGCCTCTGTGCCTGCGCTGAGCACGCGGGTCAGCTGATCATTGAGCAGGGTAAAGATCTCCTCCGGCACAATGCCTTGCAGCAGGCTCAGCTGCTCCTGGATCACCACCGGATCGGACCAAAGCCCAAAGATCGCGATGAGCGCCGCCAATCCGGGAAAGATCGCCAGCATCCCGAAAAACGCGATCCCGGCGGAGATCAGGCTGAGGTTCTGTTCGTCAATCTGCTTGTAGACCCCGACAATCGAGGCCCACCAAATCGACGGCGTATGTTTCGCGTTTTTCGTCACATCGACAGAGCTAGCCCATCGGCGCGCAAATTCCTCCTAGAAAATGCACGGCTTCAAATCCTGCGTGGAAAATGCCTCCTCTAGCTGTTAGGTCCAGCATCATGAGCACCGCCGTTATCATCGTCGCCGCAGGGCGTGGCCACCGCATGGGCGGCGAAACCCCCAAGCAGTACCTGCCGCTGGACGCCCACTCTGCGCTGCACCACTCCGTGCGCGCCTTTCTGGACCGGCCCCAGATCAGCCAGATTTGCCCCGTTATTCACCCGGATGACGCAGGCCTTTACACAAAGGCCATGACCGGGCTGACCGACCCGCGCATTCTGGCCCCGGCGGCGGGCGGTGATACCCGCGCGGCCTCCGTCCTTGCTGGTCTCAACGCTCTGCGCGCCCATGCGCCTGACCACGTGCTGATCCACGACGCCGCACGGCCCTTTGTGAGCCCCGCTCTCATCGACGCCGTCTGCGAGGGCCTGCAAAAGGTTGAGGGCTGCTGCGCCGCCCTGCCCGTCATTGACGCATTATGGAGCAGCAATGGCGATATTGCGCAGTCCAGCATCCCGCGCGACGGGCTCTGGCGCGCACAAACCCCGCAGGGGTTTCACTTTGCCAAGCTATACGCCGCCCATCTGGCCCATGACGGCAGCGGCGCGGATGATGTTGCCGTGGCCCGCGAGGCGGGCATGCGGGTGCGTTTCGTGCTGGGCTCAGACGAGAATTACAAGATCACCACGCCACAGGATCTGGCCCGCGCCCGCGCCGCGCTGGCTTAGCCGCATTTCGAATGGCCGCAGGAGGCGCAGGTCATGCAGCCCTCCACCATCCGCAAATCATACTGGCCGCAGCTCGGGCAGGACTTGCCCCGGCTTTCCCCAACCGCAATCACCTGCGCGGAGGGGTCTTGCTTTAACCCCAGCCCCTCGCCTGCGATAAATCCGGTGGCAATCATGTGCTGCTCGATCACCCCGCCAATGGCTGCCAGAATGGAAGGGATATATTTGCCCTGCACCCAAGCGCCACCGCGCGGGTCAAACACCGCCTTGAGCTCCTCGACCACGAAGGACACGTCACCACCGCGCCGGAACACCGCCGAAATCATCCGGGTCAGCGCCACGGTCCAGGCGAAATGCTCCATATTCTTGGAGTTGATAAACACCTCAAACGGCCGCCGATGCCCGTTGAGCACGATGTCATTCACGGTGATATAAAGCGCGTGCTCGCTGTCGGGCCATTTCACCTTATAGGTCTGCCCTTCCAGCTCGGAAGGCCGGTCCAAAGGCTCGGACATGTAGACCACCTCACCACCCTCGCTGACCTGTACGGGCTTGGTCTCCTCAACATCAGAGGACTGAGACACCGACAACACCGAGCCCGTCACATCATTCGGACGGTAGGTCGTGCAGCCCTTACAGCCCTGATCCCAGGCGGCCATATAGACCTCTTTGAAATCGTCAAAGCTGATATCTTCGGGGCAGTTGATCGTCTTGGAAATGCTCGAATCCACCCATTTCTGGGCCGCCGCCTGCATCCGCACATGATCCAGTGGTGCCAGCGTCTGCGCGTTTACAAAATGCTCAGGCAGGTCCACATCGCCAAACTTTTCGCGCCACAGCTGCACCGCGTAATCCACGACCTCTTCCTCCGTGCGCGTGCCGTCTTTTTGCAAAACCTTACGCGTATAGGCATAGGCAAAGACCGGCTCGATGCCGCTCGACACATTGCCGGCATACAAGGAAATCGTCCCCGTCGGCGCAATCGAGGTCAGCAGAGCGTTGCGAATGCCATGCTCCCGAATGGCGTCGCGCACATCCGCGTCCATCCCGGCCATTGCTCCTGAGGCCAAAAACGCCTCCGCATCGAACAGCGGAAACGCGCCTTTTTCCTTCGCCAAGTCGACCGAGGCCAGATATGCGGCGCGGGCGATGGCGTGCAACCAGCGGTCCGTCAGACGCGCCGCCTCCTCTGATCCATAGCGCGAGCCAACCATCAGCAGCGCATCCGCCAGCCCGGTGACGCCCAAGCCGATGCGCCGCTTGGCCAAGGCTTCCTGCCGCTGCGCCTCCAGAGGGAATTTCGACGCGTCCACCACATTGTCCATCATCCGCACCGCTGTGCGCACCAGATCGTCCAACGCCTCCACGTCCAGTTCCGCATGCGGCTCGAACGGTTCCGCCACCAGCCGTGCAAGGTTGATCGAGCCCAGCAAACAGGCGCCATAAGGCGGCAAGGGCTGCTCCCCGCAAGGGTTGGTCGCGGCAATCGTTTCGCAATAGCTCAGATTGTTGGCCGCATTGATCCGGTCGATGAAGATCACGCCGGGCTCGGCGAAATCGAAGGTCGAGCGCATGATCAGGTTCCACAAATCCAGCGCCTTGACGGTCCGCACCACCTCGCCGCCAAAGACCAGATTCCAGGACCCTTCGGCCTTGACCGCGTCCATGAAATCATCCGTCACCAGCACGCTCAGATTGAACATCCGCAACCGCGCCGAATCCTGCTTGGCCGTGATGAAATCCTCAATATCGGGGTGATCACACCGCATGGTCGCCATCATGGCCCCGCGCCGCGACCCCGCCGACATGATCGTCCGGCACATCGCGTCCCACACATCCATGAAGCTCAAGGGGCCGCTTGCATCCGCCGCCACGCCTTTGACGTCCGCACCTTTGGGCCGGATGGTCGAGAAATCATAGCCGATCCCGCCGCCCTGCTGCATGGTCAGCGCGGCCTCTTTCAACATCTCGAAAATGCCGCCCATGCTGTCGGGAATGGTGCCCATGACAAAGCAATTGAACAGGGTCACGCTGCGCTCCGTGCCGGCGCCCGCCGTGATCCGGCCTGCAGGCAGGTATTTGAAATCTTCCAAAGCCTCGTAGAACTTGCCTTCCCACGCCGATGGGTCCTGCTCTGGTGCCGCCAAGGCGCCCGCAATCCGCTTCCAGCTGTCTTCGACCGTTACATCTATCGGAGTGCCATCCGCTTCCTTGAAACGGTATTTCATGTCCCAGATTTGGTCGGCAATAGGGGCAGCAAAACGGCTCAT
>CAYXIZ010000169.1:0-5379 GCA_964465485.1 uncultured Rhodobacterales bacterium | reverse complement strand
CCTTGGGTCAGCACGATGGCCCAGAAATAATCATTCCAGATGAAGGTAAAGATCAGCACGGCCAGCGCGGCCAGCGCGGGTTTCATCAAGGGCAGGACCACGAAGACGAAGATGCGCCATTCGGCGACGCCTTCGACGCGCGCGGCCTCGATCAGGGGGAAGGGCAGCGCGCGGATGAAGTTGCGCATGAAGAGGGTGCAGAACCCGGTCTGGAAAGCGATGTGGAACAGGACGAGGCCCAGCTTGGTGTCATAGAGGTTCATTGACACCGTCAGGTCGCGGACGGGGACCATGAGGATTTGGAAGGGCACGAAATTGCCCGCGATGAACATGAAGAAGATCAGCAGGTTGCCGCGGAATTTGTAGACCCCCAGCGCGAAGCCGGTCATGGACGATAATGCCACGGCCCCGATGACTGTTGGCACGGTGATCAGCACGGAGTTGAGCAGATAGCGCGGCATGTCGGACTCGAAAAAGACCTTGCCGTAATTGTTGAACAGCTCAAACGACGACGGCAGGCCCCAGAAATTGCCGGAGGCAAAATCCGCGTCGGGCTTGATGGAGAAAATCGCCACCGCGATGAGCGGCAAGAGCCAGATGACCAGCGTGACGGGCAGGAGCGCTTGGTAGGTGAGCTGCCACGTGCGGGAGGTCTTTGCGATGGGCGTCGGGAACATCAGCGGGCCCCTTTCTCGTCGCGGTACATCGAGTACAGGAAATAGGCGATGAAGAAGAGCATGATGAAGAACAGCACCACCGCGATGGCCGCGCCATAGCCCATGCGGAAGCCAAATTCGGACAGTGACTCCTCGAACATGTAGAAGCTGAGGACGCGGGTGGAGCCGAAGGGGCCTCCGTTTGTCATGACGGCGATGAAGTCGAAGCTGCGCAGCGCGCCGATGATGGTGACCACGAAGGCGATGAAGGTGGCGGGTTTGAGCTGCGGCAGGATCACGTACCAGAGCATTTTGTGGCCCTTGGCCCCGTCGAGGCGTGCGGCCTCCACCTGCTCAGGGTCCACGGCGTTCAGGCCGGTGAGGTAGAGGATCATGCAATAGGCCGTTTGCGGCCAGAGGCCCGCGGCGATGATGCCGTAGGTAGCGGTGTTGGGGTTGCCGAGGACTCCGCCCTTGATGTCGATGCCGAACCAGCCGGTCATGACGTCAAAGAGCCCGTCATTGGGCAGGTAGAACCACGAGAAGACGAGGCCCACGACCACTTGGCTGATCACGAAAGGGAAGAAGAAGAGCGACTTATAGAGCCGGATGCCGCGCACAGTCTGGTTGAGCAGCAGCGCGATGAAGAGGCCTGCGGGGATGGCCAAAAGGTAGAGGAACAGCCATTTGATGTTGTTCCAGAAGGAGACCTGAAATTTGCGGTCGCCGCCCAGAAGGCGTTCGTAATGCGCGGTGCCGACCCATGTTTTCTCGCCCAGACCGTCCCATTCGTGAAAGGAGATCCAGAAGGATTGGAAGATCGGGATGATGACGTAGAGGGCGAAGAACAGGATGCCGGGCAGCAGGAACAGCCACGGGGTCAACGCGATCTCGTTGCGCTTGTACCAGCTGCGGCTCGGTGTGGTCGTGCTGGCGATGTCAGCCATTCGGGTGTTCCCTTACGCTCGGGGGTCAACACATGCGAAAACCCCAAGGGCGGGCTTGCGGATGGGTTGAAAGGCGGCGGAGAGAGGCGGCCCGTGACAGGCCGCCTCCAAAAGCCCGTAAGGCTTATTTGTAGATACGCTGACGCGCGTCTTCGAGACGGGCCAGGATGTCGTCCAGATTGTCTGGGAACACCATGAACTCCTGCAGGCCTTCCATGCCGACAGAGGCCATTTCGGCCGGGAAGTCGCGGTCGAAGAACTGCATGATCCCGCCGGATGCGTTGTTGGACAGCATCTCGAACCCTTCCTGGATGAACTTGTCATCGGAGATGGTGGCATTGGCGTTTACCGGAAGCTGGCCCAAAGCGTCGCCTGCGTTGATTTCCGACTGCACGTCGGCCGACGTCACAAAGCGCAAGAACTCTTTCGCCGCGTCCACGTTCTGCGCGCCGGAGGCGATGTGGAACGTGTCGGTCGGCGCGTCTTCCGCCGGAGCCACGTCAGGGTTGATCGTCGGGAACTGGTAGAAGTCCAGCTGATCATCGGTCAGACCGCCTTCGCGGAAGGCCGCGACGGAGAAGTTGCCCATGAGGTAAGCGGCGGCTTCGCCATCCACCATGAAGGGAAGGGCTTCCTGCCAGCTATAGGACTGGTGGTCGTCGATGAAGGCGCCCATGTCGATCAGCTGACGCCAGTTGGCGAAGGTCTGACGCACGCGGTCATCGGTCCATTCGACCTCGCCATTGGCGAGCTGGATGTGGAAGTCATAGCCGTTGGTGCGCGAGTTGATGTAGTCAAACCAGCCGCCAGCGGTCCATAGGAACTTGGAGCCGATGGTGTAGCATTTGCGGCCCGAGTCCAGAATGGCTTGGCAATTGGCCAGCTCTTCTTCCCAGGTTTTTGGCTCGGATAGGCCCAGCTCCGCGAAGATGTCTTTGCGGTAGTAAACGCCCCACTGGTAGTAGGTATAGGGCACGCCCCATTGTGCGTCGTTCAGCGTCATCGCGCCTTTGGTGGAGGACAGCGCCGCGAACTCGGGCTCGGCCCAGAGGTCAGAGATGTCCATGAACAGGCCTGCATCGACATAAGGCGTCATGCGGGTGGCCGCGTACCAGTTCACCACGTCGGGCGGGTTGGCCGACAGCGCGTTGCGGATCTGGGTTTTCCAGGCCTCGCGGTCAACGATTTCCAGCTCGACATTCAGATCAGGGTGCAGCGCGCCAAAGTCAGCCGCCATCTTTTCCATCACCGCGCGGGGGGCAGGGTTCGACATGTCGGAGATGATCCGCAGATCACCAGACAGCCCGTGGCCATCTGCATTCGCGCCGGTTGCCGTTACGGCCAATGCAAGCGCCGCTGTGGACGCTTTCAAAAATTTATGCATCATTTCCTCCCTAGGTAAGTCTCAAATAGTGAAACTTAGTTTTGCATATTGAAAACTTAACCGCGAAGGGGCTAGGCTTGTCAACAGACAACTCGAGGAGGAGCGGTCTTGCCAGACCCCATAACCCAGCGCGCCAATGAGGCGGGAACTGTTGGTAAGGCCTTGAATGTGCTCGACCAAGTGGCGTCTTTTGGGCGGCCTGTGCGCTTCTCGGAGCTGCTCGAATCAAGCGACTACCCGAAGGCCACATTGTACCGGCTTTTGCAAAGCCTCGTGCAGCAGGGGATGGTGTCCTACGAATCTGAGCGCAGCGCCTATGTGCTGGGCGTGCGGCTGGTGCGGCTGGCCCATCAGGCGTGGCGGCAGGCCTCGCTGGCCCCGGTGGCGCGGCGCTATATCGACGCGCTGTCGCTGCAAATTGGCGAAACAGTGCATCTGGCGCAGCTGGACCATGCGCAGGTGCTATACGTGGACAAGCGCAACGCCGCTGTCCCGGTCGAGATGTATTCCCAAGCGGGCAAGGTCGGGCCGGTCTATTGCACCGGGGTTGGCAAGGCGATGCTGGCCTGGAGCCCGCTGGAGGCGCAGACGCAGATCATCGAGCAGCAAAGCTATCACCCGTTTACCGAGAACACCCTGACCTCGCGCCGCGCCTTGCGCGCCGAGCTGGACATCATTTGCAGCCGCGGCTTTGCCTATGACAATGAAGAGCATGAGCCCGGCATCATTTGCGTGGCCCTGCCGATCCTGTCGCAGACGGGGCGGGTGCTGGGAGGCTTGTCGGTGACCTCGACCACCGGACGGCATTCGCTGGAGAGCCTTGCCGCACTTGTGCCGCATATGAAGACCACCGTTGGCCGCATTGCCGAAGACGCCGAAAGCTGGCGGTTCCCCGATCAAACCGAAAATCCCGTCTAACTTCCCAGAAAGGGAGCCACCTCCATGTCCGGACTGACCATCAGAAATGTCATCAAGCGCTATGGCGACACGCAGGTGATGCATGGCGTTGACCTTGATATTGGCGACGGCGAGTTTTGCGTCTTTGTGGGCCCGTCGGGCTGCGGCAAATCCACCTTGCTGCGGATGATTGCGGGGCTGGAGGATATCACGGAAGGGTCGGTCTCCATCGGGGCGCGGGACGTCACGCGGATGGACCCGGCGGAGCGCGGCGTGGCGATGGTGTTCCAGACCTATGCGCTTTATCCGCATATGACGGTGAAGGAGAATATGGGGTTCGGGCTGAAGATGAACGGCCACCCCAAGGCGGAGATCGAGAAGAAGGTGGCGGAGGCCACGCGCATTCTCAAGCTGGAAGAGTATCTGTCGCGCAAGCCTGCAGCTTTGTCGGGCGGGCAGCGGCAAAGGGTCTCCATCGGGCGCGCGATTGTGCGCGGGCCGGAGGTCTTCCTCTTTGACGAGCCGCTGTCCAATCTCGACGCCGAGCTGCGTGTCGAGATGCGCGTCGAGATCGCCCGGCTGCACAAGGAAATTGGCGCCACGATGATTTACGTGACCCATGATCAGGTCGAGGCGATGACGCTGGCCGACAAGATCGTGGTGCTGCGGCTGGGGCGGATCGAGCAAGTGGGCGCTCCGCTGGAATTGTACCGCGACCCGGACAATAGGTTTGTGGCGGGGTTCATCGGATCCCCGGCGATGAATTTTCTGAATGGCACCGTGGTGAATGGCGGCGAGATTGCTGTGCCGGGGTTGAAGGCCTCGGTGAAAATACCGGTTACTTTGCCGATCGAGGGGACAGATGTGGTGGTTGGGCTGCGGCCCGAGCATCTGGTGATTGATCCCGCAGGCGACAGCCATGTGGTCGAGATGACGGAAGCGCTGGGCGGCGTGTCCTACGCCTATCTGATGAGCGAAACGGGCGAAAAGATCGTCGTGGAAGAGCGCGGTGACGTGCGGTCGGAGGAGGGCGTGCGGGTCGGGCTGACGCTGGATCTGGCCCGCGCCATGGTGTTTGACGCGGCCACGGAGGCCCGTATTCGCTAGCGCGTCCTGAAAAAGCGGCGGTTTGTCGCGGTTTTCCCGGTTTTGAGTTGTATCTGGGGAAATTCGCTCCATTTATGCGTCAACGCATAGAAAAGGACCCCGAGAATGAACCGCTTTAGCATGATCGTCTTTGCCTTCGGCCTGCCTCTGCTGGGGTTCTTCGCGCTGCGAGACGGGGTTGCCACGATCTACCAGAACCTTGCGCCGGAACCCGATGGGCTGGCCTATGTGGTGGCTGAGATTGAGCCTGAGGATGAGCCTGAGCCGGTTGAAGAGGTGGCTGAAGAGGCCCCTGTAGAGGAAGCGGTGACGGAAGAGGTGGCTGAGGAAGCCCCTGTTGAAGAGGCGGTTGAAGAGGCCGCTGTTGAAGAAGCGGCGGTTGAAGAAG
>CAYXIZ010000168.1:0-5381 GCA_964465485.1 uncultured Rhodobacterales bacterium | reverse complement strand
GCCGAGACGGCGGCAGCCTCCGTTGGCGTGAAAATCCCGCCATAGATGCCGCCCAGAATGATGACGATCAGGAACAACCCCCAGGCCGCCGAGCGGAAGGAGGCGAAGACCTCGCTCCAGCCCATCCAGTCGCCTTTTGGCAGGTCGCGCACCACGGCGAAGATGTAGATGGTCACCATCAACATGAAACCCGCCATCAGCCCCGGAATGACGCCAGCGAGGAACATCCGGCCCACCGAGACCTCCACCGTGGAGGCATAGACCACCATGACAATGGAGGGCGGAATGAGAATGCCCAAAGTGCCCGCATTTGCGATGACGCCGGCGGCGAAATCCTTCGTGTAGCCGACCTTCATCATGCCTGCGATCACGATCGAGCCGATGGCCACCACCGTTGCCGGCGAGGACCCCGAAAGCGCCGCAAACATCATGCAGGCAAACACCCCCGCAATTGCCAGACCGCCGCGCAAATGGCCCACGCAGGCAATCGAGAAGCGGATGATCCGCATTGCAACCCCGCCCGTCGTCATGAAAGAGGAGGCCAGAATGAAGAACGGGATCGCCATCAGGGTGAAGTGGCCCTCAAAGGCCTGAAACAGCGTCCCCGCCACCGACGCCAGAGACGAGTCAGAAAACCACAGCAGGAACAAGACGGAGGACAGACCAAGCGAGATCGCAATTGGCACGCCGATCATCAAAAAGCCGATGACCAGCCCAAAGAGAAGTGCAACTTCCATGACCTAGCTCTCCCCTTCCAGACGCGCATTTGCGACGTCTTCTTCAGCTTCGTGGCTCACAATGAGACGGTCGGCTTCCCCGGTCCAAATGGCGATGGCCGCCTGAATATAGCGATAGAGCAGCAGCGCCATCGAGATCGGCAGCACCATGTAAGGGATCAGCCGTGGGATCTTTTCGTACTCGTCGCCATCGTTGAACATGGTTTCCAGAAAGCCCGCCCAGACAGGCAGCGGAATGTCGTTGGTTTCGTACCAGCCTTGACCGCGATAAGACTCGACAAAGCCCGTCGGGAACCAGCGCCCCGTCGTAGGCGGCAGGTTGGCGAAGATTGACCAGTAATCCCAAGCCCCTTTCAAAAGCAAAAAGGAGAACAGGATGCAGCAGCCAACAGCCACAAGGCCGACTGCGCGCCGGACCGGCTCAGGGAAGATATTGATCAGCACGTCCACACCCAGATGGGCGTTCTTCTTGACCGCATAGGAGGCACCAAGAAGCACCAGCCACGCAAAGCAATAGAGCGAGAATTCCAGCGCCCAAAGAATGTTCGAATTGAAACCATAGCGCGCGATCACATTGGCAAATGATATGATCGTCATTAGCCCGATCAAGGCGGCAATCAGGTTCTCCTCGATCTTGTCGACAATGCCCGACATGATCTCTTCCCCCCGTTATTTTTGGAAATAGGTAAGAAAAACGCGGCCCAAGATGGTCTCGGGCCGCGTTCTATGCGCGGTAAGTTGGCTTAGCTGCCCGAGTTCAGCGCCTGTGCCGCTTCGATATTCTCGGCACCTACATCGCCTTCGAACTGCGCCCAAACAGGCTTCATCGCGTCGACCCATTCCTGGCGCTGCTCAGCGCTCAGCTGGCGCACTTCGCCGCCTGCGGCAATGATCGCTGCTTTGGCTTCTTCATTCACCTGGAAGGCCGCAGCGTTACGCGACGCGGTGACCTCGTTGAGGATCGTGGTGAACTGGTCGCGCACATCGGCGTCCAGGCTGTCCATGAAGTCAACGGAGGTGACGACCAAGTAGTCGATGATGCCGTGGTTGGTCTCCGTGGTGCCGTCCTGCACTTCGAAGAATTTCTTGCCGAAGATGTTGGACCAGGTGTTTTCCTGACCATCCACAACGCCCTGTTGCAGCGCGCCATAGACTTCCGAGAAGGCCATTTTTTGCGGGTTTGCACCCAGCGCTTCCATTTGTGCGACAAGCACGTCAGACGGCTGCACGCGGAATTTCAGACCATTGGCGTCAGACGGCGAGACCAGCGGCACATTGGCCGAGAACTGCTTCATGCCATTGTGCCAGAACGCCAGCCCTTGCAGGCCACGTTTTTGCATCGAATCCTTCATCGCCTGACCGGTATCCGAGTTCTGGAACGCGTCAACAGTGGCGATGTCCTTGAACATGAAGGGCAGATCGAAGATGCGGAATTGCTTGGTGAACTTCTCGAATTTCGACAGCGACGGGGCCGCCAGCTGAACGTCGCCTTGCAGCATCGCTTCGAGCACTTTGTTGTCGTCGTAAAGCGTGGAGTTCGGGAACACTTCGATGCAGGCTTTGCCGTTCATCTCTTCGTTCACCCGGGCTGCCAGCTCGGTGGCGGCGATCCCTTTGGGGTGTTTGTCAGTGTTGGTGACATGGGCAAATTTCATCACCACTTCGCCCGCGTCGCAGGCGGCCATGGCAGCGGTGGCCGACACGGCCAAAGCGATTGCGGTTGTTGTCAGGAATTTCATGCTGTTCCTCCCAGAAACATATCAGTTACAGGCGAATGTCGCCCTGCCAAAAGGATAGTCATGGCGCAAATACCCGCTCAAGACGCAGCCAAGCGCTTTTCAAAAATTCTGCAAAAACCGTTTGATCACAAAGCGCTATGGGTGAGTTTGGCGGCCCCGTCCCGTTAACGCTGCGTCAGATGTGTGGGAAATCGCACATCTTTTGGCGTGAAACCGCGCCCTAGCGGTAATCTTCCGGCCGGATCGAGTGCCGCCCCAGCTTGTCGTAAAACGTCTTGCGCGGCAGCTGCAACGCTTTGGCAGTCTCCGTGGCATGGCCGCCATGCGCGCGCAGCACCTCGATGATGACGGAGCGCTCCACCTGCGCCATCCGTTCCGCAAGGCTCAGCTGCTCCACGGCGTCGCGGTCGGGCAGGCCCATCGCATGGCGCATCGCGGCATCCATCAGCGCCCGGGCATTGCCCGGCCACGGGTTGGCCATCAGCCGCGCCATATGCTCCACCGACACTTTGGGCAGCGGCAGGTTCGCCTGCTCGCAGGCAATCGCCAGATAATGACGAAACAGCACCGGAATATCCTCGGGGCGTTCGCGCAGGGCGGGGATGCGGATGCTGACGCCGTCCAACTGCGCAAAAAGCGACGAGGTGGCCCCCTCCGCATGGCCAGACCGGCTCTTTGGCAACTCATCGCTGGCGGCCAGCACCCGCGCGCCGCCGTCCTGCTCCAGATGATCCAAGAGCACCCTCTGCGCGGGCTCAGTCAACTCAAACACCTCGTCCAGAAACAGGCTGCCCCCTTGCGCAGCCTGCAACGCCTCCGCCAGCGCCTCCGCACTCAGACCTGTCGCGGCACGTTTGACAAAGCCCCGCTTGGATCGCTCCGACAGCAGATGAATGACCTCCGCCACCTTTGAGGTCCCCGTCCCCGGCTCGCCCCAAATCAAGACGTCGCTTTGACTGCGCGCCACGGCGCGCACCTGTACGCGCAACCGCTCGGAAGGCTCGGACACACCCAAGAGCAGTCGGGAGGCCACATCGCCAGCCTCAGCCGCCGTCCGGTGATTGCGCGCGGCCAAGACGCCGCGTCGAAACTCCGAGGCCCGCGTGACCACGTCCAGAAACTGCTGCGGCGCGCAGGGTTTTTCGAGGAAATCAAACGCGCCGCCCGACATGCCTTTGACGGCCATCGGGATATCACCCTCGCCGGTCAGCAAGATCACCGGCAACTCGGGGTCGACAGCCTGACTATGCTCCAAAAGGTGGAAGCCGTCCCGGCCCGGCATCCGAATATCGGTGACCACCACCCCGTCAAACCCGCGGCTGATCACATCCTTGGCGACGATGAAGGACCCGGCCACGATGGGCTCCATATCGGCTAGCTCCAGGGTCTGGCCCAGCGCCTCGCGCACCGCCGCATCATCATCAACCAGCAAAACCCGAGCCACGTTCACGCCGCCACCTCCGCCGGTTGCTCGCGGGTCAGCTCGATGGTGAATTCGGCCCCGCCCTCAGGGTGGTTGCGCCCCCTGATATCGCCACCAAAGCTTTGCACCAGCCCATAGGAAATCGACAGGCCCAGCCCCATCCCTTCGGAGCGGCCAACCTCCTTGGTGGAGTAGAACGGATCGAAGATTTTCTCCGCATCCTCCAGCCCCGGCCCGGTGTCGCGCACAGAGACGCAGACCGTGTCCCCCACCGTGACGCTGAGGCTCAAATGCTTTTCAGGCCGGTCCTCCATGGCGTCCACCGCGTTGCTGATCAGGTTGATCAGCACCTGTTGCAGCCGCACCTCGCCCGCATGCACAAAGATCGGCCCCTCCGGGATCGCGCGCGTCAGGCGAACGCCTTCATGGCGCAATCTGCTCTCCGACAGGTCCAGCACCGCCTCAATCGCGGCCAGCACATCCACCTGCCCCAACGGCTCGCGCTCCTGTCTGGAAAACGCCCGCAGGTTCTTGATGATCCGGCCCATCCGCCGCGCCAGCTCATTGATCCGGCCCAGATTTTCGCCCGCCACATCGGCCTTGCCCCGACGCAGAAACTCCTCGCCATTCTCGGCAAAAGACCGGATCGCCATCAAAGGCTGGTTCAACTCATGGCTGATGCCCGCCGACATCTGCCCCAGCGCCGACAGCTTGCTGGCCTGCAGCAGCTCTTGCTGGGCCTGCTCTAGGGCGGCGGTGCGTTTGGCCACGCGCGCCTCGAGCCGCGCATTGGCCTCCTCCTCCACCGCGATGCGTTGCAAGAACCCGCGCCGCCGCTCCGACAGGATCAAGATCGCAGCCCCAAAGATCAAGCCGAGCGCACCCGCGACCAAGGCCTGAAACAGCGCCAACTGCTCGGCCTCCCGGCTATCGGCGAGGATCTCGCCTTGCAGGTTCATCAAGGGCAGCGGCTGGGTGACATGCAGCGCGCGGGTCGGCAGGTATAGCAGCTCGTCCTGCGCCCAGATTTCCGCCCCTGCCCAGATATTCGAGCGGAACGGGAAGAACGGCGTCAGCTGCGCGGCAGAGGGCTCGGAGGCGATCTGGCCCGGCGCCCGCAACAGGTTGAACGGCTCGCGGCTGCGGTACAAAAGCTCGGTGCGGTTCGACACGAACACCACGCCCGAAGCGTCGGTGAAAAACACCACAGTGGGCGAGGCGCGCCAGTCGGTCTCCACCGCCTCAAGGTCCAGCGATACTGCCACCGCGCCTGCAAATTTGCGGTCCATCCCAAAGATCGGCGCGGCAAAGGTAAAGGACCGCACGCCCGTCCCCTCAATCTGGGCATGCAGCGAGCCGAGCCCGCCCTGACTGGCCCGCTCGAAAAACGCGGTCTGACCCAGATCGCGCGGCGTCACGTTTTCAAACGGGTGCGATTGCGCCACCACCGCGCCGCGCTGGTTCAGCAAGACAATCTCCAAA
>CAYXIZ010000167.1:0-5463 GCA_964465485.1 uncultured Rhodobacterales bacterium | reverse complement strand
TCGCGGCTCAAAACCACAACCTCGCCGGAGCGCAGCACGACGGTCGCCTCCACAAACACATCCGCCATATAGCTGCCATAGCAGCCCGCATTCATCGCAACGGCACCGCCAATGGCGCCGGGGATGGTGCGCAGAAATGTCAGATCCAACCCCGCATCCGCCGCCTTACGCGCACAATGCGCGTCCAACAGCGCAGGACCACAGATCACCCGCGTGCCCTCCACCTCAAACCCGTTGAAGCCTCGCCCCAGCCGGATCACCACCGCCTCCAGCCCACCGTCGCGAATGATCAGGTTCGAGCCCACCCCCATCGGGAATACAGGACCCTCATAGGCTTTCAGAAAATCGCACAAATCCGCCCGGTCTGCCGGTTGAAACAGAGCGGTCGCAGCCCCCCCGACCCGCAGCCATGTCAGGTCTGCCAGCGCGCGGTCCGGGGTCAGCGCCCCGCGTGTCTCGGGCCAAACTTGCGTCACCTTGACTGCCCCTATCCGCTTTCCATGTTCAAAAATATCCGCCCCGCAGGGCCGGTCAGCCTGTTATTCCGCAGGCTCAATCGGTTTTTGCAAGCCCAGCATCCGGCTCACCCAGCGGCCGAAATAGCGCACGGGCCAGCGCAGGATCGACGCCCCTGCAGCCAAGGCAATCAACCCGATCCAGGGACCATTCTCCCATGTCAGCCAGCCCAATAGCGGGATGCCAATGGCAATCAGCACATAGGCGCGCCGCCAGTGATTGTCGCGCGAGGGGATGATGGCCATCAGGTTGGCCAGAACCAGCCACGCCAATGCAAGAACCAAAGGCCAGCTCATCGTGGCACCTCCGGCTTTTCGCCGCGCGCCATGCGCCAGAAAAAGATCAACGGATTGCGGAACATTGACACGAAACCAAACAACCCCAGAAGCGCCACCCAAATGCCGTGCTGAACGCCGATATAGACCAGAAGGCACGGTGCTGCGACAAGCAGAACCAGACCCGGCGGATATTGATACCGCACCGGTAGGAAGGCCACCAAGGTGGCCAGAATGACCCAAATGGCGGCCAATAGAAGCGACAAACTCACGACGTGTCCCCCACACATGCGCAAAAACTGAGCCGGTAATCGCATGGAATTTGGAGAGAGTCAGCCTTTTTGTGCCCTTGGCGTCTCATTTTAAGTACAATCCAATTCAAATAAATACCGCCTGAGAGCGGGGGGTTAAGAACTCAGCCGCTCCGGCAAGCCAATCGCCCAACTACTGATTGTGCCTGCGCCCAAACAAACCACCATATCTCCCGGTTTTGCCTCTGCGCGCACCAAAGCCTCCAGCGCGTCTTCGTCTTCAATAATGCGCGCATCGCGGTGGCCGTGGCGCGTCAGGCCTGCGACCAAATCGTCACGGCTGGCACCTTTGATCGGCTCCTCCCCCGCCGAAAACACGTCAGAGATGCCCACGATATCGGCGTCGTTGAAACAGGAGCAGAAATCGTCAAACAGGTCATGCAGCCGCGAGAACCTGTGCGGCTGATGCACCGCGATCACCCGGCCCTCGGTTGCCTGCCGCGCAGCCTTCAGCACGGCGGCAATCTCGACGGGGTGGTGCCCGTAATCATCAATGATCGTGACGCCATTCACCTCGCCCACTTTGGTAAAGCGGCGGTTTACCCCGCCGAAGCCCGCCAGCGCCGCCTTGATCTCGGAGGCTTTCAGCCCCAGATGCCGCGCCACGGCGACCGCCGCCAGCGCGTTGGAGACGTTGTGATCGCCCGGCATCGGCAAGGTGCAGCCTTCGATGACCATGCCGTCATTTTGCAGCGCAATATCGAAATAGGCCGCGCCGTCTTTGTATTTCAGATTGATCGCGCGCACATCTGCCTGGGTGTTGAACCCGAATGTCACCACGCGGCGGTCGGTGATCTTGCCGACCAGCGCCTGCACCTCGGGGTGATCGGTGCAGCACACGGCCAGACCGTAAAAGGGGATGTTCGAGACAAAGTCCAGGAACCCCTGCCGCAGCGTATCGAAATCGCCCCAATGTTCCATATGTTCGGGGTCGATATTGGTGACAATCGCGATGGTCGCAGGCAGGCGGTTGAACGTGCCGTCGCTTTCATCGGCCTCAACCACCATCCACTCGCCCTGCCCCACACGCGCGTTTGAGCCATAGGCATGGATGATCCCGCCATTGATCACCGTGGGGTCAATCCCGCCGCCATCCAGCAGGGCGGCGACCATCGTGGTCGTGGTGGTTTTGCCATGGGTGCCGCCCACCGCAATATTGGACTTCAACCGCATCAGCTCGGCCAGCATCTCGGCCCGGCGCACCACGGGCAGGCCTTGCACGCGCGCCGCGTCCAGTTCCGGGTTGCCCGGTTTGATGGCGGAGGAGATCACGACGACGTCGGCATTCTCAAGGTTAGAGGCTTTCTGCCCCTCAAAAATCTTGGCCCCCAGCTCTGCCAGCCGGTCGGTGATCTTGGAGGTCTTCTGGTCCGACCCCTGCACCGAATAGCCGTGGTTTAGCAGCACCTCCGCGATGCCCGACATGCCTATGCCGCCAATGCCGACGAAATGAATAGCGCCCAGCTCAAGGGGCAGTTTTGTAGCAGCAGCGTTCATCGGCGGTTCTTCTCATTCAGCTCTAGCGTCAGGGCCACCAGCGCCTCCGTGGCGTCTGGCTTTCCGGTGCCAAGCGCCGCGTTGGCCATTTGGGTCGCTGCGGGCTCGTTGGTCAGGATGTTCTCGATCTGCTCGGCCAGCGCTTCGGGCGTGAACAGGCTTTCGGGCATCAACACGGCGGCACCTGCGCTGGTCAGACCCCGTGCATTGGCGGTTTGCTCGTCGCGGATCGCGGCGGCCAGAGGCACCAGAATGGAGGGGCGTCCGATGACCGACAGATCCGCCACCGTCGAGGCCCCGGAGCGGGCGATCACCAGTTGCGCCTCGGAAAAGCGGCTGGGGATATCGTGAAAGAACGGCTCGACATGAGCGGAGACCCCGGCTTGCGCGTAGATGGTCGCGGCTTCGTTTGCGTCACCGTCGCGGGCCTGCTGGGCCACGCGAATGCGCTGGCGCAGCTCATAGGGCAACAGCGCCACCGCGCGCGGCACCACTTGCGCCAGAATGCGCGCGCCCTGACTGCCGCCGATCACGACAAGGCTCATTGGGTAATCACCGGGCGGAATATAGGCCGCACCTGCGCGCTCCAGCACGGAGCGGCGGACCGGGTTGCCGGTGAACACGCCCTCGACGCCCCCCGGCAATGCGGTGGGCCATGTGCCGCAGGCGATCTTGTCCACACGGGTGGCAAAGGCCTGATTGACCCGGCCGAGCACGCCGTTTTGCTCATGGATCATGCGCGGCAGGCGCATGAGCCACGCAGCCGCAATGGCCGGAAAGGAGGGGTAGCCGCCAAAGCCCACCACGACCGCCGGGCGGTCGCGTTTGAAATTCGCCATGGCCGACAGCACGCCTGCGGCCAGTTTGAAGGGCGCGGTCAGCTTGTTGGCCAGACCTGCGCGGGCGAAGGTCGCAGATTTCAGCTCTTCGATCTGCACGCTATGCGGAAAGCCCGAGACGTAGCGCGCGCCGCGCGCATCCGTGGTCAGCTTGACCCGCCAGCCTTGCGCCAGCATCGCCTCGGCCAGCGCTTGCGCGGGAAACATATGGCCGCCCGTGCCGCCAGCCGCGATCACCAGAAGCGGCGCGCTCATCCCCGACCGCCCTGGATCATGATGTCACGCATATCACCTTGCGGGCGCGAGCGAGTGAAGGCCAGCAACATGCCCAGCGCAATGCCCCCCGCGATCAGCGAAGAGCCGCCGTTGGACACGAACGGCAACGTCATCCCCTTGGCAGGCAGCAGGCGCACAGCGACCCCCATATTGATGATGGCCTGCATGGCGAACATTGCCGCGAGCCCGGTGCCAGCAAGGCGAATAAAGGGATCGCGTTCGCGGGTCAGCCGGTGCAGCGAGCGCATGGTGAAAATGGCATAAAGCGAGATGATGGCGATGACCATCACCAGCCCGTATTCCTCCGCCGCGACGGCGATGATGAAATCAGTATGCGCGTCGGGCAGCGACCATTTGACGGAGCCCTCGCCCACGCCCACGCCGAAAAACCCGCCCTCGCGGATCGCGTTGGTGGCGTAGCCCAGCTGCGTGGTCGGGTCGACCTCTGCGGAGAGGAACCCGTCGATGCGGCGCGCAAAGTGATCCGACATATTATAGGCGCTGACGCCCGCGACGATCACCACGCCTGCCATACCGATGAGCAAAAACAAGGGCGCTCCGGCCACGAAATAGACCACGGCCCAGCCAAAGAGGATCAGGCAGGCCTGCCCGAAATCGGGCTGCATGGCCAAAAAGCCCACCACGATGGCCATCAGCACGAAAGAGGCGGTTTTGCCCGGCGGGCCGTTGATCTCCTGACTGGCGGCGATCAGCCAGGCGGAGAGCACGATGAAGACGGGTTTGAGAAATTCAGAGGGCTGGATGGAGGCAAAGCCCAGCGAGTACCAGCGCGTCGCCCCTTTGCCGAAATCCGTGCCAAACACCGGCAGCAGGATCAGCGCCACGAAGGTCACAGCGAAGACCATGATCGCCAGACGGCGCACCATCTGCGTGGACATCATCGAGATGCAGACCATCACACTCATCGCGATGCAGCCAAAAAACGCCTGTTTGGAGACGTAGTGGAACGGGTCCAGCCCGTTTTTGGCCGCCAGCGGTGGGGACGCCGCAAGGCCCAGCAACAGCCCCACGCCGAACAGCGCGAAGACGCAGGCCATCGACCAGCGGTCCACCGTGCGCCACCATTTGGGAAGGATCGGCTCGCCCACGCGCGCCGTTACGGTGCCATACACCATCTCAGTCATGAGAATACCGCCATTTACTGCCTCACATCCGGTTACCCCGGAACTCGTTCTTACTTGCGCCCGATTTTTCGGGTCTATCCGTTCACCATAGCGTGAAAATTTCGCTCAATCCAGCCTGAGTTTTGTGCGTCAGAGCCTTTATGCCCATGCCGCTTTGGGATGGGGCTGAGGCGTGGTAGGTTCAGCGTGATGAACAATGGGGGCCAAACATGGCGCAAGACATCTCTCTTCACTGCAGCTGCGGCGCGTTTCAGGCCGTGATCCATGCGCCCGGCCCCTCCACCGACAATCACGGGATTTGCTACTGCGTCGATTGCCAGGCCTTCCCGCGCCACCTCGGTCAGGCCGAACGCTGCCTTGATGCAGCAGGTGGCACCGACCTGTACCAGACCCAGCCCAGCATGGTTAAGATCACCGCCGGGGCAGAGCATCTGGCCGTGCTCAGGCTTGCGCCAAATGGGCTGTACCGCTGGCATACGCGTTGCTGCAACACTCCGATTGGCAACACGATGGGAAGCCCGAAACTGTCCTTCGTCGGATTTCTGACCTGCAATTTTGTTGAGGCTGAGCTGCCCCCTATCGCGTTTCGCTATAAGAAGGAGCA
>CAYXIZ010000166.1:0-5523 GCA_964465485.1 uncultured Rhodobacterales bacterium | reverse complement strand
GGGGTCACAGCACCCACACCAAGCAGCGTGACGCGGACACATTCGTGCCTTTGATCAAGACCCTGTGGTAAGCAACGACGGAGGGGTCTCAGGCCTCGCCGCAGGTCAGCCCGGCACTGCCGGTCGGGCTGGACCACCCCCGAAAATCGCCCGCGGTAAAGTAAAGCGTGGTCTGGTCCGGCCAGGTCACTGAACTCACCGCGCCACAGGCCTCCTGAGAGACCGGCCCGCTGCCCACCAGCCGCGTCATCGCCGGAATGGCGGAATGATCGGTGCGGCCAAAATCAATGCGCCCCGGCTGGCCTGTGACCTGAATGCCGCCCGCATCGGGGACAAACGCAATGGGCTGGGTCTTGACGGCAGGGGGTGCTACCGCGGCTGGCGCACAGGCCCCAAGCGCGATCATCGCCACCAGCAGAGCCGCCGCGCGCGCCATGCTAGCGCGGGCTGCGTTTGGCAAGGATACGTTGCAAGGTGCGGCGGTGCATGTTCAACCGGCGCGCGGTTTCAGACACGTTGCGGTCGCACAACTCATAGACACGCTGGATATGCTCCCAACGCACCCGGTCGGCGGACATCGGGTTTTCGGGCGGCGGAGGACGCTCGTCGCTGCTGGCCAGCAAAGCGTTGGTGACGTCATTGGCATCAGCAGGCTTTGACAGGTAATCCGTGGCCCCGATCTTGACCGCCGCCACCGCCGTGGCAATCGCGCCGTAGCCCGTGAGCACCACCACCCGCGCGTCGGGGCGGCGTTCGCGCAAGACCTCGACCACATCGAGCCCGTTGCCGTCTTCCAGGCGCAGGTCAATCACCGCATAGGCCGGGGGCCGCGCCGTGGCGATGGCCTTGCCCGCAGCGACGGTTTCCACCGCCTCGGGCTCAAACCCGCGCTTTTCCATCGCCCGCGCCAGACGGCGCAGAAACGGCTCGTCATCATCGACGATCAGCAGGGAGCGGTCCTCCCCTATTTTGGCAAGCGTGCTGTCAGCCATCGCGTCGACCTTTCTGAGCTTTCACTGCCCCTTAGGTAGGGTGCCCCACCCCGTCGGTCAAATTTTCAGCGAGGCGCAAAAGACTAGGAGGTCGCCTCCGCATAGCAGGCCACGGTTTCGGCCATTTGGTCCGGGCCCACATCGCGGCGGAAGAAATCGACAAAACCATGCTCGGGCAGCACCAGATAGGTGAAGGTGGAATGGTCCACCAGATAATCATCCCCGCCGCCCGGCTGTTTGCGGTAGAAGGTGCGGTAGGCCTGACTGGCCGCCTTGACCTGCTCAGGCGAGCCGGTGAGCCCGATCATCTTGGGATGCATGATATCGGCAAATTCGCCCACCACCTGCGGCGTGTCACGCTCCGGGTCGATGGAGATAAAGACCGGCGTTGCGGGGACCCCCATTTCCTCCAGAATATCCACCGCCTCAGCATTGCGCGCCACATCCAGCGGGCACACATCCGGGCAGTAGGTGAAGCCGAAATAGACCAGCGACGGCTCGGTGATCACGTCCTGCTCAGTGACCTCGACCCCTTCGCCGGAGACCAGCGTGAACGGCCCGCCAATATCGCCCCCCGCGACAGCCCCCTGGCTGCATTGCGCGAACTGGTCTTCCTCAGAGCCGGTGCCATAGATGATCGCGACAGGCACTGCGATCAGGGCGGCAAGGACCCCGCCAGCCAGCCAAACATAGGGCGTTTTCATGAGAACTCTCCGCTTGCGGTACGTTGCCACGTTGATCCGCCATCTGCGCTCCAGTATCAATCGGCCATTATGACGCTGCCCTTCACGATTTCTTCATGACCGACCTCTCCGCAGGCATAGGCGTCTCAAGCGCCCGGCACGGCGTGGTGCGGCTGCGCACGCTGATCATTTTGCGCTGGCTGGCGATCCTGGGCCAAGGGGCCGCGATCTTCACCGCCAGCCAGGCGCTGGACCTCGACATACCGCTGGCCCTGTGCATCGCCGCCGTGGGGGCCTTGGTGGTCTCCAACATTCTGGCGATTGTCTTCTACCCCCATAACCGCTGGCTGGCCGACCGCGAGGTGCTGTTGACGCTGCTGTTTGACCTCTCGCAGCTGGCCTTGCTGGTCTACCTCACCGGCGGGCTGAACAACCCTTTCGCGCTGCTCATTCTGGCCCCTGTCACCGTGTCGGCCATGACCTTGCGGCTGGGCTCCACGCTGCTGGTGGGCGGGCTGGCGGTGATCCTGATCTCCACCCTCGCGGTCTTCCATTTGCCGCTGCTCACCGTGCAAGGGACCGTGCTTGAGATGCCGCAGCTCTTTGTGGCGGGGTTCTGGGTCTCCATCATGATCGGCATCGTCTTTCTGGCGATCTATGCGGGGCGCGTGACCTCGGAGACCTATTCGATGAGCCAGGCCCTGATGGCCACCCAGATGGCGCTGGCCCGCGAGCAAAAGCTGACCGATCTGGGCGGGGTGGTCGCCGCCGCCGCCCATGAGCTGGGCACGCCCTTGGCCACGATCAAACTCGCCAGCGCCGAGCTGCAGGAGGAGCTGCACGGCCAGCCGGACCTTTATGAAGACGCGCAGCTGATCAGCCAGCAGGCGGATCGCTGCCGCGACATTCTGCATTCGATGGGCCGCGCGGGCAAAGAGGACCTACACCTGCGCAGCGCGCCGCTGCTGGCCATCATCGAGGAGGCCGCCGAGCCGCATGCGAACCGTGGCAAAGCCTTGCATATCGACGTGGCCGGAGACACGCCTGACGACGCCCGCATGCCGATCATTCTGCGCAAACCGGAGGTGATCCACGGGCTGCGCAACCTGATCCAGAACGCCGTGGATTTCGCCGCGCAGGAGGTCTGGCTGGACGCCAGCTGGGCCGAACACCACATCACCATCCGCGTGATGGATGACGGCCCCGGCTACCCGGTGGACATGCTGGGGCGCATCGGCGACCCGTTCGTGCGCCGCCGCAAATCCTTGCAGGAGACCATCGTCCGCCCCGAATATGAGGGCATGGGGCTGGGCCTGTTCATCGCCAAGACCCTGCTGGAGCGCAGCGGCGCGAAAGTCAGCTTCGAGAACGGCGCACCGGAGAGCGGCCAGCAACTGGAGCGCCGGGGCGCGATTGCCGAGGTGACCTGGCCCACATCCGCGCTGCTCAGCCCGACCAACGGGGCCTCCGACGCGCTGGGGCAAAACCAGCCGATCCAGATTTAGAGCGGCGGGGCCCGCCCCTTTCGCGCGCTTTTAGCATCTGCATTTAACGGGCCATTAACCAGCATATGGTTCTTTTTGCCGGTCTGCCGCCAGCAAAGGATTCTCTGCCCATGACCTCTCTTTTTGTGCAACCGATTCCGCTGCTGTTTTTCGGAGGCCTGGCCCTCAGCCTGATCGGCCTGCTGGCTCTGCGACGCTCTTCCGGCTCCGGTTCTTATGAGCCCGCAACCACCGACCTGCAGGAGCTGACCTTTGAGGGCGGCATGCTGGTCGACGCCTGCCCGCGCGCCCGCGCCGCGCTGTCGCATGAGGACCTTGAAGAAGGCCCGCTGACCCGGCTCAGCGAGCGGCTGGCCGATATTTTTCCCGGCTTCGCCCATTCTTTCGCCGCCGCCCAATCGGAGAACGCCCGGTTCGAGCTGTCTGACGTCACCACGGACGGACCGATCTCTGTGAAGGTGGATTGCCAGCCAAACCGCACGCAATTTGCCGTCACCGGCCTGCCGCATCTGCTGGCGCGCAAAGTGCTGGTTGATCGCGCCGTAACGGACGCCAATGAGCGCGAACTGACGGTGCTGCGCAACACCGTCTCGACCTCCCCGGCGGTGATCTGGCGCGAAAGCAGCGTCGGCGATATTGACTGGGTCAACAGCGCCTATCTTGAGCTGGCCGAGGGTGTGGACCCCGATGACAACACGCTCTGGCCGCCAAAGCGGCTGTTTGATGGCGCCTCCATCACCCCGCCCGGCGAGACGCCACATGCCCGCCGCGCGCCGCTGACCTTGCAGGATGGCACCACCAGATGGTTCGACATCACCTCGCATGGCCATGGCAACACCACGCTGCATTACGCCTGCGACAGCTCCAAAACCGTGCAGGCCGAAGAGACCTTGCGCAATTTCATGCAGACCCTGACCCAGACCTTTGCCGCGCTGCCCGTGGGCCTCGCCATTTTTGACCGCTCCCGGCAGTTGCAGCTGTTCAACCCCGCTTTGATGGAGCTGACCACGCTGGAACCCGAATGGCTGGCCGCCCGGCCGACCTTGTACGACGTGATCAACCGCATGCGCGAAAAGCGGATGCTGCCGGAGCGCAAGGACTTCAAGGATTGGCGGCGCAAGCTGGTGGAGCTGGAAAACTCCGCCGTGAACGGCACCTATCTAGAGACATGGGTGCTGCCCACTGGCCAGACCTACAAGGTCACCGGTCGCCCGCATCCCGAAGGGGCCGTGGCCTTCCTGATTGAAGATATCAGCGCAGAGATCTCGCTGACCCGCAAATTCCGCCGCGAGCTGGAAGTCAGCCAATCGCTGCTCGACAACCTGCCGCAAGCCATCGCCGTCTTCGACGCCGCAGGCAACCTGACCCTGTCCAACGAGGCCTATTGCACCCTGTGGGGCACCGACCCCGAGCTGGTCCTGCAACAAACCAACATCGTGGAGGCCAGCAGCCATTGGCAGGCCAAAAGCCTACCCACCCCGCTGTGGGGCGACGTGCGGGAATTTGTCTGCCACGCGGGCGAACGCGCGGAATGGCACGGCTCGGCGGACCTTGAAGACGGGCGGCAATTGGCCTGCCAGTTCATGCCTCTGGCGGGCGGCGCCACGCTGGTCAGCTTTGAAGAACCGGACGGCGTAAGCCACCCGCTGCCGGAGCTGACCCGCCTGACCACCTGATCAGTCCTTGCGGGCGCGTCCCGGTGCGGTAAAACTCACCCGATGACACCGTCCGCCTCTCTGACCCTAAAACTCGCCTCCGAAGCTGAGACGCACCGGCTTGCCGGTGAACTGGCAAAACTGGCCGCCCCCGGCGTCACGGTGCTGCTGGACGGGCCGGTGGGCGTGGGCAAAACCACGCTGGCGCGCCACGTTATTCTGGCGCTGCTGGCCCAGACAGGCCAGGTGGAGGACGTGCCCTCCCCGACATTCACTATTGTGCAGACTTACGAGGCCGGCCCGCTGGAGATCTGGCATGCCGACCTCTACCGGTTGACCTCCACGGCGGAGCTGAACGAGTTGGGGTTGGAGGCCGCGTTCGACACTGCCTTTTGTCTGGTCGAATGGCCCGACCGCATGGGCAAAGCGCGGCCCGACGCTTTGACCATTGCGCTGAGCTACGGCACGGGCGACGCTGAACGCATGGCGCAGATCACCGCGACCGGCACCGCGCTGGCCGTTCTGAAACGCCTCAAAGAAAGCCTGCCGCAATGAGTCAACGCACCGAAGCAATGGAGCTGTTTTTGACCCTGTCCGGCTGGGGTCAGGCGCGGCGGAGTACTCTGGCGGGCGACGCCTCCAACCGGCGCTATGACCGGCTTATCCACCCCGAACTGGGCCGCGCCGT
>CAYXIZ010000165.1:0-5531 GCA_964465485.1 uncultured Rhodobacterales bacterium | reverse complement strand
TGGTGAACGCGGCGATGAGCCTGCCCTTTGCGTTAAGAGCGATCAGCCCGGCCTTGGCGGAGATCGAGGCGGATTACGGCAAACTGGCGGACAGTTTGGACCTGTCGGGCTGGGCGCGGATGCGGGTGTTGATCTTGCCGAGGCTCAGGCGGCCAATGGGATTCGGTGCAGGGCTGGCGGCGGCGTTGTCGATGGGGGATCTTGGGGTGATCGCGCTCTTCGCGGACCCGGAGAACCAGACCTTACCGCTTGCGCTCTACCAGTTGATGAACGCCTACCGGCTGGACGACGCGTTTGGCGCGGCGCTGCTGTTATTGACCCTGAGCCTGACGCTGTTCTGGCTGTTTGACCGAGGAGGGCGCGCGGATGTTGACGCTTGAGGGGCTGAAGGCGACTCAAGGCGCGTTCACGCTGCGCGCGGATTTGACAGTGAAGGAAGGAGAACGGGTTGCGGTCATTGGCGCGTCGGGGTCGGGCAAATCGACGCTTCTGAATGCCATCGCGGGGTTCCTGCTGCTCGATACGGGGGCCGTGACGGTGAACGGCGTGGCGATTCAAGGCATGCCGCCCGGCAAGCGGCCCTTGTCGATTGTGTTTCAGGACAGCAACCTGTTTCCGCATCTCACCGTGGCGCAAAACGTGGCGCTTGGGATCAGCCCCGGCCTGCGCATGTCTGCGGCGGAGCACGCGCAGATCGAGGCGGCGCTGGGGCAAGTGGGGCTGTCCGGCTTCGGGGCGCGCAAACCCAGTGCTTTATCAGGCGGGCAGCAAAGCCGGGTGGCGCTGGCGCGGGTGCTGCTGCGCAAACGGCCGCTCCTGTTGCTCGACGAGCCCTTTGCGGCCCTCGGGCCTGCGCTGCGTCAAGAGATGCTGGCACTGGTGGGCGAGATCGCCGAGACACAGAAGCTGACCGTGTTGATGGTCACCCATGATCCGGGTGATGCCGAAGCGTTAACCGATCAAAGCATCTTCGTTGAGGACGGGTTGGCGCATGCCCCGGTGCCTACAAAGGAACTGCTCAGCAACCCTCCGCAGGCGTTGAAAGACTATCTGGGGCATTAAAAAAGGCGCGCCAGTGAGGGCGCGCCTTTGAAATTTCAGCTCAGGCCGTTTGGCTTATGCGACGTCCTTGCGCTTGGCTTTCGCCCAGATGCGCTTGTTGGTCAGATAGAGCAGCACCGACAGCACCGTCAGGAAGAACACGGCGACAAAACCGGTCTGTTTACGGGCGACGAGCTTGGGCTCCGCAGTCCACATCAGGAAGGCGGAGACGTCTTCGGAGATGCTGGACAGGTCATTTGCGTGCCCGTCGTCAAACTCCACGTCTTCGCCCCAAAGCGGCGGCGCCATCGAAATCCAGCCACCCGGAAAGGCGGTGTTTTCGTAAAGGATGGTGCCCGCTTCTTCCTTCTCTTCGCCGGTGTAGCCGGTCAGCAGAGAGTAGATATATTCAGGGCCACCGATGCCTTGAAAGAACTGGTTGATGCCGAGCCCGTAAGGGCCGTGGAACCCAGCGCGGGCCTTCGCCATCAAGGACAGGTCAGGCGCCCCGGCGGAGTTCACAGCCGGGAAGTTGTCGGTGGGCTGAAGCGGACGCAGTTCTTCGAGCTCCGGGTCGTAGAGATGCTGGTTGGCCGGTTCATCGGCAATGAACATCTCCGCGACATAGGCCTTCATCTGATCTTCGGGCAGGTGTGGCCCGCCCTCGTCAGACAAGGTGCGCAGAGGCACGAATTTCAACCCGTGACAGCTGGAGCAGACCTCAGTGTAGACCTTCAGGCCGCGTTGCAGCTGGTTCTCGTCATAGACGCCGAACGGGCCTTCAAAGCTGAAGTCCTTATCGGTGATGTCGCCCGCGCCACCCGCCGCAAACGCGGCAGATGTCAGACCAGCGATGGCCAGCGTGGAGAGTGAGAGTTTCTTAAACATGTGTGCTTTCCTCTTACTCAGCAGGTTGCGCCGAAGCGTCTTTTTTGGCGGGGTAATGCGCATCGAAATCATCCTCGATGGTAGCAGGCCGATCCAACGGTTTCTCGATCACGCCAAGCAGTGGCAGGATCACCAGGAAGTAGGCGAACCAATAGGTCGAGGCGATCAGGGAGATCGTGTTGAACGGCTCCTCCGCAGGCATCGCGCCCACCCACATCAGGACGAAGAAATCGACCACCAGCAGGGCGAACCACCACTTGAACATCGGGCGGTAACGGCCAGAGCGGACCGACGACGTGTCGAGCCACGGGGCCAGCGCCATCACGGCAATCGCGCCGAACATGGCAACCACACCGAAGAATTTCGCATCAACGATGCCGCCGGTGATGAAGCCTGCGAACTGTACGATCCAGACCTCGTCTGTGAAGGCGCGCAGGATCGCGTAGAAGGGCAGGAAGTACCATTCGGGCACGATGTGAGCCGGTGTCGCCAGCGCGTTGGCCTCGATGTAGTTGTCGGGGTGGCCAAGGTAGTTCGGCATGAAGCCAACCACCGCGAAGAACACCACCATGATGACCGCCAGCGCGAACAGGTCCTTGATCACGAAATAGGGCCAGAAGGGCAGCGTGTCTTTCTTGGCGTCTTCCTTGGACGTGCGGCGCACCTCAACCCCGGTCGGGTTGTTGTTGCCTGTCGTGTGGAAGGCCCAGATATGCAGGATCACCAGACCGGCAATCACAAATGGCAGCAGGTAATGCAGCGAGAAGAAGCGGTTCAGCGTGGCATTGTCCACCGCTGGCCCACCGAGCAGCCATGTCTGGATGGTCTCGCCAATGCCCGGGATCGCGCCAAACAGGCCGGTGATCACGGTTGCACCCCAGAAGGACATCTGACCCCATGGCAGCACGTAGCCCATAAAGGCGGTGCCCATCATGGCGAGGTAGATGATCATGCCGATGATCCATGTGACCTCGCGCGGGGCCTTGTAGGACCCGTAATAGAGGCCACGGAAAATGTGCAGGTAGACGGCCACGAAGAACAGCGAGGCGCCGTTGGCGTGCAGGTAGCGCATCATGTAGCCGCCATTCACGTTGCGCATGATATGCTCAACGGAGGCAAACGCGTTGTCGACATGCGGCGTGTAATGCATTGCCAGCACGATGCCGGTTACGATTTGCAGCACCAGCACAAAGGTCAGCACGATGCCCCAGATCCACATCCAGTTCAGGTTCTTGGGCGTGGGGATCATCAGCGTGTCATAGGCAAGCCCTACGATCGGAAGGCGCTTGTGCAGCCACTTCTCGCCGTTGGACTTGGGCTCATAATGGTCGTGTGGGATACCAGCCATATCGTTTTCTCTCCCCTAACCGAGTGTCAATGTGTCGCCGTCAAAGGACGCGACGGGTACAGGCAAATTCTTTGGTGCAGGCCCTTTGCGGATACGCCCGGCCGTGTCGTAATGCGAACCGTGGCAGGGGCAGAACCACCCGCCGAAATCACCCGCATCGCCCAAAGGCACGCAGCCCAGATGGGTGCAAACCCCGATCATCACCAGCCATTCGCCGGCCTCGTCGAGCGTGCGGTTTTCATCAGCAGCATCCGCGCCGCTGAGATTCGCGTTTTCTGCGCCTTGGTCGGGCAGCTCGCTCAGCTCTACGTTGCGGGCAGCTTCGATCTCTTCCTCGGTGCGGCGACGGATGAAGACAGGCTTGCCCAGCCATTTCACCGTCATCTGCGTGCCGGGCTCCACGCCGGACACGTCCACATCAATGGAGGACAGCGCCTGCACATCGGCCGACGGGTTCATCTGGTTGACCAGCGGCCAAATTGCGGCCCCGGCGGTCACAGCCCCCGCACCAGCGGTTGCGTAGTAAAGAAAGTCGCGGCGGGTGTTGCCGCTATGGTCATCTGCTTGGGACACGGACATTTCTCCATTGTCTGCCTGGCATGCCAGGAATATTCCTCATCACGAACTGTCAGAGGGATTCCCCCTGCATGCACGCTCTCGCGCGGTTCATAAGGCCTAGGTAGGTCATTCGTCCAGTGTGGAAAGCGTTTGGAGGCAAGCCAATTGTCGCACCACGTCCAATTAGCCGCGTTTCAACCCGATTTGGCCCCGAATCTGGGGTCTCTGATACGCTTGGGGGCCTGCTTTGCCGCGCCTGTCCACGTGATCGAGCCCTGCGGCTTCCCTTTTTCCCTAAAATTGCTCCGAACCCGCGCGCTGGACTATGCGGATAAGGCCGATATCAAGCATCACGACAGCTGGGACGCATTTCAGGCCGCCCGCACCGGCCGCTTGGTATTGCTCAGCACAAAGGCCACGGATGACCTGTGGGGTTTTGCGTTTGAGCCGGGGGATTGCCTGCTTCTGGGTCAGGAAAGCGCCGGTGTCCCGCAGGAGGTGGCGGGTGCCTGCGACCACGCGCTGCGGATTTCCATGCCGGGCGGTGGGCGCAGCCTGAACGTCGCCATTGCAGCCTCCATCGCGCTGGCGGAGGCCACACGGCAGCTGCGCTAGAGGGTCAGCGACATGTCGCGATGTGGGATCCCTGCGTCGTCATATTCGGGGCCATAGGCCGCAAAGCCCAGCTTCTCGTAAAACCCAATCGCATGGGTCTGCGAGCCCAGCACGGCGGCTTTGAAACCGCGCTTGCGCAGGTCATTGAGAACGAAGCGCATCAGCTTCGACCCTGCGCCGCCCAATCGCGCCTGTTCCAACACGGCGACGCGCTGGATTTTGGCCTTCTCGCCCAAGGGCAGCACGCGCGCGGTGGCGATGGCCGTGCCGCCCAGACGCCCGATAAAATGGAGGCACTCGGGGTCACGGCCATCAACCTCCTCAAGTTCGGGGACGTCTTGCCCCTCAATGAAGACGACACGGCGGATGGCAAGGCAGGTCTCCAGCTCCTCGGGCGTGGCGGCGGTGATCTGCATGGCGCGCGCGCTCAGCCGACAGGCACGGTGGAGGCCATGCTCTCGCGCGTCTCAAATGTCTTGTACCACGTGGCCAGCGCGTCGCGGCCTTTGCGCCAGTCGCTGTCGGCGTAGCGCAGATCAAGATAGCCCAACGCGCAGCCCATGGCGATCTGGCCGATATTCAGCGGGCCGGACAGGTGGCTCATCCAACGGCTCTCAACCGCGTCGAGCGCGCGGGTGATCTTGGCCCATTGCCCGTCTGCCCAAGGGGCGAACCGCTTGTCTTCTGGCCGCACGCGTTCTTCATAGACACCCAAGAGGGCCGCATCGAGGATACCGTCGGCAGTGGCCTCCAGCGTCAGCAGCTCCCAGTGCCGCGCGCCGCTGCTATACAGACCAGCCCCCGCGCGATCATCGAAGAAGCGGCAGATGACCCGGCTGTCATAGAGCGTCACGCCGGTGCTTTGCTCAAGCGCGGGGATTTTGCCCAAAGGGTTCAAATGCACTGGAATAGAGCCGGGATCGAGCGGCGTGCCACCCGACATGATCATCTCGACATCATCGAGTTGGCCGGTTTCTTGCAGCAGCACGAGCACTTTGCGCACATAGGGCGAGGTGGGGCTTGTGTAGAACTTCATCAAAAATCTCCTGTCGGTCTATTTCGCGCCAAGCATCAGCGCGGC
>CAYXIZ010000164.1:0-5540 GCA_964465485.1 uncultured Rhodobacterales bacterium | reverse complement strand
CGGGCTGGACGTGATCGGCATTCCGGGCGGGTTTTCCTTTGGCGATTACTTGCGCTGCGGCGCGATTGCGGCGCGCTCGCCGATTTGCGCGGCGGTGGTGGAGTTTGCCAAGGGCGGCGGGCATGTGATCGGGATTTGCAACGGGTTTCAGGTGCTGTGCGAAACCGGGCTGCTGCCGGGCGCGCTGATGCGCAATGCGGGGCTGACATTTCTGTGCCGCCAGCAAGAGCTGATCGTGGAGAGCACCGACAGCGCCTATACGCGCGGCTACGAGCAGGGCGCGCGGATCACGGTGCCGATTGCGCATCACGACGGCAATTACTCGGCCGATGACGACCTTGTGGCGCGGTTGCGCGGCGAGGGGCGGGTGGCGTTTTCCTATGCGGATAATCCAAATGGCTCCGCGGGCGATATTGCGGGTGTGCTGTCTGAGAACCGCCGGGTGCTGGGCATGATGCCCCATCCCGAGCGCGCAATGGAGGCCGCGCATGGCAACCGGGACGGCGCGCCACTGTTTGCCTCCTTGGTGGATGCGCTGGTAACGGCGTAAAACCGCCGACAGGGGCGTGGCTGCCCTAGGGGCCGCGCGGCTCTTTGTTGAGGCGGGGCGCGAGACCTCGTAACGTCGCAGCCATGAGTGCTGATACCTTTTCTGACACGGAGCGGCCTGACGCGGCGGAGCGGCCCAAGCCGGAGCGGCCCCGCAATGGTCCGCCGCGCCCGATCGGGGCGCGTTGGCAGGTGCGGCTCTTTGCGATCATGCTGATCGCGCTGGCCGTGACGATTGTCTGGGTGTCGAACCTGTGGCTGACGGACCGGTTTACCGAACGCACCCGGGCCGCCGCTGACCTGCGCGTCGCACTCTATTCCAACGCCATCACCTCCGAGCTGCAACGCAACCGCGTGGTGCCGCTGCTGTTGTCGCGTGATCCGGTGATGGTGGCGGCGCTGAACTCCGGCGATTTTACCGCCACCTCGCAGCGCCTGATCACATTCGCCGAAGAGCTGGGCGCGGCGGGGCTGCGCCTGATGGATGCCGAAGGGATCGTAAAGGCCTCCTCTGACCGGACACAGATCAGCGAAAACCGGCGCTCCGAGCCCTATTTCATTGACGCGTTGCGCACCAATAACACGCTGTTTCACGTCACCCGGCGGGAGACCGGCGCGTTCCAGTTCACCTATTCGCGCCGCATCTCCTTTGATCAGCAAAGCATCGGGGTGATCGTGGTCGATGTGGATTTGCGCCAGTTCGAGAACCGCTGGCGCTCGCCCAACGACGCGGTGATGATCTCCGACAGCGAGGGGCGGATCATTCTGGCCACCGACCCGCAATGGCGCGGGCAGGCGGTGGGGGATGCGCTGGCCAGCCAGTCTCCGGCGGGCGCGTTGCGCCGCGCAATTGAGCTGACCAATGGCTATTTCGAACTGGGCCGCTCCCCTGATGCTTACTTGCGCGGTGAGGCGGTGATGCGCGTTGACGGGCGCATTCCGTTTCGCGGCTGGCGGCTGATCAATTTCTCGACCTATGCCTCGGTGCGCGAGCGGGTGAACGGCGTGCTGGCGCTGGAGATCATGGGCTTTGCCATCCTGCTGGCGCTGACCTTCTACGTGCTGTCCAAACGTGCGGAATCTGCCGCGGGCTTTTTCCGGCGTGAAAGCGAGGATTTGCGGGACCTCAACGCGCGGCTGAGTCGCGAGATTACGGAGCGCAAAAAGGTGCAGGAGACCCTCGCGGTGGCCGAGCAATCGCTGGTGCAGTCGCAAAAACTCGCCGCTTTGGGGGAGATGTCGGCGGCAGTCAGCCATGAGCTGAACCAGCCACTGGCGGCCATGAAAACCTATCTGGCTGGCGCAAAACTGCTGCTGGAACGCAAGCGGCCCGAGGAGGCGCAAAGCTCGTTTCAACGCATTGACGACCTGATCGAGCGCATGGGCGCGATCACCAAACAGCTGAAATCCTACGCCCGAAAGGGCGGCGACGAACTGCTGGAAGTGGACCTGCGCGACGCGGTTTCGGGCTCTTTGTCGATGATGGAGCCGCAGCTGAAAAAGGGCGATATCAAGCTCGTCGTGTCGCTTCCTGATCAACCTGTTAAGGTGATTGGCGACCGGGTGCGGCTCGAGCAGGTGATCATCAACCTGTTCCGCAACGCGCTGGATGCCACCAAATCGCAAGCCCGCCCCGAGGTGGAAATCCTGCTCAACGCGGGCGAGACCGCGACGCTGACCCTGCGCGACAATGGCGAGGGGATTGAGAACCTCGATGACCTGTTCGAGCCCTTCTACACCACCAAGCAACCGGGCGAGGGGGTGGGGCTCGGACTGGCCATCTCCTCGAGCATTGTGAGCGAGCTTGGCGGGTCCCTTACGGCAAGAAATGGCCAATCTGGCGGAGCGGTCTTTGAAATGCAGCTGCCATTGGCTAAATCTAGGGAGAAATCGGCCCTGGAGATGGGCGTGGTAAAAGCCGCCGAATAGCGCGCCCTTTGGCCTGATCACAGGGGCCGGGCGCGACGGGTTGGCGGGACAAAGGAACAGTATTATGCAAAGTGCGAGTGCCCTGAAGATCGCGATTGTCGATGACGAGCAGGATATGCGTCAATCCATCAGCCAGTGGCTGGCCCTGTCAGGCTATGACACGGAGACCTTCGGCTCCGCCGAGGACGCGCTGAAAGGCATTGGCGCGGATTACCCCGGCATTGTGGTCTCCGACATCAAGATGCCCGGCATGGACGGGATGCAGTTTCTCAAACGCCTGATGAGCACCGACAGCTCGCTGCCCGTGATCATGATCACAGGCCATGGCGACGTGCCGATGGCCGTGGAAGCAATGCGCGTGGGCGCGTTTGATTTTCTGGAAAAGCCGTTCAACCCGGATCGCATGACCGAGTTGGCCAAACGCGCCACGACGAACCGCCGCCTGACGCTGGACAACCGCGCGCTGCGCAAGGAGCTCTCGGACGGCACCAAGCTGATGCAAAAGCTGATCGGGTCGAGCCCGGTGATGGAACGCCTGCGCGAAGATATTCTGGATCTGGGCCAAGCCGACGGCCATGTGCTGATCGACGGCGAAACCGGCACCGGCAAGACGCTGGTGGCCCATGCGCTGCATGCCGTGGGGCCGCGGGCGGGCAAGAAATTCGTCTCGCTGAGCTGTGCCGCCTTTGACGAGGCGGCTCTCTCCTCAAAGCTGTTTGAACCCGTGGAGGAAGGCGACAGCCTGCCTTTGGTCGAGGAGGCGCGCGGCGGCACATTGGTGCTGGAAGACATCGAAGCACTGCCCGGCACGCTGCAGGCCCGCCTGCTGCAATTCATCAACGATCAGGGCAGCCCGGCGGAGACGCGGATCATCGCGATTTGCAACACCCAAGAGCAGGACAAGACCTGCGAGGACCTGATCCGGGGCGATCTGTTCTACCGGCTGGCGGCGATGAAAATCACCATCCCCCCGCTGCGGCAACGCGGCGAGGATATCCTGTCGCTGTTCAACCGCTTTGGCGAGCAATTTGCCGATGATTACGGCTCTGACACGCCGGAGGTCTCCGCGCAGGAAGCCGCGCAACTGTTGCAGGCCCCATGGCCCGGCAATGTGCGCCAGCTGATCAACGTGGCCGAACGCGCGGTGCTGCAAAACCGCCGGGGATCGGGCTCGATTGCCTCGCTGCTGATGGCGGATAACGCTGAGATGGGGCCGGTGATCACCACCGAAGGCAAGCCTTTGAAGGAATATGTCGAGGCCTTTGAGCGAATGTTGATCGACAACACGATGCGGCGTCACAAAGGGTCTATTTCGGCGGTGATGGACGAGCTGTGCCTGCCGCGCCGGACGCTGAATGAGAAAATGGCCAAATACGGCCTGCAGCGGTCAGACTACCTGTAAGCTCAGTTAAAATGGGCGCTCCGCGCGCGCGATGTTTTGCGGGGGCTTCGCCCCCGGTGTAATGAGGGGCTCTGCCCCTCAAACTCCCCGGAGTATTTCTGAAGCAGTGATAGCCAACAGGCGATCGCTGCGGGGGAGAGGTTGCATTCGAGTTGTTTCTGGTTTGGAAACAATGGCCTGCAGAGCACGGGGCTGTGTTTATTGCCGGCAGGGCGAATTGCGCATTGTAAAACCTATGTGAAATCACCTATGTATAAGGCACGTACCGGTGGACGCTTTGATGGCGCATTGGACGGTGAAATTTTACTGGCTCAGCCCCGAAGGACAAAACGGTGGTCCAGAGCCGGGACGAACGGCTTCATGTTTGAACGCCAAAGCCAAGGCTGGCCAACGCGCCCGCTGGCAAAATGAACGGGCAGCCCCGATAAAGGCGCTGTCGGAGATAAGAACGCGATGAGACGCGCCAGAGACAGACAGGCATCAAGGGACAGGGCCGCTTTGCGCCCGGCCCGCGCCATACGTGTCCGCGCGGCCCCTTTCGCCCAGACAAGCCATTCCGCCAACGTAGCTTTGTGTCCCGGATCACCTCCGGGGGAGCGTGCCTTTGCGGGGTGCATACGGATATCATGGCCAAGAAAATGCTTATTGACGCCACCCACCCGGAAGAGACCCGGGTTGTTGTGGCAGACGGAAACAAGGTTGAGGAATTCGACTTTGAATCGGAAAACAAACGCCAGCTCGCTGGCAACATCTATCTCGCAAAAGTAACACGGGTCGAGCCGTCGCTGCAGGCGGCGTTTATCGACTATGGCGGCAACCGCCATGGGTTTCTGGCGTTCAGCGAGATCCATCCCGACTATTACCAGATCCCTGTCGCGGACCGTCTGGCGCTGCTGGAAGAAGAGGCCGAATTCGCCCGGCAGCAGGCTGAGGAAGACGAAAAACCCAAGAAGGGTCGGGGCCGGGGGCGTGGGCGCTCCAAGGCGGCCAAGGCCAAGACAGACGACGCGGTGATCACCGAAGAGGTCGAGGGTGCGGATGCCGAGGCAGATGCGATCTCTGGCATGGATGTGGTCGAGCTCGACAGCGACGAGGTGGTTGACGCTGACGAGGGCTCCTCCCCGATGGAGACGGTTGCAGAGACGCCGGTGGAGACGCCTGCTTCTGATGAGGATAGCGACGACGCGGACGCGGATGCGGATGATGACGACGCAATGGACGCGACCGACAAGGACGAGAACATCGAATCCGTCGCCCAAGAGGATGATGCCGACGAGGTGCGCCCGGCCCGCAAGCCGCGCCCCAAGCGCTACAAGATCCAAGAGGTCGTCAAAGTCCGTCAAATCCTGCTGGTGCAGGTGGTCAAGGAAGAGCGCGGCAACAAAGGGGCCGCACTCACCACCTACCTGTCGCTGGCCGGCCGCTACTGCGTTTTGATGCCCAACACCGCGCGTGGCGGTGGCATTTCACGCAAGATCACCAACGCGCCGGACCGCAAGAAGCTGAAGGAAATCGCCAACGAGATCGACGTGCCGAAGGGCGCGGGCCTGATCGTGCGCACGGCGGGGGCCAAACGCACCAAGTCGGAAATCAAGCGCGACTATGAATACCTGCAACGCCATTGGGAGCAGGTCCGCGCGCTGACGCTGAAATCCATCGC
>CAYXIZ010000163.1:0-5560 GCA_964465485.1 uncultured Rhodobacterales bacterium | reverse complement strand
TGTTGTTGGTCTCGAGCATGTAAAGCCCCGGCGTGAACACATCGGCCAGCTGGCCCTCATGCACAAACACCGCCGCCTGTCCTTCGCGCACGGTCAGCTTGGCGCCGTATTTGATGGCATGCCCCTCGCGGTCAAAGCGCCAGACCATGGTGTCGCGGGTGTCGTCGGTCCAGTGGATGACGTCGATGAATTCGCCGGTGAGAAAATCAAGAATGCCCATAGGGTCCTCGCTTCAGGAAGTGGAATGTTAACTTTCACCGCCAAGCAGGTCGGTGGCAATGGCCTCGACAATCGGGCGCGCGTCATTCGGGCCAGTGCCAAGGGGCAGGCGGGGGTCGTAGAGAATTTCTAGCAGCCGCTCGTCATGGGTGGTCAGCAGGGCGAACTCGTCATCATCGTTGAAAATCGAGGGCCGCGCGGCGGGGCTGTCATTGCTCAGGCCCAGCCCTTGGGCGATTTCTTCATGGATGCAGGCCTCGCTCAGCAGCGGTGGCAGCTCGGTGCGCAGGATTGCCACGGCGGTGCTGATCTGATGCGGGGCGCTGGCGTCAAAGAAGGTGTAGATCGCGCAATATTGCGGGCGGGGCAGGCGGGTGAGCTCGCGCGCCACATTGGAGGTCAGCCCCGGCACCAGCTCTTGCAGGCGGGGCGCGAAGGCCTCTAGCTCGTCCACATCAAGCACCGCGACATGGAAGTTTGCCTCACTGCCTTCGGGGACCAAAACCATACGCTGGCCGGTGATCCGCGACAGCCTGCGGATGTATTTCTCTACCGCGCCTTGCAGGGGGGCGGCTTGCTCCGGGAGGACCGAATTGCCAAATTCCAGCCGCATGGAGATCGGTTTGGCCCAGCGCCGGATGCGGCTTTCATTGCCGGATTGCTGGGCGCGCAGCCCGTCGATTGTGTATTCCTCAAAGGCAGCGATCTGGACGAAATTATCCACCAGATTGCGCTTGGCAAATGGCGTGTCAGGCCCGCCGCCATCCTTGCGCAGCAGGCCTTGCGCCAATAATTGGCGCTGCACGGTCGCGTAGTAAGCCGACAGCGCCTCGCTGCGGGGGGAGGGGGTAAACGTGACGTCCTCAGGCACGACAACCGGCCCGCGTGGCTCGGGTCTGGGGCTGGTGGGCACCAGATCGCAGGCGCTCAAAAGCGCGGCACCCAAAGCCAAAGCGGCCAGTGGAGATCGCAGCCCCTTCACGCTCAGGCCGGGCTGCGCGCGCTTGCGGAGGCTAGCGTGTCGCGCAGCTCGTCTTCCATCTGCTCCAGCTTGGCCTCGGCCTCCGCGCGCTTGCGCTTGCCTTCATCTGCGATTTGCAGGCTTTCATTGATCGTGGTGACCAGCGCGTCATTGGCCTGCTGCACGGCCTCAATGTCGAACACACCGCGCTCCATCTCCTCACGGATTGCTTTGTTGGCGGTGCGCAGGTTGTCGGCATTGGCCTTCAGCAGCTCGTTGGTCAGGTCATTGGCATCGCGCACAGCTTCCGCCGCCTCAGAAGAGCGTTGAATGGTCAGCGCCTGCGCCAGCTGGGTTTCCCATAACGGCACGGTGTTGACCAAGGTGGAGTTGATCTTGGTCACCAGTGACTTGTCATTTTCCTGCACCAGCCGGATCGAGGGCAGCGATTGCATCGTTACCTGCCGCGTCAGCTTCATGTCATGCACGCGGCGTTCCAGATCATCGCGCGCGGCGCGCAGATCGCGCAGCTCCTGCGCTTTCATCACTTGGGCATCTTCTGGTGCTGCGGCGACTTCGGCCTCTTTGGCGGGGATGTCCTGCGCGTCCAGCTCGGCAATCTTGGCCTCCCCGGCGGTGATATACAGCGCCAGCTCGTTGTAGAAATCCAAGGTGCGCTCATAGAGAATATCGAGTGATTTGATATCCTTGAGCAGCACATGCTCATGGCCCAGCAGGTCGTCGGTGATCTTGTCGATCTGGCCCTGCACGTCTTCGAATTTCGCCATGAACATGGCGGCAGGCTTGGCGCGGCCGATCAGCTTTTCCCACCAGCTGCGTTTTCGGTTCGGGTCCAGCTCCTTGATGGAGAAGCCACGGATCGTCGACACGATATCGCGCAGCGACGCCCCGGCGGGGCCCACATCCTTGTTCTTGACGTCTTGCAACATCGACTGGCTGATCTCTTGCAAGCCGGCCTGCGCGTTTGAGCCAAACGCCACAATGGAGCCGGTATCCGTCATGTCGATCTCGTCCATCCGCTTGCGGATTTCAGACGCCACCGGTGGTGCGGCTTTCTCAAGCGTGACCAGATCGGCCTCCGGCTCGGGCAGCACCACGGCGGTGACCTCGTCTAGCAATGCGGTCGAGGCCTGCGCCTTTTCGCGAACGGTCTGGGTCATGTCTTGTCCTCCAACGAGTTCTGTAACGGGTCATGTAGCGGCACGGGGTCGCGCGCGCGGATGCCTTCACGCTGCAAGCGGTCAGAGAGAACCTCTATCTCGATGCTCAGCGCGTCTTGGTTATTGGTTAGCAGCTTCTGGGTTTTCGCGGTGAAATTCGCCTCAAGATCGTCCAGCAAGGTCATGTATTTGCCTTTGGCCTCGGGGCTATCAGTCCGCCGGGTCAGGTCCACATATTGCTTGGTCGCGTCACGCGCGCCTTGCAGGTAGACGCCCAGATAGCGCCGCGCGCCGCGCAGATCGCGTGGGTCGTTCTCTACCGTGCGAAACATCTCGCGGGCGGTGGTGCGAAACGCCTCGATGCGGGCGATCAGCACCCGGTCGCGGGTCTCAGTGGCCAGATCGGCCATGTTTTTCAGGTGCTTTTCGGCCTCATCCACCGCTTTGGCGACGCGCTGGTTCTGAAAGTCGTCTACGCCCTCGGCCACTTTGTTTTTCATCGGGTCCAGCCCAAAGGCGGTCAGGTGCAACCCGCCTGCGATGATCCCGTAAAGCACGCCGTTAAACAGCCCGCCATCCGCCGTTGCAAGTGCCACGCCCAAACCTGTCAGAACCGCCCCGAAGAGCTTGCGCGGAATGGCGGGGCGGCGCGAAATCGTGCGGGCTTCATAGGCGTCCTGCGCCTCCAGCCCCTCGCGGGTCAGCCAAGCGGCCAGTGCGATCAGCGCGAAGGCCCCAAGATGGGAGGCCAGCTCCACCGGCCCGCCGCCAAAGGCAGTGAAGAGTAGCGGCAGGCCTGCGACGCCTAGCCAAATTGCCCGCGCCCGACCGCGTTGCGGCTTGGCATGGCGCAGCTGCCCCGTTTTGGCGGGACCCGCGCCGGGGCTGTGCTCTCCACCGAAGCGCTGGGCCATCTTACACGGCTCCGACGGAGGCGAGGGCAACCAGCACCAGTAGCATGGCGTAGGCGATCTTCTGAATGGCTCCGAATGACATGGGCGTCCCGTCCTCAGCGAGTGGTGCCCCCAGATATAGGCAGTGGAGGCGGCAGTTACCAGAAAGCCTGCGCGACTAGTGCGTTTTCGGCGTCTGGGTGGCGGCGCGCTCGGCTTCCAGCTTGCGCGCGTAGCCCGACTGGATGATCTCCACGGCGAACAGCACGATGACCGAGAAGTAGAAGGTCGTCTTCGACATCGGGATCAGCGGGTAGCCGAAAATCATGATCGCAAGGCTGTCATCATGCGCCGCATGGCTGGCCGCAACCCCGGCCTCGCCCAAGAGCACCACGCCTACGATCAGCAAGATAAACAGGCCCAGCACCTCATACATGCGGTTCTTTTGCAAAAACGCCGTGACGCCATCCGCCAGCAGCAGCATGGCCAGCCCGGAGATCAGAATAGCGGCGGCAAGGATTGGGAAAACTTCGGTGATAGCGATGGCGGAGAGCACTGAGTCAAAAGAGAAAATCAGGTTCATGAACACGATCAGCATCACCACTTTGGCCGCCGATTTGCCAGATTTGACCTCGATGTCATGGCCGATATGCTGCACCGATAGCAGGTGGCCGATCTCCTTGAAAGCCGTGTACATGATGAAAATCCCGCCAAAGATGAAGACGCAGGTGGCAAAATTCACGCCGCCTGTGAGGATGCCGTCCCACTCGAACACAAAGAACGGCTCCGTCAAAGTGCCCAGCAGGCTGACCATGACAAAGAGCAAAATCACCCGCAGCGCCACGGCGATGATGATGCCCCAGAAGCGCACCGCCTTTTGCTGGGCGACGGGGGCGCGTTGGCTTTCAATGGAGATGTAGAGCAGGTTGTCGAACCCAAGCACGGCTTGCAAGAAGCACAACATCAGCAGGTTGCCAAGGTTTTGCAGGGTGAAGAGATTTTCGAAATTCAGGAACTCAGCCATGGGGAAGGGCCTTTCGTCAGCGTCGATATTGGTGGGTCATGCATACAGGACGCGCGGGCTGCGGCAAGGGTTCCAATTAGCGTTTGGGTCCCCTTGAGGCGCGGGGCTTGGCCTGTTGGCCGGTTCGGTTCTGCGCGGGTTTGTGGCCGCTGCGCTTTTGGGGAGGGCGTTTTTTGGGGCGCGGGGCGGCGTCCTCGGCGGCGATGCCAAGCTGGTCGCGCAGCACGCGGGCTTTGACCTCTTCGACCTCGCCTTGCTTGAGATCGTTGAGCCGAAACGGCCCGTAGCTTACGCGCAAAAGCCGGTTCACCTTAAGGCCGACCTCTTCCATGGCGCGGCGGATCTCGCGGTTCTTGCCTTCGCGCAGGCCCACCGTTAACCACGCATTCGCGCCTTGCTGGCGGTCGAGCGTGACCTCCATCGGCTGGAAGCGCTCGCCCTCCGAGGTCACGCCTTTTCTCAATGGAACCAAGGTCTTGTCTTCTGGTCTTCCATTAACCCGGACCCGGTATTTGCGCAGCCATCCGGTGGAGGGCAGCTCCAATTGCCGCTTGATGCCGCCGTCATTGGTCAGCAGCAAAAGCCCCTCGGAATTGATATCCAGACGCCCGACGCTGACCACGCGGGGCAGGTCTTTTGGCAGGGCGTCAAACACCGTGTCGCGGCCCTTTTCGTCGCGCTCCGTGGTGACGAGGCCCACGGGTTTGTTGTAGAGCCACAGCCTTGGGCGCTCGGGCTCGGCGATTTGTTTTCCGTCGAAGGTGATCACATCTTTGGGCGTCACATTCAGCGCGGGGCTGGTGATGATCTTGCCGTTCACAGCAATGCGCCCGGCCTCGATCAAAGCCTCCGCGCCACGCCGCGAGGCCACGCCGGAGCGGGCCAGAACCTTGGCGATCCGGTCGCCGTCAGGTGTTTTCGAGTGTGTCTCTTGAGGTGTTTTTTCAGCCATCCCAGCGGTTTAGTCTGTTGCGCGGCCAAGGGAAAGCCCTTGCAAAACCTCTGCAAGCCCCCTGCAAAACCTTGTGCGCAAGCTGTTGATATGATTGATAAACCCTATGGGCTTTACCTCACATATGGATCTGGCGCTGGATCAGGCGAAGAAGGCCGCCGCGCGGGGCGAGGTGCCTGTGGGCGCTGTGATCGTGTCGTCTGAAGGCCGGGTGATTGCGCAGGCGGGCAACCGGGTGATGGAGGATCGTGACCCGTCGGCCCATGCGGAGGTGCTGGCCATCCGGCAGGCCTGTGCGGCGCTGAGCTCGGAGCGGCTGACGGGCTGCGC
>CAYXIZ010000162.1:0-5628 GCA_964465485.1 uncultured Rhodobacterales bacterium | reverse complement strand
GCCAGACGGCGCGAATAGTGATCACGCACAAACAGGTTCAGCCCGCAATGCGAGCAGACGAACGGGTCCGTCTCGACATCTTCGGTGATGCCTTTGCAATGCACGCATTGCATGCGCCGCGCGACGGAGCCGCGATGCTCCGTCTGGATCGCCGTATGCGGAAAGCCCGCCTGCATCGCCTCGTTCTGCGCCTGCCCCATCAGCCCTTCGGTGCCGGTCAGGTAAATCTGCAGCCCCATATGCGCGTCTTGCAACACGCGCTGAATACGCGTCACAGAAGCCGCATAAGTCGGCCCCTCGTAGAATTGCGCAGGGTCCAGCGCGCGCAGTTTCTCGACATACCCGGTGGTCTCGCGCGGGATGTAGATGATGTGGGTGTTGGCCATCAGCTCCGGCGTGGCAATCGCAAGGATCGCCTCTGCCCCTTCGGCGTCGGCGATCATCAGGTGATGCTTGCCGGGGCGGGCCTCCAGCGTGCCGTAGACGGGCCTGCTTAGGATGGATGGCGGGAATTCAAACTTCGACATGTTTGTCCTCTGGCAGAAATGATGCGGGCGCGACCCTCTGTCCGCGCCCTGCCCGCTTTAGCCCTTGGCCGTGCGGATTTGCTTGTCTTTGTCGTAGAAGGGCATCTCTTCCGCCGTGGCGGCGAGCTTCGTGCCGTCAGGCTGCACAACCGTCAGCTTGGTGCCCGGCTTGGCGACGCTGGGATGCAGACGCGCGATGGCGACGGAATACTTGTTCAGCTCGGATGACAGCCCGTAGGTGATGACGCCGACATCCTTGCCATCCGCGTGGACGCGGGCAAACATCTCCATCTGGTCCATGCTGTCCGACAGCTTGACGCCGTAGATCTTGAACCGCTCGCGGCCCTCCATGGCATAGTGGTTCTCCGCCCCGATAAAGCCCTCCTTGCCGGGGGAGACGACGAAGTCGAGACCGAGCTCCCAAAGGCTGTCGCCTGCGGGCGCGCCGTCCTCGAAGGGGAAGGTTTCGGAATTGTCGCCGGGGTAGAAGAGCAGGTAGCTCTCGATGCGCAGCATGTCGAGCGTGCTGAACTGCGTGGGCCGGATGCCCATGCTTTTGCCCTCGGACAGGATATTGTCCCAGACATGCACCGCGTCCTTGCGGCCCACGAAAATCTCGTAGCCACGCTCGCCCGTGTAGCCGGTGCGCGAGATCATCACGTTGCGGCCAAAGAGCTTGGTGTGGATGATGCCGAAATAGGCCAGATCGCGAATGCCGTCGATATGTTTGGCGAGGAAGTCCACGGCGACGGGGCCTTGCAGCGACATATCATGCAGGTCGTCATCCATGATGACGGAGCAGTTCTTGGCCGCCGCCACTTTGGTCAGCTGCTCCATGCCGGTGCCGGTGCCATGCACGACCATCCAGGAATTCACGGCCAGATGGTAGATGACGCAGTCATCAATGAAGAGCCCACGCTCGTCGAGCATCGCGGCATAGGTCGAACGCCCCACGCCGATCTTTTCGACATTGCGGGTGGTGACGCGGTCGATGACGTAAGCGGCGTCCTCGCCCACCACATGGACTTTCTTCAGGCCGGAGACATCCATCAGCCCGGCCTTGGTGCGGATCGCCTCGTAATCGGCTTTCGCGCGCTCAGGGGTGTTGTCGTAGAACCATGCGGTCCCCATCCCGTTCCAGTCTTCCAACTCGCCGCCGATCTCGGCATGGCGATGTGCCAGCGCGGAATGTCTCCAAAGAATGGCCATGATGTCTCCCCTGTTTTTTGAGTCTTTTGTTGTCGGTATTCAGCCCCAGCCCTTTTCAAAAAGCAAGAACGTGAGGCAAATTATTTTCCTGTCAGGCAATTTTTCAAAGCAAAGGGGCCGCCCCAATGGAACGGCCCCTCGCAGCAGATTTGCTTACTTGTCGAAGCGTTTGGCTTTCTTCTTCTCGGACGCGTGCCCAAGCACCAGCACCGCCGCGCAGAGCACCGCTGCGATGAAGGTGTAGAAACCAGGCGCCGCCGACCCCCACCCCATAAACATCGCACCATCTACGACCGACCAGCTTGCTTCATCATATGGAAAACCCATGGCTCTCTCCTTTTCTCAAGATTATTCAGCAGGGGCGGCCGAGGCGGGAATGCCTTCGGGGTAGCCCTGAGCTGGAACTTTGACGGTATCCATACCGGCGATTTCGGCCCCTTCCGGCACCCGCAGCATGCCCATGCCCTTAAGCACAAGCGAGACCACATAGCCCGGCACGAAGCCCAGCAGGAAGAAGACGACAGCGCCCACGATCTGGCCCATCAGGCTGATCGTTGGCACCTCGCCCGCCGCCCCTTGCAGCGCCGGGAAGCCGGAGGCAAAGACGCCGAGCAGGATCACACCGTAGAGGCCGATCGTGCCGTGGACCGTCACCGCGCCCACCGCATCGTCGATGCCGCGCTTTTCAAGGAACGCCGCGCAGGGTTTCAGGATGACCCCCGCAGAGAAGGCGATGATGAAGGCCAGCGCCGGGTAGTAGATGTCGAGGCCGGAGGCGACGGAGATGATCCCCGCCAGCGCGCCGGACATCATCCAGAACGGGTCCTTCGTCATGATCCACGCCCCGATGATGCCACCGGCCACCGCCATCAGGATGTTGAAGGACAGCGCACCCAGCGTGATCGGCGTGCCATAGATCGTGGCAAACTTGTCAGGGAACCACGACCATCCCTCACCGGGTGGCACGACGCAGGCCATCAGGAAGCCCCAGAAACCCACGATAATCAGCATCAAGCCGACGACGGTAAGCGGCATGTTGTGGCCTGCGATGTGGTTCGCTGTGCCATCCGCATTGAACTTGCCGATCCGTGGCCCGAGATTGATCAACACGCCCAGCGCGAAGAAGCCCGCAACCGCGTGAACAAGGCCCGCAGCACCAAAGTCATGCAGACCGAACTGCGTGACCAGCCAGCCATCTGCGTGCCAGCCCCAAGCGGCGGCCACGACCCAGGCGAAAGAGCCCAGCACGACGGCGAGGATCACAAAGCCCACGGTCTGAATGCGCTCGATCACCGCGCCAGACATGATGGAGGCCGTGGTGGCCGCAAACAATGCAAACGCCCCAAAGAACACGCCCGAAATGTTGTCGGAGATGTTTGGCCCCATATACTGAGCGCTTTCTCCCCAGCCCCATGCAATGGAGTTGGCATATTCGATGCCGGAAATACCCATCGGGCCAGCTTCACCCGGAATACCTGTTGGGAAACCGAAATAGACCCACCAGCCAAAGAAGTAGAAGGTCGGGATCATAAACGCGAAGGCGAGGATGTTCTTGGCACCAGAGGACAACACGTTCTTCATCCGGGACGCGCCCATCTCATATGCCAAAAAGCCCGCATGGATGATGATCATGAGCGGGATTGTCAGGTAATAATAGGTTTCGGCGAACATGGTGTTGGTGACTTTGGCACCGCCCCCTGCTGCCTCTAACTCGGCCACTTTGGCGACGAGCTCAGCGATTTGTTGTTCCACGATAGACCCCCGTGTCTTTCTGTTGGCATTCAGTGCACCAGCATATGCAAACGCGCGGTGCTGCAGGAAATGAAGCACGACTTTCCGATTCAAGCGACTCTTTTTTGCCTTAGGTGAAAAAAAGTTTCCCACGGGTTGAGCGATCATTTTTTCGGTGCTAGCGTTTGAGTCGAAGCATTCACCACCTCAGGGAGGGCCCCGGCCATGTGCGGGATCGTCGGACTTTTTCTAAAAGACAAATCGCTCGAGCCCGAACTGGGCAACATGCTGACGGACATGCTGGTCACCATGACCGACCGCGGCCCCGACAGCGCGGGCATCGCGATTTATGGCGGCGAAACAAAGGGTAACACTAAGCTGACAATTCAGTCTGACACGCCCGACGTGGATTTTGACAAGCTCGGCCCGGCGCTTGAAAAGCACGTTGCGGGCAAGGTGAAACTGTCGGTGAAGGACACGCATGCGGTGCTCACGTTGAAGGCCGATCAGGTCGCCGCCGCCCGCGCGGCGCTGACGGAAATGCGCCCCTCTGTGCGGGTGATGAGCCACGGCGAGACGCTGGAAATTTACAAGGAAGTGGGGCTGCCAAAGGACGTGGCGGAGCGGTTCGACATCCGCAAAATGAGCGGCTCGCACGGAATCGGGCATACCCGCATGGCCACTGAGTCGGCGGTCACCACGATGGGCGCGCACCCGTTCAACACGGGCTCTGACCAATGTCTGGTCCATAATGGCTCGCTGTCGAACCACAACTCCCTGCGCCGCAAGCTGCGCCGTCTGGGCGTGCATATCGAGACCGAAAATGACACCGAAGTGGGCGCGGCCTATCTGACGTGGAAGATGCAGACCGGCTCCACTCTGGGGGAGGCGCTGGAAAGCTCCCTTGATGATCTTGATGGGTTCTTCACCTTCCTTGTGGGCACCAAGGACGGGTTCGGCGTGGTGCGCGACCCGATTGCCTGCAAGCCCGCCGTGATGGCCGAGACCGACCAATATGTGGCCTTCGGCTCCGAATACCGCGCGCTGGTCAACCTGCCCGGCATTGAGCAGGCCCGCGTCTGGGAGCCCGAGCCCGCCACCGTCTATTTCTGGTCGCATAACGCGGCCCCAACCGCGACAGAGAAAGCGGCCTGAGATGCAAACATTCGATCTGGAAGCGCAGGGCCTGCGCGCTTTGAACGCCACCCTGCATGCGCAGGCGGAGAACACCAACCAAACCACCTGGGAGATCATCAACCCCAAGGGCGCGCATGCCATCGCGGTGGGTCTGGACGCGCCGATTGAGGTCAACGTCAAAGGCTCCACCGGCTATTACTGCGCGGGCATGAACAAGCAGGCCACCGTACATGTGCATGGCTCCGCCGGGCCCGGCACCGCCGAGAACATGATGTCGGGCACCGTGATCGTCGAAGGCGACGCCTCGCAATATGCCGGTGCCACGGGCCATGGCGGCACGTTGATTATCAAGGGCAACGCGTCCTCGCGCTGCGGCATCTCGATGAAGGGGATTGATATCATCGTGCATGGCAATATTGGCCATATGTCCGCCTTCATGGCGCAATCGGGCAATATCGTGGTCTGCGGCGACGCGGGCGACGCGCTGGGCGACAGCTGCTACGAGGCGCGTTTCTTTGTGCGCGGATCGGTCAAATCACTGGGCGCGGATTGCATCGAGAAAGAGATGCGGCCCGAGCATATCGCCATGCTCGAAGAGCTGCTGGAACGCGGCGGCTGCGACGCCAAAGCCTCCGAGTTCAAACGCTACGGCTCCGCCCGCACGCTTTATAATTTCGACGTCGACAACGCCGCGGCGTATTAAGGGATAGCAGGACATGAAAGACACAGACGCAAACGGCATCCCGCACACCACGCCGCGCCAATCGGCCACGTTCAGCCAGGACGCCAATAGCGACATCCGCCGCGCCGCGGCCACCGGGATCTACGACATCCGGGGCGGCGGGGCGAAGCGCAAGGTCCCGCATTTCGACGACCTGCTGTTTCTGGGCGCGTCGATCTCGCGCTACCCGCTGGAAGGCTACCGCGAGAAATGCGGCACCAACGTCACGCTGGGCGGACGCCACGCGTCCAATCCGATTGAGCTGGATATCCCGATCACCATCGCGGGCATGAGCTTTGGCGC
>CAYXIZ010000161.1:0-5667 GCA_964465485.1 uncultured Rhodobacterales bacterium | reverse complement strand
GGCCAAGGAGGCGGACAAGGTGGTGCGCATGCCGGTGGCTCGAACTCCACGCTGCTCAACAATGCTTTGGCGATCCAGCACGACTCCGTTGTGGGCTATTGGGAAGGCACGCCAAACCTGCGCCCCCCGAATTTTGGAACGCCGGACGAGGACGCTGATCTAAGCTACCTTCCGGACGGGCTGAAGAGAACGATTGTTGATTTCGAGCTGTCCCAGCTGTGCAAAATCGGTGGCTCCGATGGCAAGGCCAAGCTGAAGATCAACGGCACGCGGGTCTTCACCCTCCGCCGCCCGGACCGGACTTTCTTTGAAAGCCAGCTGACATGGCTACGCGCCTACTCTGATCTGCGCGGTGACCGGATCGCGGAAATCCATGTCCAGATGACCGATATTCTGTCCTTCTTTGGGGCCGCCTATTACCTCAATGACGGCAGGCGCAAGGCGACGTTGGAGCTGCTCTATACCGTCTACCGGCTGGTCTATGCGCTGGAGCAAACGGTCAAACATCTGTGCCGCTCCGCGCGGCCGATGGATTTCAGCAATGAGGTCCAGCCGATCATCCAGACCCCGGCGCATTCGGCCTTCCCATCGGGCCACGCCACGGAGGCCTTTGTCTTCGCAACCGTGCTGCACCGTCTGACGCATGGCCAATCCCCCAAAGAGGCGCTGACCCCGCCGCAGGTGCCGATGCCCTTCCGCATCGCCAGCCGCATCGCGATCAACCGCACCGTGGCAGGCGTGCATTTCCCGGTAGACACTTTCGCGGGGGCCGCGCTTGGCTGCGCGATCGGCGACGCCATCTATGCGCTGGCCAATGGCAAGACCGCCTCGGGCGGGTCGTTCAAACCCCAAACCGACGGCACGGTGGCGCCCGAGGATGATTTCTCCATCGCGGCGCTGCATGCGATCCTGGCCGATGCGCCCACAGAGACGGGGGGCAGCGCCAAGAAACCGAAAGCGCCCATCTTTGCGGAGCTGTGGAAGAAGGCGGCGGCGGAATGGGAGCGGCTCGATGGCGGGGCGTAAACCCAAAACGCAGTGGCGTGCCACGAAGGCGGAGGAGGCGGGCGGCGAAGAGATCACCCTCACGCCCTACATGCACTGGTGGCTGGAGCGGCAAGCGCCCGATCACCAGCCGCTCTCAGTGCGCTCGCCCCCCTGCGCCGCAGCTCTCTGCCCGGACGGGGAGGACGCGCCCATCAAAGAGGTTGTGCCGCTGCCCGATTTTGCGTGGAACCCGATGGAAGGCCCCCATGGCCCGCCCACGGGCGTCGCCGCCAAGACCGACAAACCACCCAAGGATGCGGTGATCATCGGGGTGATCGACGAGGGCATTGCGCTGGCGCATGAACGGGTGCGCCTTGCCAACGGCCAACGCAGCCGGATCATCGCGGCGTGGCAGCAAGGTGGCCGCTTCGGCGGCCCGGATGGCAGCACCCCGCAAGACCTGCCCTTTGGCCACGAGCTCTACCAGTCCGACATCAACACGCTGATGGACACCCATAGCCATGCAGGCTGGCTCGACGAGGACGCCTTCAACCGCGCCGCTGGCCTGACCGAAATGCACTACCCGATGGGGGCCAACGCGCTGGAGCGCGTTATTGCCCATGGCAGCCACGTGATGGACTTGGCGGCGGGTGAGGATGCAAACGAGATGGAGCCCAAGCGGCTGGCTCGCATGCCCATCATCGCTGTAAACCTGCCCCGCCGCGAGACCATCGGCATGGCCGGCACCTTTCTGCAATTCTTCGTGCTCCACGCCATGCAGCGCATCGTCGACTTGGCCGACGCGATGTGGGCCGAGCACTACCCGGACGACCCCGATGGCGGCTTTCCCGTTGTGATCAACCTGTCCTTTGGCCAGCACGCGGGGCCCAAGAACGGCACCTCGCAGATTGAGCAGGCCTTCGCGCGGCTGACCGCCGGGCGGGACAAAAAGAGCCCCGTCCGGTTGGTCATTCCGGCGGGCAACGGCAACCTGTCACGCGGCAACGCGATTGCGCCCATCGCCAAAGAGGCCACGGTTGAGATGCCGTGGCGGATGCTGCCGGAGGACCAGTCCTCCAATTTCGTGGAGCTTTGGGTGGAGCTGGACGGCGATGTTGCCTCCGCCACGCATCCGGTGATCGTCACACTGACCGCGCCGAGCGGGCAGGTGTTTGGGCCGTTTCAAGGCCAGGACGGGCATCACACGGATGTCTTCGGCGCGATGCGCATCTACGCCGAAAAACTGTCTCGCCTGGATGACGACCCGCCGCATGGCATCAAGAAAACGCTCTACCGATACGTGATCTGCGCGGCCCCGACGCTGGACTACCACACTCCGCTCGAAAGCTGTCAGGCGGGGCTGTGGCAGGTCGCCTGCACATGGGATGAAACCGGGTTCAAGACGGCTGAGCGGCCGGTGCTTTATGGCATGGTGCAGGTGGATCAGGCCGCACAACCGGGCAGCCTGCGCAACAAGCGGTCCTTCTTCGACGCCCAAGGTTACCAGCTTTATGACCCCACCGGGCGGCGCGGTGACGCTTATGCCTACCCGGCCAAAGGCGACGCCTCTGATGATCTGGAGCCGGAGGCCACTATGGGACCGGTGCAACGCAAAGGCACGCATAACGCGCTGGCGAGCGCGCCGGAGGTGATCGTCGTGGCCGGGCATCGCGAGTCCGATGGCAGGCCCGCGGATTATTCCGCCGCGACCTACGCGCCAGAGCGGCAGCGCTACGGCGCGGCCCCCACGGTCACGGCCAGCTTCCCAACGGAGCGCGCGCCCGCCCATTTCGGCCTGCGCGCCGCCGGGCCTCGCAGCGCCGCCACCATTTTATTGCGAGGCACCAGCTTCGCGGCGGGTCTGGTCACGCGGCATGTGGTCTCGGACCTGCTGGCATGGCGTGACGCAAATTCGCCTGAGGGTGGCACGGACGGCTCGCCCCGCAGCATTGCTGAACAGGCCGCGGCCCATGAAGCGACGACGCCCTACCAAGGCCCGGCGGCGGCAGGCAAAGTGGGCGCGGGACGCATGCCCAACACCCCGCTGCGCCGGGTTGACCGGTTGACATGGGGGGCATAGCGCTTAGCTAGAAAGGGTCCGACCCCCACCGAGAGCGCCCCGATGAGCAGCGAGCTTCAGGCGAAGTTTCAGGTCAGCAATATGAGCTGCGCGTCCTGCGCCGCCCGTGTGGAACGTGCTTTGGCGGGCACCCCCGGCATTGCCAGCGCCACGGTCAATCTGGCCTCGGAAACCGCGCATGTGCAGTGGTCCGGGCTGTCGGAAAATGAAGTCGCCAAGGTGATGACCGACGCGGGCTACCCCGCGCAGCTCTTTGACGCCGAGGACCGCGCTGACCACGCGGGCGACACCGCAGACAAGCTGAAACGCGACACATGGATTGCCGCCGTTTTGACGCTGCCGGTGGTGATTCTGGAAATGAGCGGCCACGCCATCCCGGCGGTGCGCCAATGGGTGGAGGCCAGCATCGGGCGGGAGGCCTCTTGGGCGATCCAGTTTGTATTGATCACGACGGTGGTGTTCTGGCCGGGGCGGCGGTTCCTGTCCATCGGGCTGCCCGCGCTGTACCATAGACGCCCCGAGATGAATGCGCTGGTCTCCATCGGGGTGCTGGCGGCCTGGGGCTATTCCACCGTGTCGCTCTTCGCGCCCGGCCTGTTGGGCGCGGGCAGCGCCGCTGTTTATTTCGAGGCTGCCGGCGTTATTGTCACCCTGATCTTACTGGGCCGCTTCCTTGAAGCCCGCGCCAAGGGCAAGACTGGTGCTGCGATCCGGGCCCTGATGGCGCTGCGTCCGCCCACCGCGCGGGTCTGGCAAGATGGCGTCTGGGCCGAGGTCGCGCATGAAGACCTCACCATCGGCGCGCGCGTCCAAGTGCGCCCCGGCGAACAGGTTCCTGTGGACGGGCAGGTTGTCGAGGGGCAGTCCTATATCGACGAAAGCATGCTCACCGGGGAGGCCGCCGCCGTCGCCAAAGCCCCCGGCGACACGGTCGTGGGCGGCACGGTCAACGGCACCGGAGCATTGGTTTTTGAAGCCACCGCCGTGGGCGGCGACACCGTTTTGGCCCGCATCGCGCAGGTGGTCGAGGACGCGCAGGGGGGCAAGCTGCCCATCCAGAGCCTTGTTGACCGGGTCGTCTCGTGGTTCGTACCCACCGTGTTGGTCATCGCCGCGCTGGCGGCTGTTATCTGGCTGGTCTTTGGCCCCGGCCTGACCTTCGCGCTGGTCACGGGCGTCTCCGTCCTGATCATCGCCTGCCCCTGCGCGCTTGGTCTGGCCACGCCCACCGCCATTATGGTCGGCACCGGACGCGCGGCAGAGCAAGGCGTGCTGTTTCGCAAAGGCACAGCCTTGCAGCAACTCTCCCAAGCCAGCGTCGTGGCGTTCGACAAGACCGGCACGCTGACGCTTGGCCAGCCGGAGGTCGCCGCGAACGCCTTCGCCCAAGGCCAAGACGCCACCCAAGTGATGGGCCTGATCGGCGCGCTGGAGGCATTGTCCGAGCACCCCCTTTCCAAAGCCATCTGCCGTGCCGCGCCTGAGGCCGCCCATAAGGTTGCGGAGTTCAAGTCAGAGACCGGGCTAGGGATCAGCGGCACCGTTGCAGGTCACGTGCTGCGCGTCGGCTCGGCGCGTTTCATGGGCGAGATACCGAGCGCATTGAAAGAGCAGGGCGACGCCTTCGCGGAGCAAGGCCAAACAGCGGTCTTTGCGGAAATCAATGGGCAGACGGTCGCGGTTTTAGGCATTGCGGATCCGGTCAAGCCGTCCTCCAAACCTCTGATCGACGCACTGCACGCACAAGGGATCCGAACCGCCATGATCTCGGGCGACGCAGAAGCCACCTCCCAAGCCGTGGCGCGCAGCCTTGGCATCACGGAGGTGCGCGCGGGCGTGTTGCCGGAGGGTAAATTGCAAGCCGTCCGCTCCCTGCGCCAAGAGGGCGACGTGCTGGCCTTTGTCGGCGACGGTATCAACGACGCCCCGGCGCTGGCGGAGGCTGACATAGGCTTGGCCGTCGGCACCGGCACCGACGTCGCGATTGAGGCGGCGGACGTGGTGCTGGCCTCGGGCGATCTAGGCCGCGTCTCTCGCGCCATGCAAATCAGCGCGGCCACGATGCGCATCATCCGCCAAAACCTGTTCTGGGCCTTTGCCTATAACGTCGCGCTGATCCCGGTGGCGGCGGGCGTGCTCTACCCGTTCACAGGCCTGCTGCTGTCGCCCATGCTGGCCGCGGGGGCTATGGCGCTCTCGAGCTTTTTCGTGGTCAGCAACGCGCTCAGACTGCGCACCGCCTAAAGCTCCATCTCCGCCAGCAGCGCCGCCCAGGAGGCCCCGTGCATGTCGCGGTCATCAATGGCCCCTTGCGTGGCGGGCCGTGGCAGGGAGATCTTGACCACGTTCAAATCCGCCATCTCGAACCGTTTCAACAACTGGCTATCGGCCCCATACAGCCGCGCCACGGCGTCGGTCTTCAGCTTGGTTTGCACCTGTTCAAACGCCTCCGGCGTGCCGCAGAAAATATCAATCGTCAGCCAGAACGGCCCCGCATTCTTGCTGCGGACCTTTTGAACAATGTCGCGGAGCCTAGGCAATGTCATGCACCTCCAACGTGAACGCCGCCATAGGGTCGTCCAGATGCAGCACATGGTTCA
>CAYXIZ010000160.1:0-5671 GCA_964465485.1 uncultured Rhodobacterales bacterium | reverse complement strand
GAGGGGATGTATTCGCTGTTGGCGGGGTTTATCGAGCCCGGCGAGACCATCGAGGCGGCGGTGCGGCGCGAGACCTTTGAGGAGGCGGGCGTTGAAGTGGGGCAGGTGGAATATCTGGCCTCGCAACCCTGGCCGTTCCCGGCGTCCCTGATGATGGGGTGCCACGGCCACGCAACCAGCACGGAGCTTAATATTGACCCGGTCGAGATCGAAGATGCCTATTGGGTGACGCGCGAGGAGATGTTGGAGAGCTTTGCGGGGAACACTCCGGGTATGAAACCTGCGCGAAAGGGCTCGATTGCGCATTTCATATTGTTTAACTGGTTACAGGATACGTTAGACTGACCGAATTGCGCGGAGAACTGGGGAGTGCCGGGCGTTAGATGAAGTTTTCGACGAAGGAAGATCTGGAAGTTCCCATTTGGGATGTGTTCGACAGCCTGTCGGATTTTGACGGATTCGAGAAAGCTGCGTTGCGCCGGGGGGCCGATGTGGTGCGGGTCAGCGAAGGGGGCGACAGCGCAGTGGGCATGTCGTGGCAGATACGCGCCAAGCTGCGGGGCAAGATGCGCGATTTCGTGGTGACACTGAGCGAGCATGACGGGCCGAACCAGATTCTCTATGACGTGACATCGAGCGGCATCAAGGCGCAGTTTCTGATTGAGCTGGTGGCCTTGTCGCGCAAACGCACCCGGATGCGAATGGAGCTGGACGTGCGGCCCAAGACGTTGCCTGCACGGCTGTTGATGCAATCGGCCAAGCTGGCGCGCAATACGCTGAACAAGAAATATAAAACCCGGATTTCGCATTTTGCCGAAGATCTGGAAGACCGCCACAAGCGGGCGATGAAACCTACCCTCGGTTGAAGGCGGCGGGGTAGGTGCCAAGGATGCGCAGCTCTGAGGTGAAATAGCGCAGCTCTTCCAGGGCGCGCTGCACCTCAGGGTCGTCGGGGTGGCCTGTGATATCGGCGTAGAACTGCGTGGCGGTGAAGCCGCCATCGACCATGTAGCTTTCCAGCTTGACCATGTTGACGCCGTTGGTGGCAAACCCGCCCATGGCCTTATAGAGCGCGGCCGGGATGTTGCGGACGCGGAAGACGAAAGAGGTCAGCATATGGGTGTCGCCGCGCCGCGCGTTGTTCGGGGTGCGCGACATGACCAGAAAACGCGTGGTGTTGGTGTCGTGATCCTCGATGCCTTCGGCCAGCACCTCCAGCCCGTAGGTTTTGGCCGCAAGGGCTGAGGCCAGCGCGCCGGTGTCGGTGGTGCCAGAGGCGGCCACCTCGGCGGCGGCGCCTGCATTGTCGGCGGCGGCCTCGCCTTTGATGCCGTGTTTCGCAAGAAACGCCCGGCATTGCGGGATCAGCACCAGATGGGCGCGGACGGTTTTGATCTGGCTGAGCGTGGTGCCGGCGTTGGCCAGCAGGGCGATGCGGACGCGCACGAACGCCTCGTCGATAATATGCAGCCCCGATTCCGGCAAAAGCCGGTGCATGTCGGCCACGCGGCCGTAGGTCGTGTTCTCAACAGGCAGCATGGCCAGCTCAGCCGCACCGTCGCGCACGGCGTCGATCACGTCCTCGAACGTGGCGCAGGGCAGGGGGGTGTGATCGGGGCGCGCGGCGATGCAGGCCTCATGGCTGTAGGCGCCAAGCTCTCCCTGGAAGGCTATTTTCGGGGCCATGCGCTTACTTTCACTAAAATGGGCAATTCGTCGCGCTTTCTACACCTTGATAAAGGGCAGGGGAACCCGCTAGATAACGCGGAAATCAAGTGGGTCATGCACCCCCGTAGCCAGGTAAGACGAGACACATGTTCGACACGATGACAAACACCAAGATTCTGGGCGCCGGTTGCGGAGCCTTGTTGCTGTTTTTGCTGGGCGGCTGGGGCGCTGAGCTGATCTATCACGGCGCTGGCGGGCATGACGACGGCGAAGAGCACGCGCAGGGCTACCTGATCGAAGTGGCGGGCAGCGACGAGCCGGAAGAAGAAGTGGTCGAAGTGGACTTCATGGAGATGATGGCCTCTGCAGAGATGTCGTCGGGCGAGAAAATCTTCAACAAGTGCAAGGCCTGCCACAAGCTGGAAGACGGCGCGAACGGCACCGGCCCGCATCTTTACGGCGTGGTGGACCGGGCCATTGGCGGGGTTGACGGGTTTGGCTATTCCGACGTGCTGGCCTCCAGCGACGAGGCCTGGACCATCGAGAACCTGCAAGCCTTTCTGGAAGACCCCAAAGGCTGGGCGCCGGGCACCAAGATGAGCTTTTCGGGCCTGAAAAAGGCTGATGAGCGCGCCGACCTGATTGCTTATCTGCAGACGATTGGCGGGTGAACCGGTCTATTGCCGATGCATATTCTGACTTGCTAAGGCCGCTCCGTTTGGGCGGCCTTTCCTTTGTGGGCCACACTTTTGCTCACGAGTTCTTGAATTCGCTGCTTGATGTTTGCGTGAAACCCGATTTTTCTGTTCTAGATAGCACACGACAAGATCCTGACCCTGCCTAGGAGCCACCTTATGTCCCGACCCACCGCCCGCGCCGTTGCCGCCTCCTCCGCCTTTTCCATGGGCCAAAATCTGCGGTGGTCCGGGGTGGCGGTGATGGCCAGCATCGCGGTTCTGGCCGCAGGGGCGGTGAAGGCGCAGGATGTCACGATCAGCCACGGCTATTCCAATTTTGGAGAGCTGAAATACCCCGCGGAGTTCGACCATCTGGATTATGTGAACCCGGATGCGCCGAAGGGCGGCGAGATCTCCACCTGGGCGCTGGGCACGTTTGACAGCTTCAACCAATATGCCCGCGACGGGAACCCTGCAGCGCTGAACACCATTGGCAGCGAGCCATTGCTGACCAGTTTTGCGGATGATCCGTATGGGGCCTACTGCTTTTTGTGCACCACGCTGGAATATCCCGAAGATCTGGCCTTCGTGACGTTCAACCTGCGTGACGACGTAAAGTTCTCGAACGGGACGCCGATGACGGCGGAGGATGTGGAGTTCAGCTTCAACCTGTTCCTCGAGCAAGGCATCGTCGAATACCGCCGCATCGTGGAGGGGTTCATCGACCGGGTTGAGATCGAAAACCCGTATCGCATTACGTTCTATTTCAAGGAGGAGGCCTCCTTCCGGGACCGCGTTGGCTTTGCGGGGGGCACGCCTGTGTTCTCCAAAGCGTGGTTCGAAGAGACTGGCACCCGTTTGGACAAGGCCACCAAAGAGCCGTTCATGAGCACCGGACCCTATGTGCTGGGCAGTTTCGAGCCGAACCGGCAGGTGGTTTATACGCGCAACAAGGACTATTGGGGCGAGGATTTGCCCGTGAACCGGGGGCGCAATAATTTCGACAGCATCCGCACCGAATATTTTGCGGATCGGACGGCGGCCTTTGAGGCGTTCAAGACCGGGGCTTACCTGTTCAAGGCGGAAAGCGATCCGAAGGATTGGGCCACGGGGTACGAGTTTGAGAATGTGAAGAATGGCTCAGTCATTCTGGACACGCCGTCGGACGGCACGGTGGGGCAGGCCTTGTCCTTCGTGTTCAACCTCGACCGGCCGCAATGGCAGGAACCGAAGGTCCGCGAGGCGATTGGCTTGATGTTCAACTTCGAGTGGTCAAACGCCACGCTGTTTTACGGGTTGTTCGAGCGGCCCGACAGTTTCTGGCCGAACACCGATCTGGCCGCAACCGGCACCCCGTCGGAGGGGGAGCTGGCCATTCTTGAGCCATTGGTGGCTGAAGGCCTGCTGCCGGAAAGCATCCTGACAGACGAGGTGACGACCCAAGTGGTACAGGACGAGACGCGCGCGCGGCCGACGCGCCGTGTGTTGCGGCAAGCGGGCAAGCTGCTCGACGAGGCTGGCTGGGAAGCGGGCGATGACGGGATGCGCCGCAAGGATGGCGAGGTGCTGAGCCTGAACGTGATCCAGTTCAATCCGCTTTATGACCGCGTGGTGAACCCGTTCATTGAGAACCTGAAAGCGCTGGGCGTGGACGGCTCGTTGGAGCGGATCGACCGGGCTCAATATATTGAACGCCGTCGGGCGGGCAATTTCGACATGACCAACCAGGGTTTTCAGATGCCGTTTGAGCCCTCGATCGGGTTGCAGCAATGGTTTGCCTCGAAGACCGCAGATAACAGCTCCCGCAATCTGATGCGGCTGCGCAATGACGCGGTGGATAAGGTGATCCCTTATGTGATCGACGCCTCCACGCTGGACGAGATGAAAACGGCGGTGCATGCGCTGGACCGGGTGCTCTTGTCGCTGCGCTTTGCCATCCCGCAATGGTACAAGAAAGAAAACTGGCTGGCCTATTACGACGTTTATGGCCGCCCGGATGAGTTGCCGCCGCTGGCTGTGGGTCTCTATGACTTCTGGTGGTACGAGGAAGACAAGGCGCAGGCTTTGCGCGACAAAGGCGTGTTGCGCTAGGGCCGGAGAACCAACGTGGGCGCCTATATCCTCAGACGGCTGTTGCTGGTTATTCCGACCTTAATCGGCATCATGCTGGTGAATTTCACCCTGACACAGTTTGTCCCCGGCGGCCCGGTGGAGCAGATCCTTGCCAATCTTGAAGGCGAGGGGGACGCGTTCACCGCGATCAATGGCGGGGTGGATCAGCCAGATTTGCAGATCGAGGAAGGCAATAGCAGCTACGAGGGGGCGCAAGGCCTGCCTCAGGAATTCATCGAAGAGTTGGAGCGCGAATTTGGCTTCGACAAACCACCTGTGGAACGCTTCCTGCTGATGATGTGGAACTATCTGCGGTTCGACTTCGGGGAGAGCTATTTCCGGTCGGAAACCGTGCTGTCTCTGGTGGCCGAAAAGCTGCCCGTGTCCATCACGCTGGGGCTGTGGTCCACGATCATCACCTATCTGGTCTCGATCCCGCTGGGCATTCGCAAGGCGATCCGGGACGGCTCCAAATTCGACACATGGACCTCGGGCGTGATCATTGTGGCCTATGCGATCCCGGGCTTTCTGTTTGCCATCCTGCTGCTGGTGCTGTTTGCGGGCGGGTCTTACTGGCAAATCTTCCCGCTCAGGGGGCTGACATCCGACAATTGGGACCAGCTGAGCATGATCGGCAAGGTTCTGGATTACCTGTGGCACATCATCCTGCCGGTGACGGCTTCGACAATTGGCGGGTTCGCAACGATGACGCTTTTGACCAAGAACAGCTTTCTGGACGAGGTCTCCAAGCAATATGTGATTACTGCCAAGGCCAAGGGGCTGAGCGAACGGCAGGTGCTCTATGGGCATGTGTTCCGTAATGCCATGCTCATCATCATTTCGGGGCTTCCGGCGGTGTTTCTGGGCGTGTTCATCGGACAGTCTCTGATCATTGAGACGGTATTCTCGCTGGATGGGTTGGGCCGGTTGACGTTCGAGGCGGCGGTGGCACGGGATTATCCGATCGTGTTCGGGACGCTCTATTTCTTTGGACTGATCAGCCTCATTATCGGCATCTTTTCCGACCTGATGTATGTGTACATCGACCCTCGGATTGACTTTGAAAGCCGCGAGACATGAGGCTGTCGCCGCTCAACCAGCGCCGCTGGACCAACTTCAAGCGCAACCGCCGGGCGTGGTGGTCGATGTGGATTTTTGCGGTGCTGTTCGGGCTGTCTTTATGTGCTGAGCTGATCGCGAATGACCGGCCTTTG
>CAYXIZ010000159.1:0-5682 GCA_964465485.1 uncultured Rhodobacterales bacterium | reverse complement strand
TGGAACAAGCTCGACAAGCTGGACGCGGCTGATCTGGAAGCGCGCAACAACGCGGCGGCGCGGGACGAGGCGATTTATGGGGCCTCCGCGCTGACCGGCGCGGGCATGGGGTCGCTGCTGGAAGCGATTTCCCGCGAGGTGACGGAAGCCACGGTGACGGATGTACTGCGTTTTGGCTTTGACGCGGGGCGCAAACGCGCCTGGCTGTTCGAGCAGGACGTGGTGGACCGCGAAGACGCTGACGAGGCGGGCTTCGTGCTGAGCGTCACCTGGAGCGCCACCCAGAAAGCGCGGTTCGAGAAAGAGTTTGGCGGGGTCTAGCCCCTTGAAACCGAGCGGCTGCGCGATAGGTCCCTCGGCACCCCGGCCCATTGCTGTTTGAGGAGCGCCCATGACCTACGTGATCTTATATGTCTCGACCTTCGTGGTGTTTCTGGCGCTTGATTACCTCGGCCTGAGCTACATCGTGAAGCCGATTTTCAACAAACATATCCCCGAGCTGATCCTCGAAAAGCCGCGCTTTGTGCCGGCGCTGATCTTCTATGCCTTCTATATTGGCGGGCTCTTGTGGTTCGTCTCGCTGCCCGCATTGTTGGACGACCGCACGCTTTTATGGACCTTCGCCTCCGGCGCGCTGATCGGCGCATTGGCCTACGGGACCTATGAGTTCACCTCCCTTGCGGTCACCAAGGGCTGGAGCTGGGAGATGGTCATCGTGGATGTCAGCTGGGGGATGTGCCTGACCGGAGCCTCGGCCTGCGCAGGGGTCTGGGCTGCGCGGACCTTTGGCTAGGAGTGGTTGCTAGGTGTGGGTGCGACGCGCTGGTGCGCGCCGCGAGAGAAGGGGGCTCTGCCCCCCGTCGCTGCGCTCCTCCCCCCGGAGTATTTTTGAAGCAGTGATAGGGTGAAGTGGCCATCACGGGAGAGGTCGCGCGTTTGGGCGGGCAGGGCGCTTAACGTGCGGGGAGGAGCGTGTTGGTGCCAACGGCGCCTGCGCGGGCCAGCGCGGGGTCGAGCGTCATCGGGATATATTCTCCGCGCCGCCAGAGGACACCGAGATCATCATAATGGCGCGAGATGGGATGGCCGGACTGGCCCGTGGCCATGATGAAGACCGAGCTTTCGGGATCGGCAAAGTCATAGACGCCTCTGTAGCCTGCGGCATGGACATTGCGGAAAGGCTCCGGCCCGGTGCCGCGGGTGCGGCCGCGGCGGAGCGTGTTGTCGCCGCCCGAAGTGGATTGGCGGATGTTCACAAACCAGCTAAGCCCCGGAATTTGGCCCAGCACCTGATGGTCATGCGTGGCCTCATGCGCGTCGCCCCAGCGCCAGCTTTCGATATTGGGGCCGTATCTCTCAGACAGCGTGAGCAGCGCCTCGTCGAGCGCCTGCCGCGCGGTGTCGGTGCAGGTCTCAGGGGCTGCGGATTGCACCACGTCGCACCAGATCGAGGCACCGTCGAGATCGCGGAACACGCGCTCGATGAAGAGCGGCTCGAGATGGCCGAATTCCTGCGCCAGAGGGCCGATTTCGTCGCGGATCAGCCGTTGTTGCAGCGTGCGCAGCCAGCTGGCGTAGATCAGCGGCTCGGGCAGGTGCTCTGACATCTCGCCATTCCAGCTGGCCAGCAAATCCAGCGCCACCTGGCGTTGGCGGGCGGGGGTGCCCTCGGGGGCGGCTTCTCCGATGAACCACAGATCGGCAGCGACCAGCGGCAGGAGCGCGCGGGCGGTGAAGGAGACGTCGTCAAGCTGCGCCTCGATGAAGCTGTCGCGGGTGTGGACCTGCCGGTTGAGCATCAGACGCTGCCAGCGTTGCACGCGCTGGGTGTCGCCATATGTGTGGCTGACATGGTTGGGGAAGGGGCGATCGACCATCTTGTTGTTGGTGTTGCCCAATATGCCGCCCTCGGGGGTCTCAAAGAGCGGGTTGGAGGCGTCGGGCATCACGCCCTGCCAGCGGTTTTGCGCGAGCCAACCCGGCGACGGGATACGGCCCTGCGACTGATGCGCGGGGCTGCGGCGGGGGATATGGCCAATGGTCTTCAGCGCGATGTTTTCCGCATCTGCCATGGTCAGATTTTGCGCAGGTGCGACGTAGTCACGACTGGCCTCAATCATGGCGGGGATGTCTTGCGCCTTCATGATTTTCAGCGCGGCTTGCAGGGAGGTGTTTTCATCGCTGAGCGCGGTCCAGTTGAGCGACGTGACATGGCCCGCAGGCGTGATGGCCGCGAGGTTGAAATGCTTGCCGGGCAGGACGGGGCCGTTGTCGGTCCAGCGCAGGGTCAGCGTGACGGGCGCGGCTTCGGCCACGCGAATGATCGACTGCCTTGTGCGGAAAGGTTTGAACCCGTCGGGGGTCTCGTATTCACTGGGATTGTCGGGGTTCAGCTTCTCGATATGGAGGTCCTGATCATCGACATAGGCCGTGGTCAGCCCCCAGCCGGTTTGCGCCCCGCGCCCTGTCAAAATGACCGGCATGCCGGGGATGGTGCCGCCAATGACCGCGCCGGTTTCCAGCTCCAGCCGGGCAAGATACCAGATCGAGGGCGCGCTGAGGCCCAGATGCGGGTCATTGGCCAAGAGCGTGCCGCCTGCAGCAGACCGAATGGGCGCGGCGGCGAAAGCGTTGGAGGCGCCGGACAGTGCGCGCGGCTGGACCGGGTTGAGCGGGTCGCGCGGGGTGGCCTCAGCGAATTGCGGGAAGGATTGCCCCTTGAAGAGCGCTGCAAAATCAAGCGCAGCGACGCCGTTGGACGGGTCATCCGGCACCAGATCTGCGACGCGATCGGGCGGCAGGAGGAGCGAAGCGCGGGCGCGGATGACCTCTTCTGACAGGTGGCCGGAGAGTTGCAGCGCCATGACCTTGACCACAGCGATGCTGTCGGCGGGCTGCCAGGGCGCGATATCGGGCGAGAACAGGAAAAATTCCGGCGCGCCGCGTCCCAAGGCTTGTGCGTTCACCGTGCGCAGCCACGCGTTGACGCCTTCGGCATAGGCCTCCAGCATGGCCAGCGTTTCGGCGTCTTGTGCGGCAACGGAACGTTGCGCGTGGCCGTAGAGATCGAGGCGGCGGAGCAGCTCGTCGGTTTTCACGGTGCGGGGGCCAAACAGCTCTGACAGGCGGCCCTGCGCGGTGCGGCGCAACATGGTCATTTGCCACAAACGGTCCTGCGCATGGGCAAAGCCAAGGCCAAAAAACACATCCCGGTCAGCCTGCGCAAAGATATGCGGCACGCCTGAATTATTGCGCACGATCTCCACCTCGCCCGACAGGCCGGGGACGGTGAAGCTGGCGTCGTAATCAGGCAGCGAGCGCGAGGCGAGGTAATAGATCACGCCAAGCGTCAGCGCGAAGAGCGTGGCGAGCAGCAAAAACAGACGGAAGGACCACTTGAACACTGCCGACATTGGATTTCCCGCTCTTGACGCCTTGATGCCCATGTATCATCCCTGCGGGGCGGATTTCAATCAATGAGCAGGGTGTCGTCATGGCAAAAGTGAGTTTTCTTGGGTTGGGCGTGATGGGCTACCCGATGGCGGGGCATCTGGTCAAAGCAGGCCACGAGGTTTGCGTCTATAACCGCACCGCCGCCAAGGCTCAGGCTTGGGTGGAGGAGCATGGCGGCACGATGGCGAAAACCCCGCGCGAGGCGGCCGAGGGCGCGGAATTTGTGATGGCCTGCGTGGGCAATGATGATGATTTGCGCAGCGTGTGCCTCGGTGATGACGGCGCGTTGGGCGCGATGGAGGCGGGCTCGGTTTTTGTGGACCACACCACGGTCTCGGCCAAGGTCACACGGGAGCTTTATGCGGCGGCGGATGCAGGCCAGATCAGCTTTGTGGATGCGCCGGTCTCTGGCGGCCAAGCGGGGGCGGAGAACGGCCAGCTGGGCATTATGTGCGGCGGTGACGAGGGCGCTTACGCCCGCGCGGAACCGGTGATGCAGGCCTATGCGAAAGCCTGTAAACGGCTGGGCGAAAGCGGCGCGGGGCAGTTGACCAAGATGGTCAACCAGATCTGCATTGCCGGGCTGGTGCAGGGCCTGTCGGAAGGGTTGCATTTTGCAGAGAAAGCGGGCCTTGACGGCAAGGCGGTGGTTGAGGTGATCAGCCAAGGGGCCGCGGGCTCATGGCAGATGGCCAACCGGTATGAGACCATGCTGGACGGCGAATTTGAGCACGGGTTTGCGGTGGACTGGATGCGCAAGGATCTGGGGATTTGTCTAGATACAGCCAATGAAAACGGCGCGTCTCTGCCCGTGACGGCGGTGGTGGATCAATATTACAAGGACGTCCAGAAGCTGGGCGGCGGGCGCTGGGATACGTCGTCTCTGATTGAGCGTCTGCGCAAGATGGACCGCTAAATGGGGTTCGCCACGCCGTCCCAAGCGCTGCTTGACCGGCTGAAAACCTGCGTAGGCGCATCCGGGTGGAAAACGCCCGAGGACGCGCCGCGTTATTTCGAGGACCCGCGCGGGCGGTTTGAAGGGCAGGGCGCGTTGGTGCTGATGCCGTCTAGCACGGCGCAGGTCTCCGAGATTGTGACGCTTTGCGCGGGCGAAGGCGTGGGCGTGATCCCCTATAGCGGCGGCACGGGCGTGGTCGCGGGGCAGCTCTCCATTGACGACGCGCGTGCGGTGATCGTGTCGCTGGAAAAGATGAATGCGGTGCGCGAAATCAACGCGGATGACGCGGTGATGGTGGTGGAGGCGGGTTGCATTCTGGAAAACATCCATGCGGCGGCGCTGGAGGTGGATATGATTTTCCCACTGAGCATGGCCTCCAAGGGCAGCTGTTGTATTGGCGGCAATCTTGCGACCAATGCGGGCGGGATCCAAGTGCTGCGCTACGGCAATGCGCGCGATCTGTGTCTGGGCGTGGAGGCGGTGCTGGCGGATGGCACAGTGCTCAACGAGCTGGCGCCTTTGCAAAAGAACAACACGGGCTATGATCTGCGGCATTTGCTGATCGGCAGCGAGGGGACCTTGGGCATCATCACGGCGGCGGCGTTGACGCTGAAGCCGAAAGATGCGGAAACGGGGACGGCGTTTCTGGCTGTGGGGTCTCCGGCGGAAGGGCTGGCGCTCTATAAGGCGTTAAAGCGCCATCTGGGGGAAAGCCTGTCGGCTTTGGAGCTGATGAGCGGGCTGGGGCTTGATCTGGTGACGGCGAAATTCCCGGATCTGCGTAATCCTTTTGCTCAAACCCCGCCCTGGGCGCTGCTGATGGAGGCCTCCGGCCCTGCCGGGATGAGCGCGCGGATTGAGGCCGCGCTAGAGGCCTGTTTCGAGCAGGATCTGCTGCAAGACGCGGTGATCGCGCAGTCCGAGGCGCAGCGCGACGCGTTGTGGGACTTGCGGGAATACACGCCGGAGGCCAACCGCATGGCGGGGGCGTTTTGCAACAGTGATACCTCTGTGGCGGTCAGCAAGGTGGACGGGTTTATCGCGGGCACTGTGACCGCGATTGCGGGCATTCATGCCGGCGTGCAGATCAACAGCTACGGGCATCTGGGGGATGGCAACATCCATCACAACGTGTTCCCGCCCGAGGGTATGGGCAAAGCGGAGTTTCTGGCCGCCAATCCGGGGATCATCGACGCCGTGCGGCTGGCGATCAACGATGTGACCCACGCGCATGGCGGGTCTATTTCTGCAGAGCACGGGATCGGGCGGCT
>CAYXIZ010000158.1:0-5725 GCA_964465485.1 uncultured Rhodobacterales bacterium | reverse complement strand
CGAATTTCTGGATTTTGCCGGTGGAGGTTTTGGGCAGCTCCTGGAAGATCACCTGTTTGGGGGTTTTGAACCCGGCGAGTTTTGCGCGGGCATGGGCAATGAGGGCGTCCGCGTCAGGTTTGGCACCGTCTTTCAGCTCGACAAAGGCGCAAGGCACCTCGCCCCACTTTTCATCGGGCTTGGCGACCACAGCGCAGAGGCTGACATCCGGGTGGGACATCAGCACGCCCTCGACCTCCACAGAAGAGACGTTTTCGCCGCCCGAGATGATGATGTCCTTGGCCCGATCTGCGATCTGGATATGCGTATCAGGGTGCTGGACCGCGATATCCCCGGAGTGGAAATACCCGCCCGCAAAGGCTTCACGGGTGGCGTCAGGATTCTTGAGATAGCCTTTCATCACCGCATTGCCGCGCATCACGATCTCGCCCTGGGTCTTGCTGTCCATCGGGGTCTGCGCGCCGGCCTCGTCCATCACGGTGACATGTTCCATCATCGGGAAGGCCACGCCCTGACGGGATTTGAACGCGGCTTTTTCCTCATCGGGGGCCGTGTCCAATGCGGGGTCCCAGATGTTCTCGGTGACATGGCCATAGGTTTCGGTCAGCCCGTAAACATGGGTGATGTTGAAGCCCAGCTTTTCGATCTTGGCCAATGTCGCGGGGGCCGGGGGCGCGCCTGCGGTATAGACCTCGACGATGTGGTCAAACGGCTTGCGCGCATTGTCAGGCGCGTTGACGATCATGTTCAGCACGATGGGCGCGCCGCCGAAATGCGTGACGCATTCCTCTGCGATGGCGGTGTAAATCGCCTCCGGGGTCACGTCGCGGCAGCAATGCACGGTGCCGCCGAGAACCGGCATCATCCATGTGTGGTTCCAGCCATTGCAGTGAAACAGCGGCACGATGGCCAGAAATTTGGGGTGCAGCTGCATGCGCCATGAGATCACCGTGCCCATGGTCATCAGATACGCGCCGCGGTGGTGGTAGACCACGCCTTTGGGCCGCCCGGTGGTGCCGGACGTGTAATTCAGCGCGAGGCTTTCCCATTCATCTTCGGGCATAATCCAAGCAAAATTCGGATCGCCCCCGGCCAATACGTCCTCATATTCGGGGAAACGCCCGGTGGCGGGGAAGGTGCTTTGGGTGTCGGCCACCTCGATGATTTCAGGACCATCGCCGGCGCAGGCCTCTTTGGCGGCTTCGGCCAGCGGCAGGAATTGCGTGTCGCACAGCACGATCTTGGCTTCGCCATGATCAAAGATATAGGCGACCGTGTCGGTGTCGAGCCGCGTGTTGATGGTGTTGAGCACCGCGCCGCAGGCGGGCACCCCGAAATGCGCTTCGGCCTGCGCGGGCAGGTTGGGGATCAGCGTGGCCACCACATCGCCGGGCGTGATGCCGCGCTGATGCAGGGCGGAGGCCAGCTGCGAAACGCGTGCGTGGTACTGCACGTAGGTGTAGCGGCGGGTGCCGTAGACCAGCGCCTCGACCTCCGGGAACACCGTTTTGGCGCGGTTCAGATGGCTCAGCGGGGTGAGGGGCACATAATTTGCCGCGCATTTGTCCAAGCCTGTTTCGTCTGACATCCAACCCATATCCGGCCTCCCCCTCGTCCCTGTGACGCGTCAATTCGATGGACAGCGATAGTGCCTAAATGTCAGACATATGAAAAGAGGAAATAGAGCCGCCGCCATGACCCGATCCCCCACCTTGCAGGCCGCCATTTTTGCGGTCACCGGCATGGCCCTGATGGGCTTCATTGACAATTTCATCAAGCTGTTGGCCCAAGAGCTGGGCCTGTGGCAATTCCACCTTGCCCGCAGCGCAATGGTCCTGGCGCTGCTGCTGCCTGTGGCGGTGCTTTTGGGCTGGCGGGTGCGGCCCCGGCGCTGGGGCGCGGTGGCCTTTCGTAGCTTTTGCGTGGCCACGGCGATGATCCTCTATTTCGGGGCCGTCGCGGTGCTGCCCATCGCCCAAGTGGGGGCGGGGCTGTTCACCGCGCCGATTTTCGTGCTGGTGATCTCCGCGCTGTTTTACGGCATGCAGATCGGCCCGACCCGCAAACTGGCGGTGGCTCTTGGCTTCGGAGGCGTGTTGCTGTTGCTCAGGCCGGACGCGGGCAGTTTTACCGCCTTTTCGCTGATCCCGGTGCTGGCGGGGCTGTTTTACGGCTACGGCGCTGTCTGCACGCGGGTCTATTGCGAGGGCGAAAGCACCGCCGCCTTGGTCATTGGCTTTTTCGTGGTGCTGGGGCTTTGGGGGCTTTTGGGTGTCGCCTATTTCTGGGCCAGCGGAGCGGTCACCGACCCCAGGCTTGACGGGTTCTTCGGCACCGGTTGGCAGAAATGGACCCAAGCGGGGTTTGTCTTGACCGTGGCGCAGGGCGTGGTCTCATTGGCGGGGATTGCCTGCCTGACGCGGGCCTACCAGATCGGGGAGGCCAGCCGGGTCGCGGTGTTTGAATACGCGTTTCTGATCTCGGCGGGCGGCTGGGCCTATATCTTATGGGGAGAGGCACCGGACCTGATCGGCATCCTCGGCATGGGGCTGATCGTGCTGGCGGGCGTGGTGATCCTGATGCGCAGTGACACCAGCGCGCAGCCCGCATGATCTATTCGCGCAAACATAATTACATCTTCATCCACATCCCCAAAACGGGGGGCAGCTCGATGGCCCGTGCGCTGGAGGCCCGCGCGGCCGCTGATGACATCATGCTGGGCGACACGCCAAAGGCGTTGAAGCGGCGGCATAGGGTCAAGGGCGTCGCGGCGGCGGGGCGGCTTTGGAAACATTCCACGCTGAGTGACATTGTCGGGCTGGTCGCGCCAGAACAGATCGCGCAGGCGCGGGTGTTTACCATGGTGCGCAACCCGTGGGACCGGGTGGTCAGCTATTACCACTGGCTGCGGGGGCAGGGGTTTGATCACCCGGCGGTGGGGCTGGCCAAGCGTCTGGAGTTCAGCGCCTTCCTCAATCACCCCCATACCAAGGCCAGTTTGCAGGCCCATCCTTACGCAAGTTACGTCTCGGACGCCCAAGGGCATGAGCGCTGCGATCTTTTTGTGCGGTTCGAGCATCTGAGCGAGGACATTCCCCGGCTGGAGCGGCTGATCGGGCTGCCCGTTGGGTCGCTTCCGCATGACAATCCCTCGGATCGCGAAAAATCCTATGCGTCTTATTATTCCAAGGAAGATCAACATCTTGTGGGTGATCTGCTGCGAGAGGATATAGGTCGGTTCGACTACCAGTTCGGGTAGGGGACCCCCTCTCGCAATTGTTCTCATTCTGGACACAGTTCGCCTAAAAATGGTCCCTTTGCCGCCGAACCCCTGTCGTCTTTTCCACGCATCAATGTCTAAATTGATGGAAAAAAGAGCAGGTGGGACTGATGTTTTTCAAACCAAACCGCAAGATCGCCAAAGGGGCGTCGCCGCTGTTGCTGAACGTGGCACCGGAGCCCGGGTTTTTTGCCGGAACACGGATTGCCACGCGCTATGCCTGGACCGCCGTTGAAGAGTTGCAGGTGGGCGATTTCGCCCTGACTGCGGAGAATGGCGAGCAGGCGATTACCGCTATTGAACATGGCGAGCTGAGCGTCTCGGCACATGCGGCTGCTGCCGCGCATTGGCCATTACTGGTGCCCGAAGGGGTGCTTGGCAATGACACGTCGCTGATGGTGTCACCGGCCACACGTCTGGTGATCGAGCACAAGAATGCTGCGACGCTGTTTGGCCAGCCACGGGTCTCCGTGCGGGCCGAAAGCCTGATTGGTTACCGCGGCATTGCGCGCGCCCGCATCGGCAAATCGCTGTCTCATGTGACGTTGCATTTCGACGGGCCGCAAACTCTGGTCGCCCATGGCAGCCTGTTTTTTGACGTGCCCTGCGCCAACCGGGTGCACAGTTTCATGCCGCTTGACGCGCGGCAAGCCCGGCTGCTTTTGCACCAAATGGGAGAGGCCGACACGATCCGTCGCGCCATGGCACCGCGCCCGGACCCATTCCTGACCTGAACACCATCCTCTGACCACTCCAAGACCGTTTGCGGTTTCCACAAAAAGAGCCTCAGCCCTGTCGCGGTTGGGGCTCTTTTTGGTGTTGAACCGCGCTAAGAGCGCGGCAGCAGGTCGATCAACCCGCGCAGAACCAACCCTGCGGCCAGTGCCACCAGATAGCCAAAGCTCGCCCAAAGCGTGAACAGCCCGATGAACACCACCAGACCGGCCATCCACAAGAAGGGCTGCGTAAAATCCTCGACCCGGCCTGCGGGCCTGCGTGGCTCATAATCGCGCATGGGCGAAAGTTTAACATCGGATGTCAGCTTTTCCAGCCCGATTGCCTAGTCGTGATCCGCGGCCTTAAGAGCCGCGGGCAGCGCGTCGGCAAAGGCTTGCAGGTCCTCTGCGCGCCCACAGCTGACCCGGATGCAACGATCCTGAGGAGCCACGAAGGGCATGCGCACGAATATCCCGCGCGCGATCAGCTCGGCCAGAACCGCGCGCGCATAATCGCCGTCCCGGCCGCAATCCATGGTCACGAAATTGGTGGCGGAGGGCAGGGCGGTCAGCCCGTTCTCGGCCGCGATTTGGCTCAGCCCTGCGCGGGCCTGGATCACCTGCGCGCGGATCTGGGCAAGGTAGTCCTGATCTTGCAAGGCCGCCAAAGCGCCCGCCTGTGCGATACGGTTCACCCCGAAATGGTTGCGGATTTTGTTGAATGCCATGATCAGCTCCGCATGGCCCAACGCATAGCCAACCCGCGCGCCCGCCATCCCGTAGCCCTTTGAAAACGTGCGCATTCGGATCACATTCGGGTTGCCCATATCCAGCGGAGGCAGCGTGCCCTCAGGCGCCAGATCGCTATAGGCCTCATCAAGCAGCAGCAGGCGGCCCTCCGGCACCTGCGCGATGGTCTGCGCCACCTTTTCGGCGCTGTGCCAGCTGCCCATCGGGTTGTCGGGGTTGCAGAAATAGACCAGCTTGGCCTCTGTTTCGCGGGCCTTTTCGAGCAGCGCATCCGGGTCCTGATGATCGTCCTTATAAGGCACTTTGTGCAGCATCCCGCCAAAGCCTGCGACATGGTAATTGAACGTCGGATAGGCCCCGTCGCTGGTCACAACCACGTCGCCGGGCCCGATCAGAAGCCGCACCACATAGCCAAGCAGCGCGTCGATGCCCTCGCCGATCATCACGTTTTCAGGCGCAACATTGTGATGCGCGGCAATCGCCTCGCGCAACTCGTGGCTTTCCGGATCGCCATATTGCCAAGCTTCACTGGCAGCCTGCGCCATTGCCGCAATGGCCTTGGGAGAGGGGCCAAACACGCTTTCATTGGCCCCAAGCCGGGCGGTGAACGTGGCCCCGCGCGCGCGTTCCTGCGCTTCGGGCCCCACAAACGGGACAGAGGCGGGCAGGGATTGGGCGAGCGGCGTGAGCTTGGGATTTGTCATGCGCGGGATCAAAGCAGATCACAGCCGGGGCGCAAGGTTGAAATCTGCCCCGCGCGCCCCCACATGCAAGCCGTTCGCAACAGGAGGGCCAAGATGGCTGACCTCACCCCACCCGGCCTGACCCGCCGTGGCTTTATCGCCGCCACGCTCGCCGCAGGCTCCGCGCGGATGCTGCCGCAGATCGCCAAAACCCCACCCGCGCGGCGTGTTTTGACGCTGGTCTATGACCGCTCCATCGGGGCCATGCGCGCGATTGATAAGCTGGTGCGCTAGGC
>CAYXIZ010000157.1:0-5786 GCA_964465485.1 uncultured Rhodobacterales bacterium | reverse complement strand
CCGCCGCACCTGCACGCTTCAAAAACCGAAACGCGATATCGCCGGTGCCGCCCGCCACATCCAAAAGCCGTTGCCCCGAGCGCGGCGCCAGCCAATCCATCATGGCGTCTTTCCACAACCGGTGGATGCCGCCCGACATCACGTCATTCATAATGTCATATTTCGACGCCACATTGCTGAACACGCCATGCACCATCCCGGCCTTGTCGGCCTCGGGGACGTCCTTATACCCGAAATGGGTGGTTTTTTCGGATTTGTCTGTCATCTCGCCTTGCAACCTTCTTGGCCTCACCCTTCTTATAGGCCTGCGTCGCGTAAGGACAATGCGACCAAACACACCTTAAGAGGATCATTGCGTGCCAGAACTGCCCGAGGTCGAAACCGTGCGGCGCGGATTATTGCCCGCAATGCAGGGCCGCGTCATCAAAAGCGCCGACGTGAACCGCCCCGATCTGCGCTGGCCTTTCCCGCAAAATATGGCCCGAAGGCTGCAAGGCCAGACGGTCACGGCGCTCAGACGACGCTCGAAATACATCCTCGCGGATCTCAGCTCGGGCGAGACGCTGCTCATTCATCTGGGCATGTCCGGCCGTATGCAAATCGACGAGGCACCCACTGCCACCTTCCATCACGAGACCCCCGCCACGCAAAAACACGACCACGTCGTCTTTCATATGGAAGACGGCACAACCATCCGCTTCAACGACGCACGCCGCTTTGGCGCGATGGATCTTATGGACACCGCCACCCAGGACACCCACTGGCTGCTGGAAAAACTGGGCCCCGAACCTTTGGGCAACAGCTTCAACGAGGCCTATCTCAAAGCCAAATTCAAAAACCGCAACACGCCCGTGAAATCCGCGCTGCTCGATCAGCGCATCGTCGCGGGGCTTGGCAATATCTATGTCTGCGAGGTGCTGCACCGCACTGGTATCTCTCCCAAACGCAAGGCCGGGTCTTTGAGCGGCCCGAAAGTCGTCTCCCTGCTGCCCGCCATCCGCGACGTGCTCACGGAAGCCATCGAGGCAGGCGGCTCCTCCCTCAGAGATCACCGTCAAACCGATGGCGAGCTGGGCTATTTCCAGCACAATTTTGCCGTCTATGACCGCGAAGACCAGCCCTGTGCCAAAGCCGAATGCGCCGGGGTGGTGAGGCGGATCGTGCAATCCGGGCGCTCCTCCTTCTATTGCGCGAAATGTCAAAGATAATTGACCTCATGGCATGGGCTGATAGGTCTTACCCTTCAATTTCCATTGGTGAGAGGCCGTTCTCATGGCGTTCAAGACGATCAATGTAGACATCGAAGAGCATGTCGCGACCATCACGCTCAACCGCCCCGATGCGCTCAACGCGCTGAATGCGGAGATGCTGACCGAGCTGTCCCAAGCCATCTCGGAAGCCGAGGCCAATGAAAAAATCCGCTGCATGATCCTGACCGGGTCCGACAAGGCTTTTGCCGCTGGCGCCGATATCACCGAGATGAAAGACCTCAGCTTCAACGATGTGTTCAGCTCAAACCTGTTCGTCGATGAAACCGGCACCATCACCTCCGCGCGCAAGCCGATCATTGCAGCCGTTTCGGGCTACGCGTTGGGCGGCGGCTGCGAGGTCGCCATGATGTGCGACTTCATCATCGCTTCAGAGACCGCTAAATTCGGCCAGCCCGAAATTAACCTCGGCGTGATGGCTGGCATGGGCGGCTCGCAACGGCTCACGCGCTTCATCGGCAAGTCGAAATCCATGGACATGCACCTGACAGGCCGCTTCATGGACGCCGAAGAGGCGGAGCGGTCCGGCCTCGTCAGCCGCGTCGTCCCGGTCAAATCCCTCAAGAAAGAGGCCATGTCCGCCGCCGCCAAAATCGCCGAGAAATCCTTGCCCGCCACCATGGCCGTCAAGGAAGCCGTCAACCGCAGCTTTGAGACCACCCTGCAAGAGGGGCTGATCTTCGAGCGGCGCTTGTTCCACAGCCTCTTTGCCACCGAAGATCAGGCCGAGGGCATGACCGCTTTCATCGAAAAGCGCGAGCCGCAATTCCGCGATAAGTAAGGCGGTTTACAAGGCCGCACGGCTCCCCTAAAAGGCCGCAATCCATGCGCGCGAGGTCCGCTTGACCGGAATCACTTGGTTCTCAAACCCAAGTCGGGCCGTTTCGTGCATCTGTAACTTATATGACCCGTCGAAAGGGAACCCGACATGGCCAATTCGCCACAAGCTAAAAAACGCGCCCGCCAGAACGAGCGCCGCTTTGCCGTTAACAAAGCCCGCCGCTCGCGCATCCGCACACATCTGCGTCGCGTCGAGGAAGCCATTGCCTCCGGCGATCAGGCCGCAGCAGCCGCAGCGCTCAAAGAAGCCCAGCCAGAAATCATGCGTGGCGTCTCCAAAGGCGTGCTGCACAAAAACACCGCTGCGCGGAAAATGTCTCGTCTGTCCTCCCGTGTGAAAGCGCTCTCCGCGTGAGCCAGACGGCCTCGGAAAAAAATTCACGCGCTCCGAAAGGGGCGCGTTTTTTTATGTCACAAGGGGTTACGCGGCACTCTTAAACACACCCTCAGATTCGATTGCCCCAACTCTCCAAGTCAATAGAGAAGATCGGTTGCGATGGCCTGTCAGCTATCGCTAGTTTCACTGAGCGATTCACTTCGTCTTGGGGGACAATGGAATGGACACGGACACTGGTCCGCGTGTTTCAGAGCTGCATCCGCGCGCCGCGTGGGACCTTTTGAAAACACAACCAGAGGCCGTGCTTGTTGATGTAAGGTCAAAGGCCGAATGGACCTTTGTGGGGAAACCCGACCTGTCAATATTGGGGCGTTCGGCACTGTTTGTCGAGTGGGCCAGCTTTCCGAACATGTCTGCGAACACAAGGTTCGTCGAAGAGGTACTGGCCGAGCTGGCGGGCACATGCCCTCCTGCAATGCTGTTCCTTTGCCGATCCGGTGTGCGATCTCTGGGCGCTGCGAAAGCAATGAAATTAGCCTTTGTCGAGAAGGGTTCGGACGTCGACTGCATCAATGTGGTCGAAGGGTTCGAAGGGGACATAGACGAGCAAAAGAAACGCGGAACCTTCAATGGCTGGAAGGTTCGGGGATTGCCGTGGGTGCAGTCCTGAACAATTTGGAAAGACGGGTTTGGGGATGACTGAAGACGACTGGGGACAAATTCGCGAAACGCTTCGGGACATGGTTGGCAACAACAACTATGTGACATGGATCGAGAAGCTGAAATTTGTGAGCTGCAAAAACGGCGTGCTGGAATTCGCCGTAAAGACCACCTTCATGGGCGACTGGGTGTCGCGCAATTTCGGCGAAAAAATTCAGGCGCAATCCATCAAGCACGGCTGTCAGGTCGACCGGCTGAGCTTCACCGTCGAAACCGACGCCCGCGCCACCCCGCGCCACGCCGCCCTGTCAGCCAACCCCGATATGCACACCAAGACCCTCGCCAAGCCCGCGCCCAAAACCACCAAGGCAAATGGCGACCTGCTCGGCGCGCCCCTTGATCGCCGCTTCACCTTCGACAGCTTCGTCGTCGGCAAACCCAACGAGCTGGCCCACGCCGCCTCCCGCCGCGTCGCCGAAGGCGGCCCCGTCACCTTCAACCCGCTGTTTCTCTATGGCGGCGTCGGCCTTGGCAAAACCCACCTGATGCATGCCATCGCCTGGGAGCTGCAGGAACGCTCCCCCGAGCTGCGCGTCGTCTACCTCTCCGCCGAGCAGTTCATGTACCGCTTCATCCAGGCCCTGCGCGACAAGCAGATGATGGACTTCAAGGAGCTCTTCCGTTCCGTCGATGTCCTGATGGTCGATGACGTGCAATTCATCGCCGGCAAGGACTCCACGCAGGACGAATTCTTCCACACATTCAATGCCTTGGTCGATCAGGGCAAGCAGGTCATCATCTCCGCCGACAGATCTCCCGGCGAGATTGACGGCCTCGAAGACCGCATCAAATCGCGCCTGCAATGGGGCCTCGTCGTCGACCTGCACCCCACCGATTACGAGCTGCGCCTCGGCATCCTGCAACAAAAGGTGGAGGTCTACCGCTCCCAGTTCCAGGAGCTCCACATCGCCGACGGCGTGCTGGAATTTTTGGCCCACCGCATCTCCAACAATGTCCGCGTCCTCGAAGGCGCGCTGACCCGGCTCTTCGCCTTTGCCTCCCTTGTGGGCCGCGAAATCACGCTGGATCTGGCCACTGAAAGCCTTTCGGACATCCTGCGCCAGTCCGACCGCAAGGTCACGATGGACGAAATCATGCGCAAGACCTGCGACTTCTACAACGTGCGCATGTCCGATCTTCTCTCACCCAAACGTTCGCGCAACATCGCGAGGCCCCGGCAGGTGGCCATGTATCTGGCCAAACAGTTAACCCAACGCTCCTATCCGGAGATCGGCAAACGCATCGGCGGCCGCGACCACACCACGGTCATCCACGCCGTGCGCAAGATCGAGGAACTCAAAGCCAAAGACAGCCAGATCGCCGAAGATATCGAACTGCTCCGCCGCATGCTGGAGGCGTGAGCAAGCCTTGACCTCAGCCCCAGAACGGCAGACATTCACATAACAATTGAACTTACGGGCGGAGCGGGTAACCTCTCCGCCCTACCTGTCTGAAAAACTGTCTAAGAAACGACCTCCTAAAAAGGGACTGACCCCATGAAAATCAGTGTTGAACGCAGCGTCTTGCTGAAAGCGGTCGGTCAGGCCCAATCCGTGGTCGAGCGCCGCAACACGATCCCAATCCTCGCCAACGTATTGATCGAGGCGGAGGGTGACACCGTCTCCTTCCGCGCCACCGATCTTGATATCGAGGTGGTCGACAAAGCCCCCGCCGTTGTTGAACGCGCAGGCGCCACCACAGTTTCTGCCACCACTTTGCATGAAATTGTCCGTAAATTGCCCGACGGCGCGCTGGTACAGTTAACAGATGACAGCGCCACAGGGCGTCTGACGGTCGAGGCCGGGCGCTCCAATTTCTCGTTGGCGACCCTGCCCAAGGAAGATTTCCCGGTCATGGCAAGCTCGGAATACGAGGCGAATTTCTCCGCCCACGCCCCCGTGCTGCGCCGCCTTTTCGACAAGTCGAAATTCGCCATCTCCACCGAGGAAACCCGCTACTACCTTAACGGCGTTTACATGCATGTGGCGGACGCCGAAGGCGGAAAATCCCTGCGTTGCGTCGCCACGGACGGCCACCGCTTGGCCCGCATCGACGCCGACCTGCCGCCGGAGGCCGCCAACATGCCCGGCGTGATCGTGCCCCGCAAAACCGTGGCCGAGCTGCGCAAGCTTCTCGATGATGACGACATGCAAATCGCCGTCTCCGTGTCGGAAACCAAAATCCGCTTCGCGACCCCCGACATCACCCTGACCTCCAAGGTCATCGACGGCACCTTCCCCGACTACACGCGCGTCATTCCGCAAGGCAACACCCGCAAGCTGGAGGTCGATGCTTCTGAGTTTGCCAAAGCCGTGGACCGCGTCGCCACAGTCTCCTCGGAGCGCTCCCGCGCCGTCAAACTGGTGCTCGAAGAAGACCGCCTGACGCTCTCGGTCAACGCCCCCGACGCAGGCGCAGCCGAGGAAGAACTGGCCGTGGCTTACGGCGACGAGCGGCTCGAAATTGGCTTTAACGCCAAATACTTGCTGGAAATCGCAGGCCAAGTAGACCGCGAAAACGCCGTCTTCATGTTCAACTCCGCCGGGGACCCGACCTTGATGCGCGAAGGCAATGACCTCTCCGCGGTCTACGTCGTGATGCCGATGCGCGTCTGACGCCGC
>CAYXIZ010000156.1:0-5822 GCA_964465485.1 uncultured Rhodobacterales bacterium | reverse complement strand
GGCTTTCTCGGCTGGCTCGACAAAACGCTGGAGAAACTCTGATGCATCCCGCACCCTCCATTATTTTCTTCACCGTCTTCTCCGGCCTCGGCTTCGGCATGCTGGCCTTCTTGGGCCTTGGCAAACCCGACGTCTCCGGCTTCACGGCCTTCGTCTTTTTCGCCATCGCCTACGCTCTGGCCATCGGAGGTCTGATCTCGTCGACCTTCCACCTCGGCAACCCCCAACGTGCGCTGAAAGCCTTCAGCCAATGGCGCACCAGCTGGCTGTCGCGCGAGGGTTGTCTCGCCGTGGCCACGCTCATCGTCATGGGCCTCTACGCCATCGGCATCATCTTCTTTAACACCCGCATCGGCCTGCTTGGCCTGCTGGGCGCGGCGCTCTGCGTCCTCACGGTCCTTGGCACCTCGATGATCTACACCCAAATCAAAACCGTGCCGCGCTGGCACCATTGGACCACGCCGCTGGTCTTTCTCAGCTACGCGCTCACGGGCGGGGCCTTTCTCACGGGACAGGTCCAGATCGCCGCCGCAGGGCTTGTGACCATCGGTATTCTGCAAGTTCTTGCATGGGTTATCGGCGATAAACGCTTCGCTGCGTCAGGCTCCACCATCGAGACCGCCACAGGCCTCGGCACCATCGGCAAGACCCGCATGTTCGAGGCGCCGCACAGCTCCAAGAACTACCTGATGAAGGAAATGGTCCACGTCATCGGCCGCAAACACTCGCGCAACCTGCGCATCATCGGGCTGGCGCTTTTGTCGCTGCTGCCATGGGCGCTGCTGATGTTCTTCCCGTTCAGCCACATGCTGGCCATCGTCGCCATCCTTGCCCATGTCGCAGGCGCGCTGACCACCCGCTGGCTGTTCTTCGCAGAGGCCGAGCACACCGTTGGGCTCTACTACGGGCAACGCGGCTAGCACCACGTCCAAAGCTGACATAACACCCGCTGACATTTGCGTCAGGCGGGTGGTAATGCCGTGCCAAACCTCCATCTCCCAGTTACGTTCACATCACAAGACCACAGGAGACCCGCCCATGACCCTTGCCACGCAACCGACCCGTCGCACCCTTTTGAAGATGGGCGCAGCCCTCCCGCTCTTGGCGGCCCTGCCCGCAACCGCCTCCACCGCCGTAACCAAAACCTATTCCAGCCGTGGCGTGGCCATTGATGGCAGCGACGCGGTGGCCTATTTCTCCGAAGGAAAGCCGGTCAGGGGCAGCAAGGAATTTACCCATGACTGGAACGGCGTCACATGGCGCTTCTCCTCCGCCGAAAACCGCGATCTCTTCGCCGCCGCCCCCGAGGAGTACGCCCCGCAATATGGCGGCTTCTGCGCCTATGCGGTGGCGCAAGGCTCGCTGGCCTCAACCATCCCGGAGGCGTGGAAGATCGTCGACGGCAAGCTCTACCTGAACTACTCGCGCCGCATCCAGCGTCGCTGGGACAAAAACATCGCAGGCTATATCGCCGATGGCGACGCCAACTGGCCCAGCCTGAGCGTCTGACCCAAAAACAAGCCGGGGCAGCTAGTCATTATCCGACAGCCCCGCCCCGGCCCCCGCCGCCCGCGATGCCTCGCTGGCGGGCACATAGGTCCGCGCCGCAAAGGCTTTCAGCTTCTCCAGAATCTGAACCGGCACAGGCTGCACATCGCCAAACGCGTCCAGCATCCCCCGCTCCGCAATCTCAACAATGACCGAGCCCTTGGCCCCCGACACCAACCCGAACCGCAGGCCGTAAACCTGCTCCGCCCGCGACAGCATCGGCCACAGCAAAAGCGGCCAGTCGATGCGGTGCAGGATCACCCGCGTGGCCCCGGCCAACAGCGCGTCGATCACCACCGGCCCCGTCATCAACACGCAGGACCGCGCGATCACCACATGCGCGTCAGTGCCTTCCATATGCGCAGGCTCATGCGGGCCATCCAGTGCGGCCACGGCCATCGCAAAAAGCTGCGGGTCGCTGGCCAGCAAGTCGGCCAAACCGCTGAAATCCTCCGCATGGCCCAAAGGCAGCCCCGCGCCAATGCCCGCTTTCAGCAGCAGCGCCTGCACTTCGGCCAAGGACATCCGCACCCCGTCATAGCCCGGCCCCGCCGCCACGAAACGGTCAAACCAGTCGTGGCCCGTCATCTCGCAAAGCCTCTCACGGATCAAACACCGGCAGCCACCAATCATCCGCCGCCGCCAGCTCGTCATGCAGCGGCGCGCCCTGCGCCAGCGTGATCCGGGTCCAGCGGTCAGATTTCGGGTCAAACTTGGACGCGCCAAAAAACGACAGCTTGCAGCGCAGCATATCAATCGGGCGGCAGTCCTCGCCGATCAGGTTGTCGCGAATTTCCGCATAGGGATGGCTCGCCGTCCTCTGCACCCGCCGCACGGCGGAGCGATGCTGCGGGAAGTCCCGCAAGAACGCCGCCAGCGAGCCCTCATAGTCGTTCAGATCAAAGGACAAGGCCTGCACCTGACGGCCAATATCCAGCGGGCTTTCCAGCTCCGCCCCCGGCTCTTCGTGACGCGCCCCCAGCCGAGGCTCCAGCTTTTCCTCCGAGACATACCAGAACTGCGCGCAGCCCGCGTCGCAGTCAAAATCCATCGGCAAAGCCCAGTGGAAATTCAGGTCGATCAGCTCCCGCAACTGCGCGACACCCATCGCCGGTTGCAGCGGCACCGGGGCGGCCATGCCCATACATTCGCTCAGCCCGTCAATGAGCGCGCCATAGGGCTCCAGCACAAGGCTCACCACCAGCTCCTGACAATCCAGCCCAAACACATGGCTCGCCCGCACGAGCTGATCCAGCGGTTTGGGCTGATCCAGCAGCTCCGCCATGCCGCAGCACAAGCTGTCCCACTCCTCGCGCAACCGCTCGATCCGCGCCTGATGCGCCGCATCCGGCACCTGCCACTGCGCCAAATGCCGCGCCGCACGCGCGGCCAGCTCCAGCAAAGCCCCTGCATCGACCCGAGGCAGCGCCCGCACCCGCGCCAGCGCGGTTTCCCGCACCATCATCCAGTTGTTCAACAGCTCCGGATGCGACACCAAAAACGGCGCCATCCCCAACCCGGTCGAGTTCCCCACGCCAATATGCCGCTTCAGCTTGCGCTCCAAGGCAGCCCCGCCGACATGCTCTGCCAGATCATGGGTGAAGCCACGGATCAGCCAGACGGTCAGCATCTCCGCCATGAAAGGCCCGTCCAGCCCCGGCCGCTCCGCAATCACGCTGCGATCGGCAATCCCGAATTTTCCATTGCCATAGACAGCCGTGGTGCGCATCAAATACCCGATCTGCGCCACCATCTCCGCATCCACCGGCGTCCCGTCCCGCAAGGCGGAGGTCACATGCGCAAACAGCCGCACCGATTTGTTGGCCCGGCTCAGCACAAGATCACGCGGCGTGAACCGCCCAGCCTCCTGCAACGGCGCGCTTGCGCAAATCCGGGCAATCTCACTTTGATCCGGCACCCCGTCATAGAGCACAAACGCCGCGTCCCAGGCCTCCGCGATCACCCGGTCGGTGCGCTGCTCAGGGTCCAGACGGTTCGAAACCGCCACCAGCGAATAGGTGAACCCGCCCAGATCAAGCTGGTACACCCCATGCCCGTAGCCTTCCGCGTCCATCTCCCAATGAGGCCGCGTCACCACGACCTTTTCAGCCGACAGCCGCCGCATCAGGGTCCGCAAAAAGCTCAACCGCGTCGGGAACATCGCCCCCATCCGCGCCAGCCGCATCACCTCATCGGGGCTGCGCAACGGCTCTTGGGCAGGCAACGGCGCGTTCATTGCGCACCAAAAGAGGCGTCATAAAAGCGCAGCCAATTGCCGCCCATGATCCCCTCCATCTCACTTTGCGAAAAACCAACCGCCAACAACCCGGCGCTGAGGTTTGGCATGTCGCGGTTGTCCACAAACCAGTCAGGTTGCGCCGGAAACCCAGCCGCAGAGGCAGACCCCTCGCCGTAATCCATCTCCTTGGACCAGCGCCCATTGCGCATCCACGTCACCACGCTGTCCGGCTGGTCCTGACACAGATCCGAACCGATGCCCAAATGCTCCGCTCCATAGCGCGACGCGGTCTCCGCAATCATCTCGCAGAAACTCGCCAAGGTGCAATCCGTGCCATCCTTCAAATGATGCGGGTACATCGAAAACCCAAGCATCCCGCCCGCCCCGGTCAAGGCGCGCAAAACCTCGTCCGACTTGTTCCGCAACGCCGGATGCCACCAGTCAGGATTGGCGTGCGTAATCGCAATGGGCCGCGCCGAATGCGCAATCGCCTCCAGCGTGGAGCGGTCGCCCGAATGGCTCATATCCACGACCATGCCCACCCGGTTCATCTCCGCCACCGCCTGCCGTCCAAACCGCGTCAAACCGGTGTCGTCCTCCTCGTAACAGCCCGTCGCCAGCAAGGACTGGTTGTTATAGGTCAGCTGCATGAAGCGGATGCCCAGCTGGTGCCAGACCTCAATCAGCCCGACATCATCTTCCATAGGGGAGGGGTTCTGAAACCCGAAAAAAACCGCCGTCCGCCCCGTCTCAACGGCGCGCCGCACGTCCTCGCCCGTGGCCCCCCGCATAATCAAATCAGGATATTGCTCAAACCAGCGGTTCCACTGCGACACATTCAGCACCGCCTCGCGAAAGCTCTCGTGATAGGCGATGGTCACATGGATCGCGTCCACGCCCCCCTCCCGCAATTGCCGAAAGGCGGTCTCCGACCAGTTCACATATTGCAGGTTGTCGATCACAGGAACACGCATAGCCGCACCCTGTCAGAATTCCGCTCAAACGCAAGAAAAAGGGGCACCCCAAATAACGTCAGGCACCCCTTTCCATGTTCAAAAATATCCGCCCCGCAGGGCCGATCAGATCACTGGGATCAAAAATCAATCGCGGTGTATTTGGTCTCCATATAGTCCTCCAAACCCTGAGAACCGCCCTCTTTGCCGAGCCCGCTTTCCTTCACCCCGCCAAACGGAGCCTCCACGGTCGTGATCAGCCCCGAATTGATCCCGATCATCCCATATTGCAGCTTCTCGGTCAGCTTGAAGATCCGGCCCACGTCGCGTGTATAGGCGTAAGAGGCCAGCCCGAACTCCGTGTCATTGGCCCAGCCAATCGCCTCGTCTTCGTCCTCAAATTTGAAGACCGGCGCGATGGGGCCGAAGATCTCTTCCTTGGCGAACATCATCTCTTGCGTGGCACCGGTGATGACGGTCGGCTCAAAAAAGCTTTGCCCCTTGTCATGCCGCTTACCGCCATGCGCCACGGTCCCACCTTTGCCAGTTGCGTCCGCAATGAACTCCTCGACCTTCTCCACCGCGTCCATGTCAATCATCGGGCCTTGCTCGACGCCGTCTTCCAGCCCGTTGCCCACCTTCATCGCCGCCGTGGCCGCGATCAGCTTCTCGACGAACTGATCATAGACGCCCGCCTGCACATAGATACGGTTGGCGCACACGCAGGTTTGCCCCGAATTGCGGAATTTCGACACCATCGCGCCCTGCACAGCCTTGTCCACATCCGCGTCGTCGAACACCAGAAACGGCGCATTGCCCCCCAGCTCCATGGAGACCTTCTTCACCGTTCCAGCCGATTGCCGGATCAGCTCCTTGCCCACTTCCGTGGAGCCGGTGAACGTCACCTTGCGCACCCGCGCATCATCCATGATCGCGCCGCCGATTTTGCGCGCGGAGCCCGTCACCACATTGACCGAGCCTGCCGGGAAGCCGGCCTCTTCGGCCAAGGCACCCCAGGCCAGCCCCGAATAGGGCGTCGCCGTCGCAGGCTTGGCCACCACGGTGCACCCAATCGCCAGCGC
>CAYXIZ010000155.1:0-5936 GCA_964465485.1 uncultured Rhodobacterales bacterium | reverse complement strand
GAACGCACAATCAATCCTACAGCTTGGCCCATACCGACACGGCCCCGTGAGAAAGCCCTCACAACGCGTGAGATGGCTGAAATATCGCTCAAACCCGTCCCGCGACCCACCGACTCAGCGCGGGCAGATCACCGATTGATTTAACAAAATTATTTGTGGAAATGCCTGAAGAGCCGGGCTTAGAGCCCTGATCTTACGGGTCAAACGCGATTTCTCTTGATCGGCGGAAACCGCCGCGCGGTTTGCTGCGTAACCTTTACGATGTCCAAAACAGGATGTCTTCACTCACTCTGACTGGAGAACACTATGCTACGTAGAAGTTTTATCGCTCTGACCGCCACCGCATCCCTGATGGGGGGTGCCGCCTTTGCGGATGGCCACTCCAAAGACATTGTCGACACTGCAGTTGAAGCCGGCAGCTTTAACACACTGGTTGCCGCTGTAGGCGCTGCCGGGTTGGTGGAGACGCTCAAAGGCGACGGGCCGTTCACTGTCTTCGCCCCAACCGACGAGGCGTTTGCCGCGCTGCCCGAAGGCACGGTGGACACTCTGCTCAAGCCAGAGAATAAGGACCAACTGGTCGCGATCCTGACCTATCACGTGGTGCCGGGCAAAGTGATGTCGGGCGATCTGGCTGACGGCATGACGGCCGCCACCGTGCAGGGCGGCGATGTCACCATCGCGACCGAAGGCGGCGTGATGGTGAATGACGCCAATGTCGTCACCGCGGATGTGGAAGCCTCCAACGGCGTGATCCATGTGATCGACAAGGTGATCATGCCCGCGAGCTAAACGAAAACGGCCTCCCCCTTCGCTGGGGGAGGCCGCCTTTGTTCTGCCTCTGGCAGAAGATTTTCTTAGTTTTCAGCAGGCGAGTCGTTGGTCAAAGCCAGCTTCGCCTGGATTGCGGACACGTCCACATTGCGCGCACGCTCAAAGCTCACAGTGTTTTCGGCGGGGCTGTCGTTGACCAGCGCCAGAACCTGCGCCGTGCCGACCGCGTCGCCGCTTGATGTGGCACCCACGATGCGCTCAGCAGCGCTGTCATTGCCAAGGGCAAAAAAGGCTTGAGCGGATGTTCCGGCGGCGGCTGGTGCTGCGAAGGACAGGGCGACGAGTGCGGATGCGATGATGGTCTTCATGTGATAATCTCCAGTGTATTTTGCCCGTTTGGGCTGTGTGAGTCCGGCGGTGTGTGCCGGTTGATGAGATGAATATGCGCCTCACCGCACCCAGCATCAATGCGCATATACTTAAGATTTGTCTTAATTCTGCGCATTCACGCACATCTACTAGGGCGTAACGGCCCAGATGCTCACGGCCCCGTGAAAATCCGATCACGAAACGCGAGACCGTGCCCAAAGCCCCCACTCCCGGCTTCTTTCTGCCTCAAATATGCAAATCCGCACCCACAACCAGCGCTAAGGTGCCAAACTCAGACCCACCCAAACAAACCGAACAAAAAGAAAGGGCCGGGTCACCCAAGACCCGGCCCCGCAATATCATCGCGGCAAAAGCCGCGACACATGTTTTGCTGCGATCAATGAACCGTCGCCTCATCCGGCTTCGGCCTGTTGGAGGCCGCGACGCGGTCGCCCACGATCAGGCCGTCGGCGCCAGCGCTGACCTCAATGGTTGAGCCGTCGAGCACGTCACCGGCCAGGATCATCTCGGCCAGTTGATCCTGCAACGCGCGTTGGATCACGCGTTTCAAAGGCCGGGCCCCAAAGACCGGGTCATAGCCCTCATCGGCCAGCCATTTGCGTGCGCCGTCATCCAGATCAAGCGTGATCTTGCGAGACGCCAGCCGCTTATCCAGCTGCGCCAGCTGGATATCCACGATGCCCGCCATGTCGTCACGGGCCAGCCGATCAAAGATGATCGTCTCGTCCAGACGGTTGAGGAATTCCGGCCGGAAATGGGCGCGCACCGCGTCCATCACATCGCGTTTCGCGTCTGAGCTGTCGGCGTTCTCAGGCAGCTGGCTCAGAGCCTGCGCGCCGAGGTTGGACGTCAGGATAATCAGCGTCTGCTTGAAATCCACGGTGCGGCCCTGACCGTCGGTCAGCATACCGTCATCAAGCACCTGCAACAGCACGTTGAACACATCCGGATGCGCCTTCTCGACCTCGTCGAACAGCACCACCTGATAGGGCCTGCGCCGCACGGCTTCAGTCAGCACGCCGCCCTCGTCATAGCCCACATAACCCGGAGGCGCGCCGATCAGGCGTGACACCGCGTGTTTCTCCATGAACTCCGACATGTCAATGCGCACCATGGCGCTGTCATCGTCAAAGAGGAACTCCGCCACGGCCTTGGTCAGCTCGGTCTTGCCTACGCCGGTTGGCCCCAGAAACAAGAAGCTGCCCAGAGGCCGGTTCTCGTCGTTGAGCCCTGCCCGCGCGCGGCGCACCGCGTTGGCCACAGAGGTCACGGCCTGACGCTGCCCGATCACACGTTTGCCGATGGCGTCTTCCATCCGCAGCAGCTTGTCGCGCTCGCCTTCCAGCATTTTCGAGGTCGGGATGCCCGTCCAGCGCTCGACCACTTGCGCGATCTGCTCTGGGCGCACGGCCTCCTCAACCACAACGTCGCCTTCCGAGGCCTCGGCCTCGGCCAGTTTCTTCTCCAGCTCCGGGATCACGCCGTAGGACAGCTCCCCCGCCTTGGCGAGGTTGCCTTCGCGCTTGGCAATATCCAACTCGGCCCGCGAACGGTCGAGTTGTTCCTTCAGCTCGCGTGCGCCTTCCAGCTTGTCACGTTCCGACTGCCAGCGCGCCGTCATTTCAGACGACTTCTCCTGCAAATCGGCCAGCTCCTTCTGCAAGGCCTCCAACCGATCCTTTGAAGCCGCGTCGTCTTCCTTTGACAGCGCCACTTCCTCGATCTGAAGCTGCATGATCTGACGGTCCAGCGCGTCCAGTTCTTCGGGCTTGCTGTCGACCTCCATGCGCAGGCGGCTGGCGGCCTCATCCATCAGGTCAATCGCTTTGTCGGGCAGGAAGCGGTCCGTAATATAGCGGTGAGACAAGGTCGCCGCCGCCACCAAGGCGCTGTCCGAGATCCGCACCCCGTGATGCAGCTCGTATTTCTCCTTGATGCCCCGCAGGATGGAGATCGTGTCCTCCACGGTCGGCTCCTCCGCCATCACAGGCTGGAACCGCCGCGCCAAGGCCGCGTCTTTTTCCACGTGTTTGCGGTATTCATCCAGAGTGGTGGCACCTACACAATGCAGCTCACCCCGCGCCAGCGCAGGTTTCAGCAGGTTCGACGCATCCATCGCGCCCTCGCCCTTACCCGCACCGACAAGCGTGTGCATCTCGTCAATAAAGAGAATGATTTCGCCTGCCGCATCCGTGACCTCGTTCAGGATTGCCTTCAGACGCTCCTCGAACTCGCCCCGGTATTTGGCACCCGCAATCAGCGCGCCCATGTCCAACGCCATCAGCTTTTTGTTGCGCAGGCTCTCGGGCACGTCGCCATCCACGATCCGCAAGGCCAAGCCTTCCGCAATCGCCGTTTTACCGACGCCCGGCTCACCTATGAGAACAGGGTTGTTCTTGGTGCGCCGCGACAGCACCTGCATGGTGCGGCGGATTTCCTCGTCACGGCCAATGATCGGGTCAATCTTGCCCTCACGCGCCCGCTCCGTCAGATCCATCGCGTATTTCTTCAACGCGTCATAGCTGTCTTCCGCCGAGGCGCTGTCTGCCGTGCGCCCTTTGCGCACGTCTTCAATCGCGCTGTTGAGCGCCTGAGCCGAGACGCCGCCCGCCTCCAGCGCGTCACGCGCTTTCGATTTGACCATGCAGAGCGCGGTGAGCAAGCGCTCTACCGGCACAAAGCTGTCGCCCGCCTTTTTGGCCAGTTTCTCTGCCTCCGCCAGCACTTTGCCGGTTTGCGTGTCCAGATAGACCTGGCCCGTGTCGCCAGAGACTTTCGCGGTCTTGGCAATCGACAGATCAACGGCTTCCAGAACCCGCGCCGGCGCACCGCCTGCGGAGGTGATCAGATTGGACGCCAAGCCCTGCTCGTCATCCATCAGCGCTTTGAGCACATGTTCGGGCGAAAGACGCTGATGGTCTTCGCGCATCGCAATGGTCTGGGCCGCTTGTATGAAGCCGCGAGACCGTTCAGTGAACTTTTCCAAATTCATCAGATTTCCTTTCTATAAGCATCTGCCTGTGAAACTGGGCCCGTCACGCGGCACCCTCGGTCGGCAAACCTTGATCTTGATATGGAAACCGCACCGGGCCTGCGCAAGGGTGCAGCCTGCGTAAATTATCGAGTTCCTTATCGGCGGGCAAAGCGGCTGATCTGCGCAAATGCAGGCCGGATCACGCAAGATCGCTGCCTCTCACAGCTGCGCGAGCCCCCCTATGAAACCAAATCAGGGTGCTTAGAGTTAACTGCAGAGACCATAAAACTCGTATAAAAAGGGTAATCACATGAGCAGCTACAGTATCGAAGTCCAGAACCTGCATTACAACGCCGCCACCCAGAGCTTTGACGCGCTGGTGGTGATGCATGAGGGGCCGGACCACCTTAAATTCCCAACCTCCCTGCGCCTTCCCATCGACAGCGATTTCAGCTTTGTCTCAAAAAAGCTGGTGGCGCAGGCGAAGAAGCAACGTGCCCGCAACGCCTCGCATCTGGTCGCCCGGACCCCAACAGGCCAAGCAAAGCTGGCACATCTCGGCGATCTCGCACGGCAGTTGTCGCGCAGCTTCACTTTCAGCTCGACCCAGCGCGCCGCTTGACCTTACCCCCTTGGCCGCGCAATCAGGGCAGACCCTATCTGCCCGGAGAGCTGCGCCATGCCAAATGCCCAAACCGATGACCGCCTCATCGTTGCCCTCGACGTTCCAAACGCGCTGAAAGGCCTGGAGATCGCGGAAAGCCTCGGCAGCGCGGTGTCTTTTTACAAGATCGGCCTCGGCATGCTGACCGGCGGCGGTCTTGCACTGGCCAATGAGCTGAAGCAGGAACACGGCAAGCGCATTTTCCTGGATATGAAGCTGTTTGATATCGGCAATACGATCGAAAATGCGGTGCGCGGCCTGAGCCAGTTCGATCTCGATTTTCTGACCGTCCATGGCGATCCGCATGTGGTGCGCGCCGCCAAAGAAGGCGCGGCGGGGACAGATCTGAAAATCCTTGCCGTCACCATCCTGACCTCCCTGAACCGCGCTGATCTCGACGCAGGGCTGATCCGCGACGGCGATATGGAAGAGCTGGTGCTGGAACGCGCCGCAAAAGCCTTTGATGCGGGTGCAGATGGTGTCATCGCCTCCCCCCAGGAAGCACGCGGCATACGGGCCTTGTCTGAAAGCAAAGGCCGTCTGATCGTCACCCCCGGCGTGCGCCCGACAGGCGCGGATGCGGGCGACCAGAAACGGATCGCAACACCGTCACAAGCCATCGCAAACGGGGCCGATCATATCGTGGTCGGACGCCCCATCGTCAAAGCCCCCTCACCGGTCGAGGCCGCACAGGCCATTCTGTCCGAGCTCAGTTAGGCCGCGACAGGTTGCTCTTGCAATCCACCGGCGCCTTGCCGGTATGCGGCATCGCGCTGACTCCGCAGGTCGTGCAGCGAAACTCGACAAACCGCCCCTTGCTGTGGCCGGTTTTCTCCCAGTTGCAGGCTTTCTTGGCAGGTTTCTTTGCAAGCGCGCCGGAGGGAGCGCCTTTCCGACGCCAAGCCCAGATCGCATAGAGCACCAGAATAATGGCAGTGATGGTGATGGCCATGTAGCGGTCCCCTCTCAGCCCACAGTCTTCCCGATGCCCAGTGGCATGACAATGAAAAACGGCCCTCCTCGCTAAAAGGAAGGCCGTTTCAGTTTTTATCCGGGTCTCGCGGTCAGCGAGAGGGGGCTTAGCGAACGATGTTCTCGGCAGGCGAGTCGTTGGTCAGTGCGAAGGTTTTCTGG
>CAYXIZ010000154.1:0-5936 GCA_964465485.1 uncultured Rhodobacterales bacterium | reverse complement strand
ATCCGGCAGGTCGTCTTGGAAGGCGATCTTGTCGGGCACCACCTGCGGGCCTGTCAGAAACACATTCGCGCCGAAATGGCGGTGCATGCGGGAGAGCCGCTGCATGCGGGCGCTGGTGAGGTCCTTATAAAAGGCCGCGTAGCTTGGCGTGCCGCGCAGCTCCGTGATCTTGGAGCGGTGGGCGGCGACGCAGGCTTTGTGGGCCGCCGCGATCTCAGTATCGGCCATGAGCGCGTCATACTCCGCCGTGAGCCGCTCGCGCTTGTCCAGAATGGAGCGGTCTTCCTCCTCGTTATTGTTCATCCGGAACCAGTAATTCAGCCCCTGATCCCGCGCCACATGATTGACCCGGCCCCGCTCGCGCTTGACCAGAAAGCTCTCCGCGGAGCGCACGGCATAGTGGTTCAGCGTCACCAGATCGTAGCCGTAGCTATCGGTCGTCGACCGCCACCCGTTGCGGATCAGCTTTTGCGGCATCGGCGCGCCTGACCCGTTCACCCAAGCGATCTTGTCCCACAGGTCGGGCTTAAGCCCTTTGGGGCGATGCACCCCCATCTTCTTATAGATCCCGAGATTGCGGAACAGCGTCTTGAAGCCCCAGGCCTGATGCGGTTTTCGGATCAGCTCAGGCGCGCAGCGGGTGAATTGGTCGGTGAGAAAGCGGTCGTCAAACCCATGCACATCCGCATTGCCAAAGAGCCGCCATGTCAGCGAGATCATGTTGGCCTCGCCCACCGCCTTATAGAGGTCCTGCAGCCGCCCCGCGCCCACATGAATGTTGATGAACTCGTCCACATCCATCGAGATGATCCAGCCCGCATCGCGGACCAAATCTTCCTTATCAGAGGCCGCCAACGCCCAGTGCTGCGGCTTCACGCCGGTGCCGTGGAACCTGTTGTCGCGGCGCTGCACGAGGCCCCGCTTCATCAAAAGGTCCAGCATCGCATCCGTGCCGTCGTCGCAATCATTGGTGTAGATCAGAAAATCATCCACCCCGATGGCGCGGTGATAGGCGATCCATTCGAGGATGAACGGCCCTTCGTTTTTCATGCAGGTCACTATCAGCGTGCGGCCCGCCTGATCTGCCGCCTTCGGGGCCTTTTGCATTTTGCTTTCGGGCGCGCGCACCGGCTTGTGGGACCAGACCTCCTGCGCCATTTTCACCAAGTCCGGGTCCTCGATCAGCGAGGTTTTCGGCACGATCTCCGCCGCCGTGCTGTCGGGGTGGCGAATGCCCATGGCCCGGAAAAACCCGGCCTGATCACGCGGATCGGGGGCCGCGTCGCCCACGCGGACCAGCCGCCAGGTTTGCTCCGGCTCCAGCCGTTCCGGGACAAGGCACCAGCGGCGGTTGGCCCTTGGGTTGTCGAACTGACGGCAAATATGGTCGCCAAACCGGGGCACCTGCCCCGCGCGCACCCGCCACGGATAGACCCGCTGGCCCAGCAATTGGATCACGCCCGCAGGGGCACTCTGGACCTGCTCGAACGGGTCCGCACCGGGTTTGAGGATATCGCCCAGATCAAGGTTCATCACCGCGCGGGCGCGCTCAAGGAACCGCCACCGCGCCCATTCATAGAGCTGCAACTCCGCCAAAGGAGCCGTCCATGCGTCGCCTTTCGGCGTGCCCATGCGGTCCTTGCCCGGCGCATCGGGTGCGTTGAACGGATGCGAGGCGGGCGGCGCCACCGCGTTTCCCAAAGGCATGGCGCTGGTGATATGGACCAGACGGGTCAGCCCGACCCGCTTGGATATCGCTTTAAGCCTGCGAGTTATCCTGTTGTTTTTGCTTGACTTCTCGCGATCAATAAGCAGCACGGCTTGCAACCCAAACCTCTCCACATGGTAGCGCAGCCAGTCCTCGAGCACCTCCGGCGGCTCGCCGTTACGCTCTGCAATGCAAGTGTTGAGCCCGTCAAACAGTTCCGTTTCCGGGGCCTGCACCGGCAAGCTCAGTTCGCCGTCCCGCAGCGCGATGCGCAGCGTGCTTGACGCCTCCTCCACCATGCCGCTGAGCATCACCCCGCCATTGATCATCCGCACCTCGCTCAAGACCGCGCAGCCTGCGCGCGGCGCGGGGTCAAACAGTGCGCCATCCGTGCCAATGGCGCAAAAGACCCGCAGCCCCATACCGCCCAGAGCGTCGCGCTTGCCGATGCAATCAAGCACCGTAACCCCCTGATCTTGGGTGATATTCAGAGATCGGTGCAGGTAGATATCAGCCACCTCTATGGGCCTTCCCATACGCCTCGACCAGTGCCAGCGCCGCGTCCTTGGGAAGCGCCGCACTGCCATCTGCCAGCAGCAGGCGGCCGTAGAGCTTCACCCCTTCAGGCGTGGCCAAAAGCGCCTCGAACCGCGCGCGGTGCCAGTCGCGGCAGGCCGCTTGCGCCTGCGCCACGCCGTCCAGGCCCATGAACTCCGCCAGCACACGCGCCGTGCCTGCCGCCATGGCAGAAATCGAGGCATCCTCGACATGGTTAAAATTCCGCTCCACCCAATAGGTCAGGTCGATGCGTTTGGATTGGTGGTTGGGCAGGCCGCGCTCCTGCTTGATCAGGAAGTCCGCCGCCGAGCGCAGCGAATAGTGGTTCAGCTGCACCAGATCGCGCGCAATCGGCGCGCCCCAATGCAGGATTTGACTGTCATCGGCGGGCAACCTGCCCTGCACCTCCCGCCCCGACCCGTCGCGCCAGTCAGGCAGCCCGTGCCGGTCCGCGTTTTTCTGTTTGGGCCGGTGGACGCCAAATTGGCGAAACGGCCCCGCGCGGCGAAACAGCGTTTTGAAATAGCTGCCAAGGGCCGGATAGAGCATGTCGGGTGCTGCGCAACGGGTGAAGCGCGCGGTGGTGGGCGCATCGGACAGCGCGCTTTGCCCATTATGCCCAAAGAGCCGCCAAGGCAGCATAATCGCGTCCCCGCCTGCGGCTTCAATCAGATCAGGAACGCCGCGTAAACCATTGCCAAAGTTGATAAACTCGTCGCAATCCATGCAGGCGACCCAGTCGGCCCGCGCCACCAGAGGATGCTCCCAAGCGGCTTTCAGCGCGCGCCATTGCGGCGGCTTCTTGCCCTCCGGCAAGGCCACAACCTCAACCCCGGGCAACAGGCTTAGCAGCGCCTCCGTACCGTCGTCGCACTCGTTTACATAGACCAGAAACCCATCCACCCCGGCGGCGCGGTGATGGGCGATCCATTCCAAAAGATGTGCGCCCTCGTTGCGCATCGTGGTGACCAAAGTCACCGATATGGGGCTGCTCTGGGCCAGGGTTTGGCACCTCTTTTTTGCAGGCATTCCGGCGCGGGGCCGAATCACCTTTTCCTTGCGTTTTACCCTGCCCTTTGCGAAAATCGAAACAAGCATAAGCAACAAGGCGGGGCAAACCCGCTCAATCGCGGGGCACATCGTGAGCAAAGACTACGCAATCGCGCAGCTGTGGATTGACGGCGACCTGACCTATCTGGAGCAACTTTGCGCCGTCTCCTTCCGCGATGCGGGCCACCATGTGAAGATGTATACCTATGGCGATGTCGGCAATATTCCCGACGGTATCGAGCTCTGCGATGCCAATGACATTCTGCCGCAAAAAACCTTTCTGACCCATGAACGCACCGGCTCGCCCGCGCTGCATTCCGACCTGTGGCGCTACAAACTTCTGGAAAAGCACGACGATATCATCTGGGCCGACACGGACGCTTATTGCGTCAAACGGTTCAAGACGCCCAACGGGCATTTTTACGGCTGGGAGTCCAAAACCCATATCAATGGCGGCGTGCTTGGCCTGCCGCAAGACAGCGAAACGCTGGCCGCGTTGCTGGAGTATACCAATGACGAATACGCGATCCCCGAATGGTATGGGAAAGAGTACCGGGCTGAACTTGAGGCCGCCAAGGAGGCTGGAAAGCCGCTGCATGCGGGCGAGCAGCCATGGGGCGTCTGGGGGCCGCATGCGATCACGCATTTTCTGAAGAAAACCGGCGAGGCGCGCTATGCCCTGCCGCCCGAGGGGCTCTATCCGTTCCACTTCAAACGCCGCCTGATGATGCTGCGTCCCGGCTTGGACATCTCGCGCAATGTCACGGATAACACCTATTCGATCCACTTTTACGGCCGCCGCATGCGCCGCCGGCTGATGACCCATGAGGACGGGGTGCCGCCCGCGGGCAGCTTGCTGGATCGGCTGATCAAAAAGCACAAGATCAACCCCGCCGACGCGCCGATGCCTGACTATATCCCGCAAAAGGAAGAGGCCGCCAAGAAGAACGAGGCGGCCAAAAGAGGGGCCACCGTCAAGGCTGTGAAGCCGCGAGAAGCTCAGGTCCCCAAGGTGGACGTGCCACAGCCTCCTCGCATTCAGGCGGTGGACAAATACGGGCGCGGGCAGGTGAACCTGACGGATCTGGCCGATAAATACGGCTCCGACAAGGGCTCCACCAAGCACCGCTACACGGAGCTTTACAACATGCTCTTCCAGCCCTTCCGCAAACGCGCGATCACGCTTTTGGAAATGGGTCTGCAAATCGGCGGGCCGGAGCATGGCAAGGACGCGGCACGCGAAACCACGGACGCGCCCTCGGTGCGCATCTGGCTGGAGTATTTCGAGAAAGCCCAGATCATCGGGCTCGACGTCTCCGATTTCAGCTGGTTCAAGGAGGACCGGTTCCGCTTCGTGCAATGCGACATGGATAAGCGCGACAATATCAACCGCGCGGCCAAAGACATGGGCAAGCTCGACATCATCATCGACGACGCGTCGCATGCCAGCCACCACCAGCAATTTGGCTTTCTGGAGCTGTTCCCCAAGCTGGCCTCCGGCGGGCTTTATGTCATCGAAGACCTGCGCTGGCAGCCCGAAAACATGGAGCGCGACGGCTTTCCGAAGACCGCCGATCTGTTTCAAAGCTATCTCAAGAAGGGGTTTTTCGACCATCCCGACCCCGCGCTCAGCGAGGAGATCAACGCCCTGCGCATAGATATCTCCGGCTGTTTCGTCTTTCAGGCGCATTTCAACAAAAACAAGCGCGATCAGGTGCTTGTGGTCCATAAACGGTAGCCGCATGTCGGAGCGGTATCTGGTCCTGACCTGCATGAAAAACGAGGGACCGTTCATCTTGGAATGGGTCGCCTACCATCTGTCCATCGGGATCGACCATTTTCTGGTCTTCACCAATGATTGCGACGACCCCACCGTGCCGATCCTCACCCGGCTGCAAGAGCTGGGGCATGTCACCCATGTCGACAACACGCATCGGCCCGGTCAGCGCCCCTCCCATCAGGTGCGCGCCTTTCGCAAAGCGCCGCGCCAGCAGGCCTATCAGGAGGCCGATTGGGTGGCGGTGATCGACACGGATGAGTTTATCAACATCCATGTCGGCGACCGCTCCATTCGCGCGCTGACCGCCGCCGCGCCCAAGGCCAAGTGCATCTCCCTGACATGGCGGCTGTTCGGGGTGGGCGACCGCATGACATATCGCGACGTGTTCCTGACCGAAGACCTGCGCCACGCGGCCCCGCTGCATTGCCCCAAACCCGCGCAGGCCTGGGGGATGAAAAGCATTCACCGCACCGATGCCGTCACCGTCACAGGCGCGCATCGGCCCAAGATTGTGCCGGGTGACGACTGGAAGGCGCTGGGCTGGGTCAATGGCTCCGGGGAGGAGATGCCGGAGGCCTATTATGCCCAAGGTTGGCGTATGAAACGCGGCACGATTGGCTATGAATTGGGCCAGCTGAACCATTACGCGCTGCGCAACCGGGAGACCTATCTGATGAAAAGCGTGCGTGGCCGGGCCGGCACGCGGGTCAACACGGATGGCACGATGGGGGCCACCTATTGGCACCAGATGAACCGCAACGAGGAGCTGGACGAGACCATTCAACCCCTCCTGCCCGCCGCCCGCGCCATCCATGCGCAGTTGATGGAAGACCCCAAGCT
>CAYXIZ010000153.1:0-5946 GCA_964465485.1 uncultured Rhodobacterales bacterium | reverse complement strand
GCGCTGACCAAAGCGGCGCAACGCCATCTGGGGCTGCAATTTGAAAAACGTCACACCAAGAAAACCTATGTCGCGCTCGTCCATGGCGAGGTGACTGAGAAATCCGGGACCATCGAGCTGCCTTTGATCGTCGACTGGCCCAACCGCCCGCTGCAACATGTCAATTTCGAGACCGGCAAGCCCGCCCTGACCGAGTGGCGGCGCGGCCCGGTCAAAGACGGCACCACGCGGATGCGGCTTTTTCCCAAAACCGGAAGGTCGCACCAGCTGCGGGTCCATATGAAAGAGCTGGGCCACCCGATCATAGGCGATCCGTTCTATTCAGAAAACTGGCAGGATCACCCCCGTATGATGCTGCATGCCGAAAGCCTGAAACTGCGCCACCCCGAAGGCGGGCGCGGCATGGAATTCAAGGCCAAGGCCCCTTTCTAATACGGGTCTTTCGCGCCCCGGTCCTCTGACAGTGATGGGCGTTGATGGGCCAGATGCTCTATCGCGTCGGCCAGATGCACCTCCCCGATGGCCTTGTCGCCCGCAGCCACCCGGCGGCGATGCGCCTCGATCATCACGTCGGCATGGGTGCAGCCCACGGGCGGCTCGAACTTGTAGCAGGCGCATTCGATCAAAAACCCAAGCGGGTCCTTGAAATAAATCGAATCCATAAACCCGCGGTCCTTATGCCCGGAATGCTTGATCCCGCGCGCATCCAGCCGTTCGGCAATCTGGCGGTAGGTGGCCAGCGACACGTTGATCGCCAGATGATGCACGCAGCCCGCGTCTGTCGGGGTGCGGTTATGCACCGGTTTGCGGGTCTCATTGGTGAAGATGGTGATCAGCCGCCCGTCGCCGGGGTCAAAGTACAAATGCCCCTCGTCTGGGTCGTCCAGATTGGGCTGGTCAAAGATAAATGGCATGCCCATCACCCCCTCCCAAAAATCAATCGAGCTCTGACGATCCGCCCCCATCAGGGTGATATGGTGAACGCCTTGGGACTGTATCTTGCGCATGCGGGGCTCCTGTTTTGCGGGTTTCAGACTAGCTGGAAATCGCCGAACGGCAAATGGGGCAGGGATCACAGCCCTTGATTAATGCGCGCAACGGGTCCATGTGGGGAAGGCGACGTTACATCTCTCGGAATCACTGCTCCTTTCAGGCTCAGTCACACGATCCAGACATGACCTTGCCGACCTGCCGCATTCCGTGGGCAGTATTAAAGGAGACTTACGATGGCTACTGGCACCGTAAAATGGTTTAACACTACAAAAGGCTTCGGCTTTATCGCCCCCGATGGCGGCAGCAAAGACGTGTTTGTGCACATCTCGGCTGTTGAGCGCGCTGGCCTGACTGGCCTCAGCGACGATCAGAAAGTCACGTTCGACATCGAGCCTGGCCGTGACGGCCGCGAAAGCGCCGTGAACATCGCGCTGGCCTAAGGCCGCGCGTTCCTGATTTTTCAGGGCTTTAGAATTAGAACGGGGCGCATCATCATGATGCGCCCCGTTTTCGTTTTCACACTGCGTAGCGCCTATTTCCAGGCGCTGACCGCTTTCACTTCGCAGAACTCTTCGAGGCCAAACACGCCGCCTTCGCGGCCATTGCCCGATTGCTTGTAGCCGCCAAAAGGCGAGCCTTGCGCAAAGCCCGAGCCGTTCGTTTCCACCATGCCGGAGCGCACCCGTCGCGCCACCCGGCGACGCTTCTCAAGATCCTCGGTCTGGATATAGTTGGTCAGCCCGTAAGGCGTGTCATTGGCCAGCGCAATCGCGTGCTCTTCATCGTCAAAGGGCATGATCGACAGAACGGGCCCGAAAATCTCCTGCTTGTAGATCTCCATGTCAGGCGTCACATCGGCAAACACGGTCGGGCGGCAATAATAGCCCCTGTTCAGGTTTTCAGGCCGGCCCACGCCGCCCGCAACCAGCTTGGCGCCCTCGGAAATACCCTGTTCAATCAGCGCCTGCACCTTGTCGAACTGCATCTCCGATACCAGCGGCCCGATATGCTTGCCCTCTTCCGAGGCCGGGCCGACGACGGTCTTGTTGGCCATTTCGGTGGCCTGCTCGACGGCTTCATCATAGCGCGAGCGCTCGACCAGCATCCGGGTCGGCGCGTTGCACGACTGCCCGGTGTTGCGGAAGCAGCGGACCACGCCTTGCGTCACGGCTTTGGGGTCCGCGTCCGCGAAGATGATGTTGGCACCCTTGCCGCCCAGCTCCAAGGACACGCGTTTCAGCGTCTCGGCAGCGGCCACAGAGATCAGCTTGCCCGCCCGCGAGGAGCCGGTGAAAGACACCATATCCACGTCAGGATGCGCGCTCAGTTGCGAGCCCACGCCGGGCCCGTCGCCATTGACCATGTTGAACACGCCTTTGGGGAAACCCGCCTCGTGAATGAAATCGGCAAAGAGAATGCCGGACAAAGGCGAAATTTCCGACGGTTTCAGTACCGTGGTGCAGCCGACGGCCAGCGCCGGAACCGCCTTCAGCACGATCTGGTTCATCGGCCAGTTCCAAGGCGTGATCAGCGCGCAGACCCCGATGGGCTCATAGAGCGTCGCCTCGGTCTCGGTGAACATGCGGTCAAACTCGAAGCTCTCCAGCGCCTTCAGAAAACCGCCCAGATGCCAGGACCCCGCGCCCACTTGCTGCGCCCGCGCCAAATCCTGTGGCGCGCCCATTTCCAGCGAAATCGCCTGCGCCATCTCCTCCGCCCGGTCATTATAGACCTCCGACAGCGTTTTCAGCAGCGCAATCCGCTCCTCTTTGGAGGTCTGCGACCACGCCTCAAAACTGGCCCGCGCGGCGGCGACGGCGGCGTTGGTGTCGGCCTCTGAACCCAGCGAAATCGTCTCGCACACTTCCTCCGTGGAGGGGTTGATCACGTCGAAATCATGTGGGGCAGAGGGGGCAACCCATGCGCCATCGATGTAGAAGTCTTTTGCGTTTTTCATGGAGGGCCTCAAATTTGGAGTGGATGCGAGGGTGTTCATTCGCGTTTAATCGGCACTATATTGAAGAGATGTGAGTTTCAATAGAAAGGGAGCGCCATGGGCCTTCGTATTAACGACACTATCCCCGATTTGACGGTCACCACCGACAAGGGCGATATCTCTCTGCATGACTGGGTGGGCGACAGCTGGGCTGTGATCTTCTCGCATCCCAAGGATTTCACGCCCGTTTGCACAACCGAATTCGGCGCCGTCGCGCAGCTGGCCGATGAATGGGCCAAGCGCGGCACCAAGGTGCTGGGCGTCTCCGTGGACGGGGTCGAGGACCACGTGAAATGGAAAGCCGACATCGAGAAAGTCGCCCAAGCCAAGGCCGAATTCGCCATCGTCGCCGATGAAGGTCTTGAGGTCGCCAAAGCCTTCGACATGCTGCCCGCCGAGGCCGTGCTGCCCGATGGCCGCACCCCCGCCGACAGCGCCACCGTGCGGTCGGTCTTCATCATTGGGCCGGATAAACAGGTGAAACTGATGATGACCTACCCGATGACCGTGGGCCGCAACTTCGCCGAGATCATCCGCGCTTTGGACGGGTTGCAAATGTCCGCCAAAGGCGTGGCGACCCCGGCCAATTGGGAAGTGGGCCAAGACGTTATCGTGCCCCCGGCGGTCTCCACGGAAGATGCGGAAGCCAAGTTTGGCACGGTCACAACCGTCTTGCCGTACCTGCGGACCGTTGCAGCCCCCGGCTAAGGGCCTCTTCCAAGCACTCTTTGCAAAAAAGAAGGGCGGCTGGGTTTGATCCCGCCGCCCTTCAATCTGTCTGGTGGTCGCCCGCCCTAATGCAGCACGGCCTTCGTGCCATTGGGCACCTGCTGATACAGATGCGCGATATGGGCATTGGTCAGCCGCACGCAGCCATTCGAGACCGCGGAATTGATCGTCCACGGCGCGGAGGTGCCGTGGATACGCAGGAACGTGTCGCCAACCCCCGGTACAAACAGGTACAGTGCCCGCGCGCCCAGCGGGTTATCCGGCCCACCCGGCTGGCCATTTTCCCATTTCTTGTATTTCGGATCACGCTCGATCATGTCAGGCGTTGGCGTCCAGGAGGGCCACTCTTTCTTGGCCCCGATGGTAAACGTGCCGCTTTCATAAAGCCCGGCACGGCCAATGCCGCAGGTGTAGCGGATCGCCTTGCCTTCGGGCAGCGTCCAATACAGCGCAAAGGCGCTGGGATCGACATGGATTTCGCCCGCCGGCAGGTCCCCTGCCAAACGGATCACACGCGGTTTGAATTCCTCGGGCATCACCCAGGCTTTGCGCTGCGCCAGCGCGGGCGTGGCAAGCATCGCAGCACTGGCAAGGCCAGTGGTCAAAACGGAACGACGGTTCATCATCTAAAATACCCCTTGTATTGCAGAGCCGGTGTCGAGGTGAGTCGCGTGGCAGCCGACACGGCTACAGACACGGCACTTTGGGCCAAAACACGCAATTTTGGCAGTCACAGCTTCTTGAAGTCACAGACTGTGGCCGTGCCGCCACAACGCAACATCCCCACGAAAAAGGCCCGGTTCCTTCACGGATCCGGGCCTCAATCTTAGTCTAAAAGGGCGTGTCTACGCAGCTTTGCGACGCGCCAGCACACCCATGCCGAACATGCCAACCAGCATCAGCGGCAGCGTTGCCGGCAGCGGCACCACGTTGAGGTCAGCTTCGTAGCGGGCGATGATCGCATCGGCCAGCAGCTCATGCGCAATGGCATTCGGGTGCACGGCATCCGCAAACAGCAGCGTGTTTGGGTCGATCCCCAGATCAAGACAGCTTGGACCGGGCTCGCTGAGCGATACGGTGCAAGGCGTGGTCACATCCAGAATGCCAAATTCAAACGTGCCACCTTCAACGCTGTCGATGACCGATTGGAACACAGCATCCGTGTCGAAATTGGTGATCGTCAGGCCTTCAGTTATCTCAAAGTAGCGCACGTAGCGCGCCAGCTTGGCGTTGAAGATCATCGTGGCCGCACTTGCCGCCTCGGACCCTTCGCCAGCGAAGGCCGGGGTGCTGCCAATGTCGGGCAGGCCCAGAAGCAGGAAGTCGTCAAACCCCTCACCCAAAGCAGCGATATCGCGAATGCCCTGTGCCACGTCGCCAGCCGCTTCGATCGGGTTGCGGCCCTGGAAGAAGTCGTTGGCTCCGAAGAACACCGAGACCAGCGGGTTGCTGCCCGGTGCCACAGCCCCTGCGCCCAAGGCGCCGCCAAAGGTGGCGATCTGGCCAGCAAAGGTGGACAACGTGCTCAGCGGCTCAAGGTTCACGTCATTTGCGGTGGCGCCGCCCAGAGCGAAATTGCCGGTGTCCAGCCCCGCATCCGTGAACTCGTCTGCCAGAATTTCTGCGTAGGTCGGTCCGTTCGAGAACCGTCCGTCAAGGCTCGGCGGGAACAGCTGCCCCAGCTTGCCGTCATCGGTCAGGCTGTCGCCAAACGCGTAATAGCTTGTAAATGTATTGGTCAGCACCGAGGCCGACGCTGGCACGGAAAGCGCCAACACAGCGACCCCCGCTTTCAAAATTACGGACATGATGCCCTCCCCCTTTTACGAAGCTCTATAATGACCCTCTTTTTCAAAAAGAGCATCCCTAAATCGCCACTCTTTCGCCGCATTTCGTAACGTCAACTTCACCATTTTGGAGAAACTGTTGAGCCAATCGAAACAGTGAGCGCCAAGGGTGACAAAAAGCTGAGAATTTGGAACAGCGCGAAGGCGCATCGCGGGCCACAATGCCAAAAATTCGCCTCATTTCGAAGCGTTCAACCGCCCGCCAAACCGGATGTAGCGCCGTCAGCCTCTGCCGAACAAGCCTTTCAACAGCCCCTTTGACCCGATCGGGGTGTCGGGCCGTTCCACGATACGCGCCTGCGGGGCGATGAACTCGGCAACCGGCATAACAGGCGATGGCACAAAGCCGCGCGCCTTGAATTTCTCCAGCCAGGTGTCGGT
>CAYXIZ010000152.1:0-5997 GCA_964465485.1 uncultured Rhodobacterales bacterium | reverse complement strand
TGTTTTGAGCCGGAGTTTATCCGCCTGTCGATGGGGCGCACAGGGCGCAAGATTTTCGAGCTGCCCATGAAGGGCTATGCGGAGAACCGCTGGGGCGCGAAATACATCCATGTGCACCGCGCTGATCTGCACCGGGTGCTGGCCGAGCGCCTCGCCCATGCCACGGGCGGGGAGATCAGGACCGGGGCCAAGGTCACCGGCTATGTGCGCGAGCGCGGCGGGGCGAGTGTCTATCTGCAAGATGGCAGCCGCATCTTTGGCGATCTGGTGATCGGCGCGGACGGGGTGCATTCGGCCATACGGGGCCAGATGACGGGCTCCGAGCGGGCGCGGTTCACGGGCTATGTGGCGTGGCGCGCGACGGTACCGGTCTCTGTGCTGAAGGAGGACGCGCCGGGGCCGGGGGCCTGCGTTTGGGCAGGGGCCGGGCGGCATGCGGTCACCACGCGGATACGCGGCGGAGATCTGGTCAATTTCGTCGGCATCGTGGCCGAAGACAGCTTTCAGGAGGAGGGCTGGGACCTCACCGGCCGCCGCTCGGAGGCCTTTGCTGCCTTTAAGGGCTTCGTGCCGCAGGTCACCAGCATTTTGCACACCGCGCGGGAGCTGAACCGCTGGGCGCTTTTTGATCGCCCGCCTTTGGGGGCGTGGTCCGACGGCCCTGTGGGGCTTTTGGGGGATGCGGCGCATCCGATGGTGCCGTCCATGGCGCAAGGCGCGGTGCAAGCCCTTGAAGACGCGTGGGTGCTGGCCGCTTGCGTCTCCAGTGGCAAGGATGTGGCCGAGGGGCTGACGCGCTATTTTGCGCTGAGACGCAACCGGACGGGGCGGATACAGCAGCGCTCCATGGAAAATCTCGAGCTGTTTCACAAAGGCGGCGCGCTGCAATCGCTGGCAACGTATGCGCCAATCTGGGCCGCCGCGCGGCTGAGCCCCGCGCTGATCCATGCGCGGCAGGATTGGATCTACGCGCCGGACGTCACCAAAGGCGGCTAGCGTCACGGCTTGCCGCAAAGTGAGATGAAATATCGCTCGGGCCGCATTAGGCCTTTGGAAAAGCGCGTGCGCCCGTTACACAGAAGAAAAACAAGAGCAAATTTCGGGGGATACCATGCTTACGTCAATCATCTCATTCGGGGTCATACTGGCCTTCGTGCTGGTTATATTCTGCGTCATAAAGTGGTGGAACCTGCCGCTCACGGGCGTCACGCCGGTGCCGCTTTTCACCTTCATCGCCATTCTGTTCACCTCGGGGCTCGATGTCGGGCTGATCATGTTCCCGCTCGCCTTCGATTTCCCGCTCTACGCCGACACCGCCACAGAGCCCGCCTATGCCTTCACCAACCCGCTTGCGCTTGAGTTCGGGTTCTGGGGCTTTTTGATCTGGGCGTTCTACTTCCTGACGACCTTCTATTTCTGCGCCATCGAGCCGCGTGTGGGGTTTTTCAAAATCCCGGCGGTCAAGCTGCTGAATAACCTTGTGATCATCACCACCTGCGCCTTCACCGGGGCCTTGTTCCTGATCTACATGCCTTACTACATTGCCGAGGTCGGCGACGGGGAGACCATCCTGCCGGTCTTCTACCTGATCTGTTTCCTGGTGATTCTGATCGCGGCCTTCAGCTCCACAGACCTGAAATTCGTGAAGCTTCTATCGGTCAGCTCATCGTTTTTGTTCTTCGCGCTGATCGTCTACATGTTCCTCAACGCGGGCATGAGCGTCGGGGATCTGGCCTCCACCTCCAGCAATATCGGCGGCTATTTTGCCAATATCCACAAATTCATCATCCCGCTGACGGAGTATCACGAGTTCTATCTCTTCTGGTGGTTCGCATGGTCGATCATGATCGGGCAATTCGTCAGCCGCTTTGTGGGCGGGCTGAAGACATGGCAGCTGCTGGCCGCCCTTCTGGTCTTCCCCTCTATCCCACTCGCGCTGTGGTTCTCGGTGCTGTATTACTACCACCTCAACGGCATCGGCACGGCGGGTCTGCCGAACTGGGCTATGACCATCGTGGGGATCGTGTTCGTGATCAACTCGTTTGACTCGCTGATCCGGCTCTACACGGACAACCTGAACCTCACCACGGAGCGGTTCGGCACCGCCTCCTACGTGCTGGCCAATGCCATTGGCCTCTTCGTGCTGACGCTGCTGTTTCAAAGCCAGTGGCTGCAAATCCAATGGGTCGGCACGGTCGTGATCGGGATCTACCTGCTGGCCTTGGCCTATATGTTCTTCGTGAAACGCGACAAGCTGTCCAGGCTGGACGGCCAGCCCGTCGTCGCGGCGGAGTAAGCCTTTACTGGTCCTGCCCGCGCTTGCGGGCGGGGCCAAAACTCAGGTCTAGCGGTTTTGCAGATAGGTGGCGCAGCCCGTCAGCGCCGCGTAGTCATCCTCGATCACATGGACGGCAAAGTTTTGCATGAAGCCTGCAAAACGCCCCTTGTCGCGGAAGGCGGCCAGAAAGCCCAACGCGTCGAAATGCGCAGAAAAAGCCCGCGCGACGCCGCCCGCAAAATAGACCCCGCCAAAGGGCAGCTGGATCAGCGACAGGTTGCCCGACACGGTGCCCAGCATACGCACGAACATCTGTGCCGCCTCGCCGGCCACGGGGTCGGAGCCATCCTCAAAACTCTTCATGATCTGGGCTGCGGATTTCTCAGTAGGCGTGCCGGCTTTCTCTGACAGCCACAGGTAGCAGCGTTCAAAGCCACGGCCCGAGAGCATGTCCTCGACGGCCGGAAACCCATGCGCGGTCTCGAAATAGCGGATCAGCGCCAGCTCTTCCTCGGCGCGCACGGGCAGGTTGGCATGGCCCGCCTCGGAGGCCGGCACAAACCGCCCGCCGGGGGTCTCATAGACAGGCGCGATGTTGAACCCGGTGCCGACGCCCACCACCAGCTTGGTGGCAGCGGCATCCGGCGCGGCGGGCCCTTCGACCAATGTGCGCACGGAGCCCTCCGCCAGCCGCCCGATGGCGTGGCCCTGCGCCTGCAGGTCATTCAGGATCGCCACCTGTTCGGCTTGGCTGGCACGCGCGAGGGCGGGCTCGTCGATCTCCCAGTTGAGATTGGTCAGCGTGCCGCGCCCGTCTTTGACAGGGCCCGCCACGGCGACGCAGGCGGCTTTGCAATCGACGCCGTCTTCCATGGCAATATAGGTGCGCAGCACCGATTCCAGCCCGGCATGTTTGGCGTTTTCGAACCGGTGCACGGTGTCGGTCAGCAACCGCTCGCCCTCCGCCAGTGCCACACGTGTGTTGGTGCCCCCAATATCTGCGACAAGGGAGTAGGTGTTGGCGGGGTGTTTGCTCATCAATCGGTGTCCTTACTCAGCCAGCGCGCGGGCTACCGCGTAATAGGAGGCTTTTGGGCTGCGCTCAAGGGTCTCGAAGTCCACATGGATCAGCCCGAAGCGTTTCTCGTAGCCCAGAGCCCATTCGTAATTGTCCAGCAGCGACCAGAACGTGTAGCCGCGCAGGTTGGCTCCGTCTCTGATGGCGTTTTTGCACGCGGCCAGATGGCTGTCGAGATAGGCCATCCGCTCCACGTCGTCGCGCCCGACCGTGTCGGCGTTGGACATGCCGTTCTCGGTCACGAACAGCGGCAGGCCCTTGGTGTAATTCTGTTCCACCCAGACCAGCAGCTGATGCAGCCCTTCGGGGTAGATCTCCCAGCCCATCTGGGTCTTGGGCAGCGGCCCGTCGATATAATCATAAGAGGGCCACGCGCCGTCATTCGCGCCGATCAGCTTGCGGGTGTAGTAATTCAGCCCGAACCAGTCGAGCTTCTGGCCGATCAGGTCGAAATCATCCTGCCAGTCTTTCGGCATATGCGGGGCCAGCCCCTCCATGACGTCCTGAGGGTAGGCCCCCTGAAACAGCCCGCCGATAAAGAAGCGGTTGTAGATGCCGTCATAAAGCTGAGCCGCGGCGGCGGCAGCGGGGCTGCTATCGGCGGGCAGGGAGGCCTCGAAATTGCACACGGCACCGACATTCTGGACGCCGAGCGCCCGCATCGCCTGCACTGATCGCCCATGCGCGGTCAGCACATGGTGCATCGCATGGGCCGCCGCGCGGATGTCGCGCAGGCCGGGGGCGTGATGCCCCTCGAAATGGCTGAGCCAGCCGACGCACCACGGCTCATTGATGGGCGCTGCCGAAAACACCCGGTCGCCGATCCGCTCCATCACCACGGTGGTAAAATCGCCAAACCAATGGGCAATGTCGGGGTTGCGCCAGCCGCCCAGATCGGCCAGCGCCACGGGCAGTTCCCAATGATAGAGCGTCGCCTGCGGCTTGAGGCCCCGCTCCAGCATGGCGTCGACCAGCCGGTCATAAAAATCCAGACCCTCAGTATTTACCGCGCCGCGCCCGTCGGGCATCACCCGCGCCCATGAGGTCGAGAAGCGGTAGGCGTCCAGCCCCATGTCGCGGGCCAGATCAAGGTCTTCCTCGAAGCGGTTATAGTGATCGCAAGCCAGCTGGCCATGTTCTGCGCGCACCACATTGCCAGGGGTGGCGGCGAATGTGTCCCAATGGGTTTTGCCCGCGCCGCCAAATCCGTGGCCCTCAATCTGGTAGGAAGACGTGGCGGCAGAAAAGAGGAACCCTTGCGGGAAGTCGGAGCGGGAGAAATCCATGTTCTATGCTTTCGAAGACTTGGAAACAGCGTCGCGGTTCGGGGCAGGGCCGGTGGATTGGCCCACGACCAGCTCAGCCTCCCACAGCTCCGCCACGGGGGCTGCATCGGGGTCTTTGATCAGGTCGATCAGCAGCTCCGCGCAGCGGCGGCCCGCGTCGCGCACAGAGGATCTTGTGGCGGTGAAAATCGGCTCGCCCGCGCCGTTGGGCATGTAGGAAATCGCGTCGTCAAAACAGATGATCGACACGTCCTTGCCCACACTCATGCCGCGCTCCTCGATGGCGCGGCGCACGCCAAGCGCGGAAATGATGGAGGAGGCGATGAAGGCCGTCGGCGCGTCATCCAAGGCCAGCAGCTCCTTGGTGACGGCGTGACCGTAAGGCTCTGTCATCTCGTCAGAGCGCATGATGGCCGGGTCCAGCGCAATCCCTGCGACGCGCAGCGCATCCTCATACCCCTCGCGGCGGCGGCGCGCAAAATCCATCCGCTCCAACCCGTTGATCAGTGCGATGCGGCGGTGGCCAAGATCGAGCAGAAACTCCGTGGCGCGGCCAAAGGCGCGGGTGTTGTTGACGTCGAGATAATTATAGGGCGTGCCCACATCCGTCGCGCGGCCATGCACGAAGAAGGGCATGTCGAGCTCTTGCAGCAGCGCGATCCGCGGATCGTCGCGCGTCGGCCCGTGCACGATCACCCCGTCGACAGAGCCCTTTTGCGCCAGTTCCGAATAGGCCTGCACCTCGTCATGATCATTCACCACCGACAAGAGCATGTCATAGCCATGTTTGGCATAGACCTCACCCGCGCCCGCGATGAAATCTGCGAACACGACGTTGACCATCTCATGCTGGGTCGAGAAGGGGATCACATGCCCGATCTGCATCGACTTGCCCGTGGCCAGCGATTGCGCTCTCTGGCTGGGGCGATACTGGTGGGCTTCGGCAAAGTCCTGAACGCGCTTGCGCGTGGCCTCGCTGACCTCCGGATAGCCGTTCAGCGCGCGGCTGACCGTCGTTTGGGACAGGCCCAACTGTTCCGAAAGTTCGCGTAAATTCATCTTGCGGTGTACCAAAGCGCTTTGAAGTTGCAGGGGAATTGGTAAAGAGGAAAGCGCTGCGGGTCAAAGGGCCAATTCTCGATTTGCAGGAAACTGCCCTAATTTCATGCAGGAAGACGTGGTTTTTATTGACAGCTTGGCGGCTGTCGGTCACGGTCCAGTCATCCAAAGCGCTTTGGGTCCGATTCCCAGACTGCCAAGATAAGATGCGGCGTGTGCTGATGCGCCACCAAAGGGAGAGACTTCATGAGAAACCAAATTTTTACAGCCGCAGCGGCTCTGGCGCTGATGAGCAC
>CAYXIZ010000151.1:0-6014 GCA_964465485.1 uncultured Rhodobacterales bacterium | reverse complement strand
TCATCTCGTGGTAGAGGTCGTTGCCCTCACGGGTCCGCTCCCCCACACCCGCGAAGACGGACACACCGGAGTGCACTTTCGCGATGTTGTTGATCAGCTCCATGATCAAAACGGTTTTGCCAACACCCGCACCGCCGAAGAGGCCGATTTTACCACCCTTCGTGTAGGGGGCCAGCAGGTCGATAACCTTGATGCCGGTTGTCAGAATTTCGGACTCGGTGGATTGGTCCGCAAAGTCAGGCGCGTCGCCGTGGATGGCGCGGCGCTCGGTGTGTTTGACGGGGCCACCCTCGTCGACGGGCTCACCCACAACGTTCAGGATGCGGCCCAGCGTGCCTGCACCGATTGGAACCGAGATAGGCTCGGCCAGGTCGGTCACGTCGCCGCCCCGCACCAGACCTTCGGTGGAGTCCATCGCGATGGCGCGCACAGTGTTCTCGCCAAGGTGCTGCGCCACTTCGAGGATCAGGCGGTTGCCTTGGTTGTCGGTTTCCAGCGCGTTCAGAATCGCAGGCAGGTGGTCGTCGAACTGAACGTCCACAACGGCCCCGATGACCTGAGTGATTTTGCCTTTTGCATTGGCCATGTTGGTTCTCCGGGTCTAGAGCGCTTCAGCGCCCGAAATGATTTCAATAAGCTCGTTGGTGATGACGGCCTGACGGGTCCGGTTGTACTGGATGGTCAGCTTGTCGATCATGTCACCCGCGTTGCGGGTGGCGTTGTCCATGGCGGACATCCGGGCACCTTGCTCGGACGCGCCGTTCTCCAACAGAGCGCTAAAGATTTGCGTGGCCACGCCGCGCGGCAGCAGGTCAGCAAGGATGCCTTCCTCGCTTGGCTCGTAATCGTAGGAGGTCGAGGCCGTTGCGTCTTCCTCCACCGCCTCAAACGAGGCCGGGATGATCTGCTGCTCGGTCGGGATCTGGCTGATCACCGACTGGAATTTCGAGTAGTAAATCTTCGCCACGTCAAACTCGCCCGCGTCAAAGCGGGTCAGCACGTCCTGCGCGATCTCAGAAGCGTTGGCATAGCCCACGCTCTTGACCTCGGACAGGTCGACATGGCCGATAAAGTGCTCGCCCAGATCACGCTTGATGGCCTCGCGGCCTTTCTTGCCAACGGTCAGAATTTTGACCGTCTTGCCCGCCGCGATCAACTTGCCCGCTTCCGCCTTGGCGAGCTTGGCAATGTTGCCGTTGAAGCCGCCGCAGAGCCCGCGCTCAGCGGTCATCACGATCAGCAGTTGGGTCTGATCCGAGCCGGTCCCCGCCAGAAGGCGAGGCGCACCGTCAGAGGTGCCCACGGAGGCCGCAAGCCCACCCATCACAGCGTTGAACCGTTCCGCATAGGGACGGCCAGCCTCCGCCGCTTCCTGCGCACGGCGCAGTTTTGCGGCGGCGACCATTTGCATCGCCTTGGTGATCTTGCGGGTCGATTTGACCGACGCGATCCGGTTTTTAAGGTCACTCAGGTTGGGCATCTGCCAGCTCCCTTAAGCGAAATCTGCGGCGAATGCGTCAATCGCGGCTTTGACCTTGTCTTCGGCCTCGCCTTTGATCTTCGGGTCGTCCTTGGTGATCATCTCCAGCACCTCAGGGGCTTTGGAGCGCAGATGCGCCAGCAGGCCTTTTTCAAACCGGCCCACATCGCCCACGGGCAATTTGTCCAGATAGCCTTTGGTGCCTGCATAGATCACGCAAACGATCTCCGCGTTGGTCAGGGGCGAATATTGCGGCTGTTTCATCAGCTCTGTCAGACGCGCGCCACGGTTTAGCAGCTGCTGTGTCGCGGCATCAAGGTCGGAGCCGAACTGCGCAAAGGCCGCCATCTCGCGGTATTGAGCAAGCTCCAGCTTGACCGGACCCGCGACAGATTTCATCGCGTTGGTTTGCGCCGAGGAGCCAACCCGCGACACGGACAGACCCGTGTTCACCGCAGGGCGGATGCCTTGGTAAAACAGCTCGGTTTCAAGGAAGATCTGGCCGTCGGTGATCGAGATCACGTTTGTCGGAATAAAGGCCGACACGTCGCCGCCTTGGGTTTCAATAACCGGCAGCGCGGTCAAAGAGCCGGAGCCGTTATCTTCGTTCAGCTTACAGGAGCGCTCCAGCAGGCGGGAGTGAAGATAGAACACGTCACCCGGATAGGCTTCACGGCCCGGCGGGCGACGCAGAAGCAGGGACATCTGGCGATAGGACACGGCTTGTTTCGACAGATCATCATAGACGATCAGCGCGTGGCGGCCATTGTCGCGGAAATGCTCGGCCATCGCGGTCGCGGCATAGGGTGCCAGGAACTGCATCGGAGCCGGGTCGGACGCGGTGGCCGCGACGACGATGGAATAGTCAATCGCGCCGGTCTCTTCGAGCTTTTTCACCAGCTGCGCCACGGTGGAGCGCTTCTGGCCAATCGCCACATAGACACAGTAGAGCTTGCCGCCCTCGTCTTTCGCCGCGTCATTATAGGATTTTTGGTTCAGGATCGTGTCCAGCGCGATGGCTGTCTTACCTGTTTGGCGGTCGCCAATGACCAGCTCGCGCTGGCCACGGCCAACGGGGATCATCGAGTCAACGGATTTCAGGCCCGTTGCCATTGGCTCATGCACCGATTTGCGCGGGATGATGCCCGGCGCCTTTTGGTCGGCCACGGCGCGCTTTTTGGTTTTGATCGGGCCCTTGCCGTCCAGCGGGTTGCCCAGACCGTCCACAACGCGGCCCAGCAGCTCGTCGCCCACGGGCACGTCCACGATGGAGTTGGTGCGCTTGACCGTGTCACCTTCTTTAATGTCGCGGTCGGAGCCGAAGATAACGACACCCACGTTGTCATTTTCAAGGTTGAGCGCCATGCCTTGGATGCCGCCGGGGAAGTCGACCATCTCACCGGCTTGGACATTGTCCAGCCCGTAAACGCGCGCAATGCCGTCACCGACGGACAACACGCGGCCAACTTCGGCCACTTCGACTTCTTTGCCAAAATTCTTGATTTGGTCTTTCAGGATTGCGGAGATTTCCGCTGCTTGGATTGCCATGTTATCCGGCCTCTTTCATAGAATTCTGCAGGGCGGCGAGCTTGGAGCGGATCGACGTGTCGATCATCTTCGAGCCCACTTTAACGACAAGACCGCCAATGAGGCTTTCATCCACGGCCATATTGATTTTCACGTCCTTGCCAACGGACGCTTTGAGCGTTTTGGCAAGCTTGTCTTGCTGTGCTTTGGTCAGCGCCTTGGCGGCGGTGACCTCGGCGGTGACCTCGCCTTTTTCGTCCGACAGGCGGGCGCGCAGTTCCGAAATCAGCTGCGGCACCACAAACAGGCGGCGCTTGGAGGCCATCAGCGTCAAAGTGTTGGCCACGGTCGGCGACAGCTTCATTTTCTTCGCGATGGCCGCAATCGCGTCGCCTTGCTGGGCGCGCGAGTAGAGCGGCGAGGTGATCAGCGACTTGAAATCGGCGCTGGAGCCCAACGCGGCCTCCAAGGCATCAATGTCTTTTTCAAGTGCTGGAAGTTTCTTGCCGTCCTTGGCAAGGTCAAACACGGCGGATGCATAGCGGGCTGCAATTCCGGTTGAGATCGAGACTGGTTCGGACACGTCCACCCTTCCGATTCTTGGCGCCAAAGGAAGCTGGGCAGCTTGTTCCTCAGGCAATTTCTTAGGCATTCTTGCAGGGGCACCGTCACCACGTCACCCACAGTCAGGCGCGATGTAGCAAAGCCCTCTGCGCGGCGCAACTCCTTACCCGTTAATAAATCGCCCGGTTTGGCCCGCGATCCGCGCGCGTGCAGGGTCCCGCATATAAACCAGTGCGGCTTGGGATCGTCAGTGGCGACAGGCATTTGTTTTGCGGGCCAATCTGAGATGACCCCTGCCCCTGCGACCTATTGTAGCTGCTTCAGTCGCCTGCCCGGCTCTTCAGCGGTTCGCCATGCAACCGCCCCACCGCACCCGCCGGAGCGCCCTCAAGCGCCCGCAGCGGTTTCGGCACCTTGATCGCGCGGCCTTTGGGACGTGGCGCATAGACCTGTTTGGTGGCCTCCACCATCACCACGCCGCCGGCAAAGCGCCCGGAGACTTTGCGCCCAAAATTCTCCATCATCGCGGCCGCTTTCAGCCAGAAGCGCTTTTCGCTGGGGATCGCAAACAGCGCCGCCAGATGCCGCTCCGGCGAGAAATTGTGCTTTTTCAGCTGCGCCTCCAGCTGGGTCAGCGAATAGGGCCGCCCGAAGCCAAAAGGCGTGCGGTCCCGCCGCGACCACAGCCCGGCGCGGTTCGACACGATGAACACCACCCGCCCGCCGGGGGCGAGCACCCGCCAGCATTCCTCCAACAGTGCTGTAGGGTTCTCGGACATTTCCAGCCCGTGCATGACGATCAGCTTATCCGCCTGCCCCGATTGCAGCGGCCACAGGGTTTCCTCGCACAAGACGGCGACATTAGGCACGCCCGCAGGCCAATGCATCACGCCTTGCGGCCCCGGCATCAGCCCCACCACGCGGCGCGCATCGGCCAGATAGGGGCGCAGCAGCGGCACGGCAAAGCCAAACCCCACCACGGTCTCGCCCTTCCAGCTGGACCAGAACTCCGCCATCTGGGCGCGGATCGCGCGCTGCGCCACACGCCCAAGATTTGTGCGGTAATAAAAGCTCTTCAGGTCCTGAACGTCGAGATGCATCGCTGTAAACCCATGTTTGCGCCTCAAATTCGCCTTGAGCCTGCGCCAGAATGCCCTTGATCGCAACGGTCTAGGAGGTGTCAGGCGGGCTTGTCAGTTTTATTTTCACGCTAGATCACAGAGAATGTGATGAAAAAAGACTTGAAGGTTCGTAATTTAAACCGAACTGTAAGGTCTAAGAGGCAAAGGTCGATCCCGGGTCCTCGACCCGTTTTCTGCCCTGATATGAAGGAGCAAGGGGTGCCATCATTCTCGGACACTCTGGAAAAAGCCATCCATGCGGCGCTTGCGCAGGCCAATGCGCACCGCCACGAACTGGCTACGTTAGAACATCTGCTGTTCGCGCTCACCGACGAGCCCGACGCCGCAAAGGTCATGCAGGCCTGCGGGGTTGATCTCGAAAACCTGCGCGCGACCCTGTCGGAATTCATTGAAGAAGAGCTGTCAACGCTCGTCACCGATGTCGAAGGCTCGGAAGCCGTGCCCACAGCCGCCTTCCAACGCGTCATCCAACGTGCCGCCATCCATGTGCAATCCTCGGGCCGCACTGAGGTGACAGGCGCCAACGTGCTGGTCGCCATCTTTGCGGAACGCGAAAGCAACGCGGCCTTCTTCCTGCAAGAACAAGACATGACCCGCTATGATGCGGTGAATTTCATCGCCCATGGCGTGGCAAAAGACCCCGAATTCGGCGAAGTGCGTCCCGTCTCCGGCTCCTCCGATTTTGACGAGGACGCCGCGACCGACGCCTCCCAAGGCGAGGAAGAGGCCAAGGAATCCGCACTGGCCAAATATTGTGTCGACCTGAACGCCAAGGCGCGCGACGGCGATATCGACCCGCTCATTGGCCGCGCCCATGAGGTTGAACGCTGCGTGCAGGTGCTCTGCCGCCGCCGCAAGAACAACCCGCTGCTGGTGGGGGATCCGGGCGTCGGCAAAACCGCCATCGCCGAAGGTCTGGCAATGAAAATCGTCGACGGCCAGACGCCTGAGATTCTGTCGCAAACCACGATCTACTCGCTCGACATGGGCGCGCTGCTCGCAGGCACCCGCTATCGCGGCGATTTCGAGGAACGTTTGAAAGCCGTCATGACGGAGCTGGAAGAGCACGCGGACGCGGTCCTCTTCATTGACGAAATCCACACCGTGATCGGTGCAGGTGCCACATCCGGCGGCGCAATGGACGCCTCCAACCTGCTGAAACCTGCTTTGCAGGGCGGCAAGCTGCGCTGCATGGGGTCCACGACCTACAAGGAATTCCGCCAGCATTTCGAGAAAGACCGTGCCTTGTCGCGCCGGTTCCAGAAAATCGACGTGGTGGAGCCTTCGGTGGACGACGCGGT
>CAYXIZ010000150.1:0-6018 GCA_964465485.1 uncultured Rhodobacterales bacterium | reverse complement strand
GTTGAAGAAGCGGCGGTTGAAGAAGAGGTGGCTGAAGAGGCTCCTGTTGAAGAAGCTGCTGCTGAAGAGGCGCCTGAAGAGAACGCCCCTGCGGCGGAGGTGGCACCTGAAGAAACTGCCCCGGCGGCGCAAGAGCCTGCGGCGATTGATCTGGCGGCAGCCGGGCGTTTGATGCGCCGCTGCACCGCGTGTCATCAGATTGAGCGTGACCGCAATGGCGTCGGGCCGCATTTGCTGGGCGTCGTGGGGCGTGAGATTGGCAGCGTTGACGGGTATAAATATTCGGACGCGCTGCTGGCGCTGAACGAAGAAGGTCAGGTCTGGACCGAGGAAAGCCTGGTCGCGTGGCTTGAAGACCCGGCGGATTTTGCGCCGGGGACGAAGATGAACTTCAAAGTGCGCGCCGAGGAAGACCGCCGCCTGATCGCGGCTTGGTTGGCGCAGAACGAAGGCTAAGGCTGCGCCTGCGGCGCGCAACTCCTTCAGAGTATTTCTGACCAAACGGAAACAGGTGAGTCGGCGCAAACGAAAGGTGTTGCGCTAAAACCTGTTTCGTTTCTTTCGAATTTGTGCTTGGCTATGCGTGGGGGTGCCTATGCTCAGTCAGAGACAGCGAAAAATTCTGGGATTGATTGAGGCCCAGCAACGGGTGCGGGTGGAGGATTTGGCAGAGCGGTTTGCGACCTCTCCGCAGACCATTCGCAAGGATTTGCAGGCGCTGGCGGAGCTGCATCATGTGGTGCGGTTTCATGGTGGCGCGGCTTTGGTGGGGGGCGTGGAATATGCCTCTCCGGCGCAGCGCGAGGGGGATGCCTCAGCGGCAAAACAGGCCATTGGCGCGGCGGTGGCGGCGCGTATTCCGCAGACCTGTGCCGTGTTCATGAATGCGGGCACGACGACGGCGCAAGTGGTGCGGATGCTCTCGGGCCATAGCCAGCTGCGAGTGATCACCGACAATGTGGATTTTGCTGCAGAAATGCGCCTGTTTCCGGGCGTCGAGGTGATTGTGCCCGGCGGTGCGGTGCGGCGCTCGGACGGGGCCATTCTGGGGGCGGAGGCCGTGGATTACGTGCGGCAGTTTCGGGTGGATTATGCGGTGATCGGGGCGGCGGCTTTGGCCGAAGATGGCGCGCTTTTGGACTTTGATCTGGCGGAGGTGCAGGTGTGCCGGGCGATGATTGCGCATGCGGCGCATGTGATCCTGGCGATTGATGCGGGAAAGTTCGGGCGCGCGGCTCCGGTGACGCTGGGGCATCTGCGCGACGTGCATACGGTTGTAACAGACCGAGTGGCCGCCGATTGGGTTGCGCCGCTCTGCGGCACGCATGAGGTGGAGCTGGTGCTGGCGGGTGCGTGAAGACAGTTCTTGACAGCCGCTTTCGAATGGAGGCTAATCGAAAGTAACGCGCTTTCGGTTTCATTCGAAATTTGCGGCGTTCTGGGAGGAACATGGGCTCAGTCTTGGCAGCGACGCGCATTCTGGCGTTGATCAACGGCACGTTGCTGGCCGTGGGGCGGCATATCGCGGTCGTGCTGATGGGGCTGATGGTGCTGGCGATCCTGATACAGGTGTTTTTCCGCTACGCTTTGAACAACGCTTTGCCCTGGCCGGACGAGGCCGCGCGGTTCATGATGTTGTGGCTGACCGGGCTGGTTGCACCCACCGCCTACCGCCGCGGCGGGTTTGTGGCGATTGATATGCTGGTGCTGATGATGCCACGGGTGATCTCGGCGTTTTTGTCGATCTTTTTGTTGCTTGTTGCGTTGCTGGTGCTGGTCGTGGCCACCAAGATTGGCTGGGGCGAGGTCACCGGGTTTGGCGGCAAGTTCAAGACCGCCGCCTTGTGGCTGCCGACGAATATCGGCTTCACCGAATGGTTCCGGGTGCCGCGCTCGTGGATGATGGCCTCCCTTCTGGTGGGGGTCGCGTTGATGACGCTGGTCACGGTCGAGATGATCTTGCGGCAGGTGCTGATCCTTGCGGGGCGCGAAGACGCGCTGCCGGTTATTCCTGAAGCCGCGACGCTGGGGGCCGACTGATGCTGGTTTGGTTCCTGCCGCTGTTTCTGGTGTTCCTGTGCATTGGCCTGCCGGTGTTTTTCGGGCTGGTGGCAGCCCCCGGCATTTTGCTGTGGCTGAACGGGCAGGAAAAGGACATCACGCTGCTTTACCGCAACGTTTATAACGGGATGGACAGCTTCCCGTTGATGGCCATTCCGTTCTTCATGCTGGCGGGCGAGATGATGAACCGGGGCGGCATCACGATGCGGCTGGTGGAGTTTTCGCAGGCTTGTGTGGGGCATATGAAAGGCGGGTTGGCGCAGGTGAATATCCTGTCCTCGATGCTGTTTGCGGGGCTCAGCGGCTCTGCGGTGGCGGACACCTCGGCACTGGGCTCGATGCTGATCCCGGCGATGGAGAAAGAGGGCTACACGCGACGCTTTGCGGCGGCGATTACGGCGGCCTCCTCGGTGATTGGGCCGATTATCCCGCCCTCGGGGATCATGATTATTTACGCCTATGTGATGGGCGAGAGCGTGGCCGCGCTGTTCCTCGCGGGCATCGTGCCGGGGATTTTGGTGGGCGCGGGGCTGATGGCGATGACGTCTTACATGGCCAACTCGTCGGACTTCCCCAAATCGCGCGAGCGGGCGACGTGGAGCGAGAAGGGACAGGCGTCCTTGAAAGCGTTCTTCCCGCTGCTGACGCCTGTTATTATTCTGGGCGGCATTCTGGGGGGCGTGTTCACGCCCACGGAGGCGGCGGCGGTGGCGGTGTTTTACGCCTTCATCATCTCGATCTTTGTGCTGAAAGAAATGCGGTTGCGCGACCTGCCGGACGTGCTGACCAAGGCGGCGCTGACAAGCTCGGTGGTGCTGCTGCTGGTGGGGGCTGCCATGGCGTTCAAGACGGTGGTGTCGCTGAGCCACGCGCCGGAGACCTTGGCGGCTTACATCTTGTCGCTCTCTGAGAACCCGTTGGTGCTGCTCTTCCTGATCAACTTGTTGCTCTTCGTTGTCGGCATGTTTCTGGACGCAGGCCCTGCGATCATCATTCTGGGGCCGATTTTGGGTCCGATCTTCACCTCGCTGGGCGTGGACCCGGTGCATTTCGCGATCATCATGAGCGTGAACCTGACCGTGGGGCTGGCGACGCCGCCAATGGGGTTGGTGCTGTTCGTGGCTTCAAGCGTCAGCGGAGAACGGGTGGAGGCGATTGCGAAAGCGATTTTGCCTTTCCTCGCCGTCGAAATTGCGGTGATATTCTTGATAACCTACGTGCCTGCGATCTCGCTTTTCGTGCCGGGGCTGTTCGGCTTTTTATAAGTAACCAAAAATCCAATGGGAGGATTATGAAATGAAACTTGGAACCACTTTGAAGGCGCTGGGCCTTGCGGCCATGATGGCCTCGACCAGCGTTGCGGCTTGGGCCGACGGTCATGCGATGACCATTCGCGCCACGGCGAACTCGAATGAGAACGACGAGGATTATGACGGTCTGGTCGTGTTCAAGAACTACGTGGAAAGCGCTTCGAACGGGGCGATCACGGTGGAGCTGTTTATCGGCACGCAGCTTTGTGGCAACGGCGCTGAGTGCCTGCAGGGCGTGGGCGACGGCACGATTGACGTCTATGTTTCCACCTCGGGCGGCGTGTCGGGGATCTTCCCGTTTATCCAAGTGCTGGACCTGCCTTACCTGATGGCCGATGACCGGATTGCGGAGGCCGCTTTGGCCAACGGGTCGGAGTTCACCACCACGATGCAGGACATGGTGAAGGAAGCCTCTGGCGACAGCATCCGGTTGATGACGATTGGCAACACGGGCGGCTGGCGCAACTTTGCCAACACCAAGCGCCGCGTGGCGGAGCCGGGTGATATGGACGGGCTGAAGATCCGGACCGTTGTGGCTGACCTGCCGCAAGAGCTGGTGAAAGCGCTGGGGGCCTCGCCGACGCCGATCCCGTGGCCTGAGCTGTTCACCTCGTTCCAGACGGGCGTTGTGGAAGGCTCCAAGAACGGCATCACCGACATCATGAACATGAAGTTCCCTGATGCGGGTCTGAAATATGTGACGCTGGACGGGCATGCCTATATGGGCGCGCTGTGGTTCATGAACAACGAGAAGTTCCAGTCGATGGATAACGCCATGAAACGCGTTGTTGTGGACGGGTTCTATCAGCTGCAGCAGGCGACATTTGCGTCACCGAAGCGCAAGTCGATCCAGGCCTATGAGGATTTCGTGGCCGCGGGCGGCGATCTTTATGTGCCGTCGCCAGAGCAGAAGGCTGCGTTCAAGGATGCGGCGGCTCCGGTGTTTGACTGGTTCAAGGAGAATGTCGAGGGCGGCCCGGCTGCGTTTGACGCGCTGAGTGCGGCGGTTGCCACGGCTGAGGCCGAGGTGAATGCCGCGCGTGACGCGGACCTGAAGTAAGCGATTTGGCGCGGCGGGTTAGAACGCCGCGCCATTTTTCCCGGTTCGCCTGATTGCTGATATGCGCCTCCGGCGGGAGGTATTTTTGAAGCAATGATGGGGGTTTGGCACCCTCGGATCAGCGGAACGGATACATCCAAACCTTGTAATCGGCGATCAGCTCATGCGCGTGGTCAATCTGCTCTTTGGTCATCTTCTTGACCACTTCCTCTTGGGAAATTGCCGCGTCGGGGTCGCCTCCGATCGCGCTGAGGGCGTACCACATATAGGCGCGGGTCAGATCGACCGCCGTGCCGATGCCCTCCTCGTAATACCAGCCGATGCCCGATTGCGCGCCGGGATGGCCTTTCATCGAGCTGCGGAGATACCACTCAAACGCGCGGACCGGGTCTTTTTCGACGCCGAGGCCCAGCGCGTACATGACGCCGATCAGCTCTTCGGCATCCGCGTTGCCGGAGCGGGCGGCGGGCCAAAGGGCCTCGCGGGCTTCTTCGAACCTGTTGGCCTCCATCAGGTCGCGGGCCTGTTCGATATCGGCCGTGGCAGGCAGGGTCATCAGGGCAAGGAAGGCAAGAAAGCGCATAGGGGTCTCCGTGTGTTGGGGGCAGTTTGGCTTGGCTTGGCGGCACCTGCAATGGGGCAAGCGCCCGAGGGCCTGTTTGACCCGATTGACCCGCAGATGGCCGCGATTGGGCAGCTGTTGTTTTACGACCCGATCTTGTCGGGCAACCAGAATATTTCCTGCGGCACCTGCCACAACCATGAGCATTTCAGCGCCGACGGGGTGAGCCTTGGCATTGGCGAGGGCGGGGTTGGTTTGGGACCGAAGCGGGTGACGCGGGAAGGCCCCGACCAGATCAAGAAGCGCATCCCGCGCAACGCGCAGGCCTTGTTCAATGTGGGCGCGTTGGAGGTGTTTTTCCATGACGGGCGGCTGGGGGCCTCGCCGGATTACGGCAATGGGGTGAACTCGCCTGCTGAGGAGTTTCTGCCGGAAGGCTTGGACAGCTTATTGGCGGCGCAGGCGCTGTTTCCGATGACCTCGCAATTTGAGATGGCGGGCAACCCCAAGGAGAACGAGGTGGCGGGGGCCATTCATGACCGCATCGACATGGCCTGGCCGATCTTGGCCAAGCGGGTGCGGATCAACGACACGTACCGCGCGATGTTTGCGCAGGCGGGTGTCGCGGAGGTCTCGATTGCGGATATTGGGAACGCTTTGGCGGCCTTTATGGATGCGGAGTGGCGGTCTTTTGACAGCGCCTATGACCTTGGCACGATGGATGCGGCGCAGACCCGAGGCGCAGATTTGTTCTTTGGGGAGGCGGGCTGCGCCGATTGCCATGGCGGGCCGCTTTTTACCGATGAGAGCTTTCACGCGATTGGCCTGCCGCCCTTCGGGCCGGGCCGGACGCGGCGCTTTGACCCGATGCCACGCGATGTTGGCCGGATGGCCGAGAGCGACGCGTTGGAAGACGCCTACCGGTTCCGCACGCCGTCTTTGCGCAACGTGGCTTTGACCGGGCCATACGGGCATAACGGGGCCTACCCGACGCTGGAGGGGATCATTCGGCATCACGCGGATCC
>CAYXIZ010000149.1:0-6096 GCA_964465485.1 uncultured Rhodobacterales bacterium | reverse complement strand
GCCCCGGTCAATACCACCACCCGCACGCCGTCATCCGCCGCCAGTGCATCCGCCGCTGCGTGTAGCTCCGCGATCATCTGCCCCGACATCGCGTTGCGCTTCTCGGGTCGGTTGAGCACCAATGTCGCCACGCCGCGCGCGTCTATGTCCAGCTTCAGAGTGTCATACATGCCGCATCTCCTGTGCCATCTGCGCCGCTTGCGCAATCACGTCCCGTTCAAGCCCGGTCTCATAGCCGCGCCGTTCCAGATGCGCCGCCACGGCCTCCGTCGCGACATTGCCCGACGCACCGGGCGCATAGGGACAACCGCCCAAACCGCCCACAGCGGCGTCAAACACGCGCAGGCCGCGCTCCAGCGACACGTCGATATTCTCCAAAGCCCGCCCGCCTGTATCATGGAAATGCCCCGCCAAGCGGTCCGCCGGCATCTCATCCAGAACCGCGCCCAGCATGGCATCAACCGTGTCGGGCACGCCCCGGCCAATCGTGTCGCCCAAAGACAACTCGTAGCAGCCCATGTCCCGCAACGCCGCCACAACCCGCGCCACTTCAGCCGCGGGGGTGGGCCCGTCAAACGGGCAATCGGTAACGCAGGAGACATAGCCCCGCATCGCCACCCCGTCCCTGCGCGCCGCCTGCGCCACCGCTTCAAACCGGGTCAGGCTCTCCGCGATGGAGGCATTCAGATTGGCTTTTGAGAACCCCTCAGAGGCCGAGGCAAAAATCGCGATCTCATCTACCTTTGCGGCCCTAGCCGATTGATATCCCTTGAGATTTGGCGTCAACCCCGCATAGGACACGCCCGGAGCGCGTCTTATCCCCGCCAGAACATCCGCGCTGTCAGCCATCTGCGGCACCCATTTGGCAGGCACAAAACTCGCCACCTCAATCCGCCGAAACCCGGCGCTGGACAACAGATCAATCAGCGCGATTTTCTCACGCGTCGGGATCAACCGCGCCTCGTTCTGCAAGCCATCCCTTGGGCCAACCTCAAAGATCTCGGCCCGCTCCTTCATATGCAGGGCTCGGGCGCCGGATAGAACGTCTCGCCGTAAATGCCCGCCCCTTCAGGGGGCAAAGAGGCCTGAAACGCCGCGCGGCCAGACAGTCTTTCATACCACGCAGCAAGTGCCGGATAGGCGTCACGCTTCAAATAAAAACCGCCCGCATAGGCCGCATATCCGCAAGCAATATCCACAGCGGAAAACCCACCATCTAGCAAATAGTCGCGCCCGGCCAATCGGTCATCGAGCACCCCAAAACACTTGCCCAACCGCGCAGCCTCCAGCTTCATCACGATCTCCGAGCGCATCGAGGCCTCATAGAGCGCCACATGCTGCTGCGTCAGAGCCGCCACATGCTGGGCCACCGTTTCCGCGAAATGCAGCCAGATCAACCAATCCGCCCGCTCCGCATCCCCCACAGCCCGGCCAAGCCCGGCTTGCGGATAGGTCTCGCACAGATACTCAGCAATAGCCCCGGTCTCGAACATCGTCCGGTCGCCAATCTCCAACGCAGGCACACGGCCCGCCGGGTTCAGCGCCAAATAAGCGGGGTCGCGCAGGTTCTTGCCAAAGGGATGCACCACCGTCTCGAAATCCAGCCCCAGCTCGTGCAGCAACCAAAGCGTCCGCATGGAGCGCGCCTGATGCACGTGATGCAACCTGATCGCGGGCGCGCTCATGCTTCTGGCTCCAACGCGATCATCGGCGCGCCTGCGGCGATCTGGGCGTCTTGCGTCACATAGACCTCCGCCACCACGCCCGCGCGCGGCGCACGCAACAGATGTTCCATCTTCATCGCCTCCAACACGGCCAGCTTGTCGCCTTCGCAGACCGCTTCCCCCGCCGCCACAAACACGGCCTTTACCAGACCCGGCATCGGGGCCAGCGTGACGTCCCCGCCCAGCATCGCTCCAGCCGCGCGCTCAAGCGGATCGACCCTTTGGAACGTGTAGCTGTTGCCCCAAAAGACCGTGATCCCGGTGCCGTGCCGGACCACTCTGGCGGAAATCTTCTGCCCGTCCACCGCCCAGTCACCTTCATGACCCGTGACGCTATGCGCGCCGTCGCCAACCGCAACATGGTACGCCCCACCAGGCAGCATCGTAACCGGCGTGGTGAGCGTTTCTTCCCCCCAAAGCAAAGTCACATCCTGCGGCAACACCCCCCAAAGAGAGAACCCTGCCAATGGGTTAGCGCGCATACCTAACGCGCGCACCGCCGCTAGCGCCCGGCATTTGCTGCACGGAACCGGAACCTGTGCCAGCCGGTCCAGCCCGCGTTCGATCAACCCGGTATCCACGTCACCGGCGGCGAAATCCTGATCATTTGCGAGGGCCCGGAGGAAAGCGATATTCGTCACCGTCCCCGCAATCTGCGTCTTGGTCAAGGCGCGATCAAGCTGCCGCAAAGCGGCCTCCCGGCTCGGCGCGTGGACGGTCAGCTTGGCAATCATCGGGTCATAAAACGGCGTGATCTCATCACCTTGCCGCACGCCGGTGTCGATCCGGGCGTCCGGCGCAAACTCAAGGTGATCCAAGCGGCCTGTGGCGGGCAGAAATCCGGCGGGCACGTCTTCGGCATAGATGCGCGCCTCGAAACTATGCCCGTCGATAGTCAGCTCCTCTTGGCGCATCGGCAAAGCCTCCCCGGCGGCGACGCGCAGCTGCCATTCCACCAGATCAACGCCCGTGATGGCCTCCGTCACCGGGTGCTCGACCTGTAAACGGGTGTTCATTTCCATGAACCAGAACTTCGACGGATCCAGCCCCTCTGAGCCGTCCACGATGAACTCCACCGTGCCCGCCCCGCTATATCCAACCGCTTTGGCCGCACGGACCGCGGCCTGACCCATGGCTTGCCGCATCTCGGGCGTCATGCCGGGTGCCGGGGCCTCCTCGATCACCTTTTGATGGCGGCGCTGCAAGGAGCAATCGCGCTCAAACAGATGCACCGCATCGGTCCCGTCGCCAAAGATTTGCACCTCGATATGGCGCGGCTTGGTGACATATTTCTCAATCAAAACAACGTCGTTGCCGAACGCCTTCAAGGCTTCTGACCGCGCCGCCTCGAGCGCATCGGCAAAATCGTCACGCGCATCCACCCGCCGCATCCCCTTGCCGCCGCCACCGGCGACGGCCTTGATCAGCACCGGGTAGCCTATGTCATCCGCGATCTTGTTCAGCCCCTCTTGGCTGGCCCCGTGATAGCCCGGCACCACGGGAACGCCCGCCTCTTCCATCAGTGCCTTGGCCGCGTCCTTGAGGCCCATGGCGCGGATGGCACTTGCGGAAGGTCCAATGAAAACAAGGTTTTGCGCCTCCAGAGCCTCCACAAAATCTGGGTTCTCCGACAGGAACCCATAGCCCGGATGCACCGCTTGCGCGCCTGTTTTCAATGCGGCGTCGATCACCGCGTCGATGCGCAAATAGCTCTCCGCCGGGGTGTTGCCGCCCAAGGAAACCGCCTCATCCGCCATCGCGACATGGCGCGCCTGCGCGTCCGCGTCGGAGTGGACAGCAACGGTGGACACGCCCAGCTTGCGGCAGGTGTCGATCACGCGGCAGGCAATCTCTCCCCGGTTTGCGATAAGTATTTTATCAAACATCACAACACCTTACGAGACTTCAGAGCGCTGGGATTGCGCGACCGGAGGGGCTCGATGCCCCGGCAGGTCGCTCCCTTTTCACGCAGACTAATCACATGCGGAACACGCCGAAACGTGTCTCCTCGATAGGCGCGCAGAGGGAGGCTTGCAGCGACAGCGCAAGCACGTCGCGGGCCTTGCGGGGGTCGATGATGCCGTCATCCCACAGCCGGGCGGAGGCGTAAAGCGGGTGTGATTGCTCTTCAAATTGGTCGATAACCGGTTGTTTAAATTCACTTTCTTCCGCATCAGACCATGTCCCGCCCTTGCGCTCAATCGCGTCGCGCTTGACGGTGGCCAGCACCCCTGCGGCTTGCGGGCCGCCCATCACGGAGATGCGGGAATTGGGCCATGACCACATGAAGCGCGGCTGGTAAGCCCTTCCAGCCATTCCATAATTTCCCGCGCCAAAACTTCCACCAACCACCATAGTGATTTTCGGCACGGAGGTGGAGGCGACGGCGGTGACCATTTTGGCGCCGTGGCGGGCGATGCCCTCGTTTTCGTATTTCTGACCGACCATGAATCCGGTGATATTTTGCAAAAATATCAATGGGATACGGCGTTGAGAGCACAGCTCCACGAAATGCGCGCCCTTTTGGGCGGCTTCCGAGAACAGCACGCCGTTATTGGCCACGATCCCGACGTCGATCCCAAAAATCTGTGCAAAACCAGTGACTAAGGTCTCGCCGAAGCGGGCTTTAAACTCGTCAAAGCGCGACCCGTCGACAAGGCGCATGATGACTTCGCGGATATCGTAAGGGGTTGTTAACGATGCAGGCACCACGCCCAGCAATTCGGCCGGATCATAAGCAGGCGGGTCGTTTTGGGACATTTTGGGACAAAACTTTTCAGCCCCTTCCCCAAAATGTCCCAAAACTTTCACGCTCTTCATCGCGTCGCGCGCCAGCGCCAGAGCGTGGGCGTCATCCTCGGCCAGATAATCCGCGACACCGGACAGGCGCGTATGAACATCTCCGCCGCCCAGATCTTCGGCCGTCACGACCTCCCCCGTCGCGGCCTTCACCAAGGGCGGGCCTGCGAGGAAAATCGTGCCCTGCTCTTTGACGATGATCGAGACGTCGGACATGGCAGGCACGTAAGCCCCGCCAGCGGTACAGGAGCCCATGACGACGGCGATCTGCGCGATGCCTTTGGCCGACATCCGGGCCTGATTGTAGAAGATGCGGCCAAAATGGTCGCGGTCGGGGAAAACCTCGTCCTGATTGGGCAGGTTGGCCCCGCCTGAATCCACCAGATAGATGCAGGGCAGGCAATTTTCTTCGGCGATTTCCTGTGCTCTTAGATGTTTCTTAACGGTCAGGGGGTAATACGTCCCTCCCTTCACTGTCGCATCATTGCACACGATCATGACCATCTTGCCCGACACATAGCCCACGCCCGCGATCACGCCTGCACAGGGTGCGGCGCCGTCATAGAGCCCATGCGCCGCCGTGGCGCCGACCTCAAGAAAGGGCGAACCGGGGTCGAGCAGATTGGCCACGCGGTCGCGGGGCAGCATCTTGCCGCGCGAGACATGGCGCTCCCGAGACCGCTCGCCACCGCCCAAGGCTGCGGCCTCCGCCGCTGCGCGGACCTCCTCCAGGGCGGCAAGGTTGGCCGCCTCATTGAGGCGGAACTCTTCCGAGTTGGGCGAGAGGGCGGAGGTCAGCTTCATCTAATTCTCTTTGAGCGTACAATAATCAGCGGTGGAGCGCCCCTCAAGGCAGGCCGCGAACTCGTCGGCAAGCCCTGCAAACTCGCTGACCTCACAGCCCAAACGGGCGCTTTCGGCACCGGTTGATCTGGCGAGTGCGACCTCGTTGCATTTCTGCACAACGAATTTCGACCAGAGATCCATCAGATCGACAATCTGCGATTGCCCCCCAATGGTGACCACGTCCAGCACCTTGGCTTGCAAGTTTCGCACCGTCTCGGACCACTCGCCACGCACCCCGGTCAGGCAAGCCACATGGCCGTCCGTGCCCGGCGTCTCGGCCGCACATGGCGCGAACATCAGGTTCACACATTGCCCCCAAGTGGTGCCTTGCTCGATCTGCTCAAGACAGCCCAGAACAAGGAGCTTGTCTTCTGCGATGAGCGGCTCTGACGCCTGCGCTTGGGTCGGGGCGGAGGCCGAAAATGTCAGCGCGGCCAGCGCCGCCGCAAGGGTTGGTTTAAGCATCGTGTGTCCTTGTCCTTCAGGCCGCCTCGCGTCCAGCGACGGGGTCCCGCGTGGCCCAGTCACCGGGCCCGTGTTTGACGATCAGCTGGCCCAAGGGGCCGACGTGAAATTCATAATGTCGCGCCGCATCAAAGCGGTCAGGGCCGCAAATGACAACCATGCGCGTCGCGCTATTTTGCCCCGGCCGCGCGCGACAATCGGTCAGTTTCGCGCCCGTGCCTGCAAGCGCCAGATATTGAGACGCATAGGTTTCGATGATCTG
>CAYXIZ010000148.1:0-6099 GCA_964465485.1 uncultured Rhodobacterales bacterium | reverse complement strand
CCCGGCCCGCTGACAAATGACGGCCAGCAGCTTGCCGCCCAAGACCCTGCCGAGGGGGCCAAAACCCTCGCCACGATCAACGACATGGCCGCCAATATCTCCAAGGCCAACGCGACGCTGCAAGGCAAACCGGGTGGCCTCGGCCTCTCCCCCCGTGAGGAGATGCAGCTGACATGGCACGAGGACATGGCGTGGTACGGCCCCGCAGGCATCGGCGCGGTCTTCACCATCGACCGCTACATTGAGCAGCACCAACGGCCCTTCCGTCGCCAATTGGCCGACCGGGTCTTCAACGGTCACGTGGCCCGCATGGCGGAGGGCAATTACGGCGGTTTCTTCGGCTGGCCCAACCTCACCGTAACGCCCACAGGCGGCTATATGGGCCTGCCCGGCACCGGCAAACCCGCCGATATGCGCGTGGTCGATGTGTACCGCCGCAACGGCGACAAGCTGGCGGAAAACTGGGTCTTCATCGACATGCTGCACTTCCTCAACCAGCAGGGCCTCGACGTGCTGGAACGGCTCAAAGACGTGCCCCAAACCTAAAACGGGCCTGAAACAGGCCTGAAACGGCCAAGGAACACCAGTTCTTAACTTAACACCGCTAGCCTGCGCGCCGTTACCGAGTGTTTTTCGAGGTCCCCCCGTGCGCATCATCCTCTTCATTCTGGCCGCATCTCTCTGGCTGGCGGGCTTCGCCCATGCCAAACCGGTGCTGCCCGCCTGCTCTGCCTTTCCGGTGCTGGCGGAGGTGATCGACCAGCTCGACATTCTCGAACGCGCCCCCGATGACATCACCACCATCCTTGTGGCCATCCGGATCGAGGATCTGCGCCTCCAAATCCCCTCCACCGAGCTCAGCACCCGCCTGCATGAGCTCGGCCTCGAGCGCCACCTCAGCCAAGTCACCGCCTTCCGCGTCCGGCTCGGCGCGCTGACCCAAATCGCCCGCAAACAGGGCCGCGACGCGCTGCGCCCCTACCTCCTTGGCTCCGGGTTTCAGCGCTCCAAGCAACACACACGCGAATTGCTGTCGCGCATCTGCGAAGACACGCCGTCCACCACCCCCTCCGTGCAGGCGCAGCGCGATGTGTCGCTCTGGTCCGGCACCGGGATCAGCCGCCGCACCTCGCTACGCGTGGCCGCGGGCTTTGGCGCGCTAGTGTTGCTGATCGCATGTGTGGCCGGGGCCTATAGCTACGTGCAATGGCACAAACGCTGGGCCAGACGCGTCGCCAAACGCGTCGCGTGCAATATTCCGGCGGTGGTCACGCTGCACGGCACCGCGCACAGCGCGCCGCTCGTCGATATCAGCCTCGGCGGGGCCAATCTGTCGCACCGGCTGGACCTGCCCACGGGCACGGTCCTGAAGCTGCAATTTGCAAACAGCGCGCTGAATGGCACGGTGATGTGGTCAAACAAGAAATTCGCGGGCCTCAAATTCGACCGCCTCCTCACCGAGGAGGAGCTGCGCGCAGCCCTCTCAAATCACACACCCCCCCGCCGAATCCGCAACAAAAAACGCGGCGCCCGCTGGGGCACCGCGTAAAATCAAGCTGCGCATCCTGCCCCGGCCAAAGCCGTCGGGCGGTGCAACAAAACCGCCTTAGGAGGCTTCTTTGATGAATTTGGCAGCGTCGCCAAATGTCTGGATGTTTTCGGCAGCGTCATCAGGGATTTCGATCCCGAACTCTTCTTCGAACGCCATTACCAGCTCGACAGTATCAAGACTGTCAGCACCCAAATCGTCGATAAAGGACGCGTTTTCGACAACTTTGTCTTCTTCAACGCCCAGGTGCTCGACAACGATCTTTTTAACGCGATCTGCGATGTCGCTCATGATGAGTATCCTCGTATTGGGACGGGTCTGCCCCGCCAGTGTTGATGGCCATTTGGCCTTAAGCGCCGCCGTAAGACGGCCACCAATCCCAAGGTGCAAGCCCGGGTTTTGGCAAATCACGTGCGCCTATAACACACCAAATGGGGAACGCAAACGGTTCATGCAACCCCAAAAATATGCCGCGTTACAGCATCGCCATGCCGCCATTTACGTGTAACGTGGTGCCGGTGACATAGCCCGCGCCGGGGCTCGCCAAATACAAAACACTGCTGGCGATCTCCTCAGGGTCTCCCATCCGCCCCGCCGGGATCTGGGTCAAAATCCCCGCTTTCTGGTCATCCGTCAGCTTGTCGGTCATTGCCGTCGCGATAAAGCCCGGAGCCACGCAATTCACCGTGATCCCGCGCGAAGCCACCTCATAGGCCAGTGATTTTGACATACCGACCATCCCCGCCTTGGACGCGGCATAATTGCCCTGCCCCGGATTGCCCGTGGCCCCTACGACGCTGGAAATGTTCACAATCCGCCCCCAACGGGCCTTCATCATGCCGCGCAACACGCCTTTGCACAGTTTGAAGGTGGAGGTCAGGTTGACGTCAATCACCGAGCGAAACTCGTCATCCGACATGCGCATAAAAAGATTGTCCCGCGTGATGCCTGCGTTGTTCACCAGAATATCCACCGAGCCCATGGCCTCTGCGGCCTCCTTTGGCAGCGCCTCCACCGCGTCGAAATCCGACAGGTTGCAAGGCAGCACATGCGCGCGCTCCCCCAGCTCGGACGCCAGCGCCTCCAGCGGCTCCACCCGCGTGCCCGACAAAGCCACCGTCGCCCCTGCGCTGTGCAGCGCGGTCGCAATCGCCCCGCCAATGCCGCCCGAAGCGCCGGTCACAAGCGCGTTTTTCCCAGTCAAATCTGCCATGTCTCTATCCCTCATCCCTCAATCGCGGCAGCCGCCGCTTTTACATCATCCGGGCTCAGCACCGCGCGGCACTCAATATCGCGGTTGATCCGCCGGATCATCCCCGACAGCGCCTTGCCTGCGCCGATCTCCCAAATCTCAGTCACGCCCTGTGCGCCCATCCACTCCACCGAGCTCATCCAGCGCACCTGCCCCGTCACCTGCTCGACCAGCAAATCCCTGATCCGGTCCGGCTCGGACACGGCCTCCGCCAGCACATTGGCCACAACAGGCACCTCTGGCGCCGCCATCTCGACCTCGCCCAAAGCCTGCGCCATCACATCCGCCGCTGGCGCCATCATCGCGCAATGAAACGGGGCCGACACAGGCAGCAGCAACGCCCGTTTCGCGCCCGCCTCCTTGGCCATGGTCACCGCGCGTTCCACCGCCGCCTTGTGGCCGGAAATCACGTTCTGTGTGGGGTCATTCTGATTGGCCACTTGGCACACGTCGCCCTGAGCTGCCTTCTCCGCCAGCGCCGTCACGCCGTCGAAATCCAGCCCCAGCACCGCAGCCATCGCCCCTTGGCCCACGGGCACCGCCGCCTGCATCGCCTCCCCGCGTTTGCGCAGCAACCGCGCGGCATCAGCCACGGTAAATGTCCCCGCCGCCGCCAGCGCCGAATATTCGCCCAGCGAATGCCCGGCCACAAAAGAGGCCGCCTCCATCCCGACGCCCTCAGCCTTCAACGCGGCCATCACCGCCAGCGAGGTCGCCATCAAGGCGGGCTGCGCGTTTTGCGTCAGCGTCAGCGCGTCCAGGTCCTCGCCCCAGATCACATCCGTCAGCTTCTCGCCCAGCGCGTCATCCACCTCATCGAAAATAGCCTGAGCCGCCGGGTAGGCCTGCGCCAGTTCGCGCCCCATCCCAAGCGCCTGCGCGCCCTGCCCCGGAAAAACAAATGCTCTCATGCCCTGCCCTCGTGTATTGCTTTGCCGGACTGTGTAGCCAAACCCGGCTGCCCCGACAAGCAAACCCGCACAAACTCTGTGGGCCGATGCGGAATTTGCGTGCCGTGCGCGCGGGTTTAAGCCACACTCAGACCAGGCAAGAACCGAGGCCCCCATGCGCAGCAACTCCACCACCACCTATGGCAGCGTCACAAAAAGCTTTCACTGGCTGATCGCAGCACTTGTCATCACCATGATCCCGCTTGGCATTGTCGCCAATGGCATGGCCGATGCCGACCCGCTGAAACCCACGCTCTTCTCGCTGCACAAGACCGTGGGGCTGTTCATCTTCTTCGTGGCCCTCGCCCGCATCCTCTGGGCCATCACCCAACCCAAACCCGCGCATCTGCACCCCGACCGCAAGGCCGAAACCTTCCTCGCAACCCTCGTCCATTGGCTGCTCTACGCCTCGCTGGTCCTCGTGCCGCTCTCAGGCTGGGTCCATCACGCCGCCACCACCGGCTTTGCGCCTGTCTGGTGGCCATTTGGTCAAGGCCTGCCCGGCATCCCCGTCTCCGACAGCGTCGCGCATATCGCCGCCAGCCTGCACATCATCTTCGAGCGGGTCCTTGCGGCCTCCATCCTGCTCCATGTCGCAGGCGCGCTGAAACATCACTTCATCGACCGTGACGACACGCTGGCCCGCATGACCTTCGGCCACACCGAGCCGCACCCGGCCCCCATCCCCACTCCAAGCGCCAAAGCCGCTCCCGCCGTGGCCGTTGGTGTCTACGCCGCGGCGCTGGCCATCGGCGCGGGGCTGGGCCTGTTCAAACAAGACAAGATCGAGGCCGAGGCGCTGGCCCAAGCCATCAGCCAATGGCGCGTTGAAGACGGCACGCTCGCCATTTCCGTGCTGCAACTGGGCTCTACGGTCGAGGGCAGCTTCGCCGACTGGACCGCCGCCATCACCTTTGACGAAACGCCTGATGCGAGCGGCAAACACGGCGATGTGCGCGTCACGGTCTCCATCCCGTCGCTGACGCTGGGCTCCGTCACATCTCAGGCCATGGGCGCGGATTTCTTCAACGCCGAGGCCTACCCCACCGCCACCTATATCGCCGATATTTTCTCCGACGGGGACGCCTACACGGCCAAAGGCACGCTCACCATCCGCGACCAATCCGCCCCGGTGGAGCTGCCCTTCACACTGGCCATCGACGGCAACACCGCAACCATGCAAGGCAGCACAGAGCTCAACCGGATGGATTACAATATCGGCACAGGCACCCAGCCCTCCGAAGGCTCGCTGGCCTTCCCCGTGGGGCTGAGCGTCACGCTGACGGCCACCAAAAACTAACCCAGACGGCGCATCCAGCCCAGCCCGTCGCTGGTTTTGCCGGACAACGGCTTATACTCCGCCCCCAAAGGCGCCGCGTAGCCCAACTCCTTGAGATAGGCGAAGATATGGGTGTAATTCACCTCCCCCAAATCCGGCTCCGCCCGCTCCGGCACGGAGGCAAACTGGATATGCCCGATAATCTCCAGATGATGGGTCAGCCGCCGCGTCAGGTCGCCTTCCAGAATTTGCAAATGGTAGCAGTCAAACATCAGCTTCACATTGGGCCGGTCGACCTCCGCGATAATATCCGCCGCCTGCGTGGTGCCGCTTAAGAAGTACCCCGGCGCGTCATGGTGGTTCAGCGGCTCGATCAGGATCACCCGGTCGGGTGCCGCGTCAGCGGCGTAGCGCAGGTTTTCCACAAAGCAGTCATGCGCCTCGGGCCCGCTGGCAAAACCTGCCATCACATGGATCGCCCCGGCCTCCACCTCCGTCGCGTAAGCCACGGCCTGATCAATGGAGGCCCGCGCCTCCGCCACCCGGCCCGGCAGAGCGCAGAGCCCGTTTTCGCCCTCGCCGCCCCGCACCGTGTTGATCCCCAAGAGCGGCAAGCCGGTCTCCTGCAACGCGGCGTGGATATCGCCAGCATCGGTGTCATAGGGCCAGTGCATCTCCACGGCGGCAAACCCCGCCGCCTTGGCCGCGCGGATGGCATCGGGTAAGGACAGCTCCGTCCATAAAAACCCCAGATTCGCCGAAAACTCAGTCATAAGCCCTAATCATCCCATTCCACCCCAAATTTGCGCACCAACCCTTGGATTTGCGCGTCATTCAACAGGGTCGGACCCATGCCGCGCGTCATCAGCGTCAGCTTGGCCGTCTCCTCCAGCTCTTCCATCGCGTAGCACGCAGCCTCGATATCCTTGCCCGCCACAACCGGGCCGTGATGCGCCAGAACCACCGCAGAGCGCTTGCCCGCCAGCCCCTTGATCGCATCCCCCATCGCCGGGTCGCCGGGCATAAAATAGGGCAAGAGCGCCACCTTCCCCAGCTTCATCACGCCATA
>CAYXIZ010000147.1:0-6107 GCA_964465485.1 uncultured Rhodobacterales bacterium | reverse complement strand
CGACTTGCACTTTCACGTCGCCCGCAATCGGGAAGAGCGCGCCGGTCAGTTGGTCCACAAGCACTTTGCGCGCCTCGCTGAGCGTGTCGATATAGGCGGCCTGCCCATTGCCGTTTTGGGCCAGCGTTTGCATCAGCGCGTCGTTGATATTGCCGCGGCCAAAGCCCAGCACGGAGAGGTAGGTGCCGCTGTCGCGTTTGGCCTCGATCAGGGTTTTCATTTGCGCGTCCGAGCTAAGGCCCACGTTGAAATCGCCGTCCGTGGCGACAATCACGCGGCCGATCTCGCCGTCTGCGGCCATGCTTTCGGCCACCTGATAGGCCTGCTGCAACCCGGCTGCCCCGGCGGTGGAGCCGCCTGCGGACAGGTTGGCCAATGCCACGTTGATCTTGGCGCTGTCGCTGGCTTTTGTCGGTTCCAAAACAAGCCCGGCGGAGCCCGCATAGGTGACGATGGCCACCTCATCCTCCGGGCGCAGTTCCGACAGCATCAGCCGGAAGGACTGCACCAGGAGCGGTAGTTTGTCAGGCGCGTTCATCGAGCCGGATGTGTCGATAAGAAAGACCAGATTGAGCGGCGGGCGGTCCTCCACTGCGGGCAGCGCGCCTTGCAGGCCGATATGAACCAGTTGGGTGTCAGGGTTCCACGGGGTCTCGTTCACCGAGACTGTGGTCGCGAAAGGCAGGTCCACCTCAGGGGCGGGGTAGTCATAAGGGAAATAATTGATCATTTCCTCGACGCGCACTGACGCCGGGTCGGGCATTTGGCCCCCTTGCAAGCTGCGGCGGACCCAAGCGTAGCTGGCGGTGTCCACATCGGTGGAGAAGGTCGAGACGGGCTCCTCCGTGGTGATTTTCAGCGGGTTTGGGGCCTCGTTGGAGAAACGGTCGGTGTTGGGGCCCTCTGTCGGGAAAACGTCAGCGGGGAGCGGGCGCGGGAGGGCGGCCGCTGTAGGCGCTGCCTGCAGGCTTGTTTGCGCGCCGGAGGTGACGTCGGTGGCCATGCGGCTTAGCCCGTCACGGCTCTGCGTGAGGGGCTCCGTCTCAGCAAGTTCAGCCACCCCCGGCTCGACAACGATAATTGGTTCCTTCATCACGGCGGGCAGGGTCTCGATCTGGGTGCGGTCCAGCTGTGGTGAGTTTTGCAGCAGTACAAACCCGATGCCCACGACCACAAGTGAGGAGGTGGTCAGCAAGAGAGGCTTCATGGAATTGGGAGCAAACATGTCAAATAGTCCTTTCAGAAAACCGGCCGGTTTGGCCTGGTTTTCTGTGGGACGTGTGAAGCCGTCATTTCCTTGGAGCCTGTCGAAATTTTCTTCTGCAATACGCAAAGCGGCCTGTTTTGCGGCCTCATCCGGCGCAGGCGCGGCGTTGAGTGCGGCTTTCAATCGGGCGAGATCATCTTGATGTTCAGACATTATGTGGCCTCCTTCTCGGCCAGGGTGCGGAGGTGTTTTTTAACCTCCGACATGCGCCACGCGATGGTCCCTTCCGAGACCCCCATCACGGCGGCGGCGTCTTTCTGGGTCAGCTCTTCGCCCAAGGTCAGGGCGACGGTCTGGCGCAGCTCCTCGGGCAGTGAGCGCATGGCGATTGTGAGCCATTCATAGCTTTCCTGCGCTTCCTCGGCCTCGGCGGCGCGGCTTTTGTAGTCCTCGCCCCAGCCCTCGCGAGCCCGTGCGCGGCGCTGGGCTTTGCGGGCGCGGTCCGTGGCGGCGTTCATTACCACGCGGTAGAGCCATGTGGTAAACTTGGCCTCGCCGCGGAAGCTGCGCAGCTTGGCGGGCAGGGCGGCCATGATGTCATGGGCCAGATCCTCTGCATCGGCTTGAGTGCCGCACAGACGCCAGCCCATCCGGAAAATCCGGTCATAATGGCGCTCTATCAGGGTGCTGAACGCCTCCCTGTCGCCGTGTCCGGCCGCCACCGCCAATGCCTCGTCGCTGGTTTTCATACGCATAGTGATGGTAGGACGCATCAGGCCGGTCAATCCTTGGAAAGAAAGTTGGAAAAAATGTCTGCAACTCAAAAAGAGCGCGACGATGCCTATGAAAACGGCGCATTCATTCCGGGGGCCGAGAATTATCCGCCCAAATGGCAGGCCGCGGCGGAGGCGTTTCGCGGTGCAACACCTTGCGAGCTGGATCTGGCCTATGGGGCCGGGGAGCGCGCGCGCTACGACCTGTTCTTTCCCGAAGGGGAGGCGAAAGGTTTGTTTGTCTTCGTGCATGGCGGGTATTGGAAGGCGCGCTCGAAATCGGATTGGTCGCATTTTGCGACAGGCGCCTTGGCGCATGGCTTTGCCGCCGCGCTGATTGGCTATCCTTTGGCGCCGGAGGCGCGGATGTCCGAGATCACAGCTTCGGTCAGCGCCGGGATTGCGGCGGCAGCAGACAAGGTTGCGGGGCCGGTGCGGCTGGCGGGCCATTCTGCGGGCGGGCATCTGGTGGCGCGGATGGCGATGCCGGGCGTGTTGCCTGAAAGAGTGGCCGCGCGCGTGGACCGGGTCATGCCTATCTCGCCACTGTCTGACCTGCGGCCATTCCTGGAGTTGTCAATGAACGAGGTCTTGCAACTGGACGCCTCCGAGGCAGAGGCCGAAAGCCCCGTTTTGGGGGCCAAGCGCGACGGGATCGACATGTTGAGCGTCGTCGGATCACAGGAACGGCCTGTGTTTTTGGACCAGAACCGCTGGCTGGCCGAGGCCTGGGGCATTGAGCAGCTGATACTGCCCGGACGGCACCATTTTGACATCATCGACGGGCTGGCGTCGAAAGACACGCCGGTGATGCGTTGGTTGATGGCCTAGGATTTGAGTATTTTTGAAGCAGTGATGGGCTAGGGGCCGAATTGCTCTTGCCATGTCGGAAGCGTGTCGGCGGGGGCGTGTTGCGCGTGAAACACCCCTCGGGCGATGGCGCGGGACAGACACAGCGCGGCGGCATGGCCTATATTGAGCGTGTCGGTGATCTCGTCTTTCAGCGGCTTGGCATCTGTCGCGACCCCGAAGATCAGATCGCCATCCATCGGCGTGTGGCTGGGCCAAAGCGCGCGGGCCATGCCGTCCTGGGCGGCGGTGGCCATGCGGGTGCATTGCGCTTTGTTGAGCACCGCATCGGTGGCGACAATCGCGATGGTGGTGGCCGTGGAGGGGTGCAGCTTGGTGGCGGGCGTCTTGGCCGCGTTGGTGTTGATCTTGGGGCCGAGGCCGCCGAATTCCTCGTCCATTTCGCAAGGCGCTGCGTGAAAATGCGCGCTTTCATCCACGGTAGCTGAGCCCAGCGCATTCACCACCACCAACGCGCCGACCATATGCCCCGATGGCAGCAGCAAGGAGGCCGAGCCGAGCCCGCCTTTCAGATTTGCGGTCGTGGCCCCGGTGCCCGCGCCGACGGAGCCCAGCTTGAAGTTGGTGCCGCTGGCGGCAAGCGCCTTGGCGCCCAAGGCGGGGTAGGGGTTGTCGGTCCAGCTTTGATCGCCATTGCCCAGATCAAAGATGATCGCGGCGGGCACAATCGGCACGATATGTGGCCCGACGGGGAAGCCTTTGCCTGCGGCCCGCAGCGCGCTCGAGACGCCATCCGCCGCGGCCAGCCCGAACGCAGAGCCGCCAGAGAGGACCAGCGCATTGACCTGCTGGACGGTCTTGTCGGGGGCCAGAAGATCGGTCTCCCGCGTGCCGGGCGCGCCGCCCATGACGCTGATCCCGGTGGTGAAGGGCGCGTCGCGGCTTAGCACCGTGACGCCGGAATTCAGCGTCGCATCCGCCGCGTTGCCCACGGTGAGGCCGGCTACGTCTGTGATCAGGTTCAGAGGGCCTTGCGTCATCATCGTGGTATCATTGGGCTGCGGGCTTTCATTGGCGAGGGAGGCAAGAGTTTCAGACGGCGAACACGCCTCAAAATGCGCTTGTTTTTGTTATGGCATGAAGGGGTTTGGCATGGCAAACTCTGGTAAATAACGCAATCGTGCTTATGTGAAAAGCAATCACATAGAACAAAGAGGGATGACTAAATGGCCGATTTTGACGCTCAGGTACGCGAATCTCAGGCTCAGGTGGCAGAGGCGCAATCCAAGATCACCGAGTTGACCAGCCGCATCGAGACCGCGCGCGCCAAGCTGAAAACCGGCGATGATATCACCATCGACATCGAAAACGCCTCGCTTGAGGATGTGCACGCCCATACCGAGTTGATGAACGCGAATATCGCGGAACTGATCATGGGGCTCGACGATGTGACCTCCGGTTTTTCGGAAGATTTCAGCGCGATGCGCGACAAGACGGGCTGGGAAAGCTTCGTAGGCATTTTCTCGAAAGGGAAGTCTGAAAGCATGCGTCAGGAGCGAATGCGCACGGCCTCCATTGACGACAAGCTGCAGGACTTGATCTCGAAATCCGACCAGATTGTCGCCTTGCTGCAAGGCCAGCTGACGGTGCTGGAAGAGCAGAAGGTGAAGGTCGAGGGCAACCTCTCGGGCACGTTGGACGAGCGCGAAATGGTGGTGGGCGAACTTGAATCCCTGCGTGCCGACATTCTGGGCATGGACCCGCAGATCATTGAGCTGGAAAATAAAATTTCCGTCGAACAGGACGCCGCCGCGCGCACCAAGCTGGAAACCCAGCTCGCGGAGATGAACAACCGCTATAACGAAATGGTGCAGCAAGAGCAGGTCAAATTGGCCAAATCCCAAACGCTGGAGCGCTATATCGAGAAGGGCAAAACTTGGATCGATAGCCTGCAAAACCAAGCGGCGACGCAGATGGTTTTGATCAACAAGCTGGAAACCGACACCAAGCAACGGGTCGTGCTCTATGACGCGCTGACCAAATCCTTGAAGACCGCGCAGCAGCAAGATGTCGCGCACCAGATCAACGAAATTGGCGTGAAGACGGACCAAGAGGCGCAGGCCGCCATGGCCGGCATCGGCTCCGCGACGAACACCCGCATGGCGGAGATGATGGAAGCCCATGAGGACCAGATGGTCTTTGCGCGGAAGGTTTTGGAGCAGAAAGCGAAAGCTGACGAGCGGTTTGCAAGACGCTTTGAGAAGATCGTCGAGAAGCATGACAAGAACCTCTATGGGGCTTAGGTGCCGGGGGACGGAAAGCTCTTCGCCTGGTGGTTTCTTTGGCTTTTCTGCGCCTTTGCTGGTTCACTGGCATTTGCGGGAGTCCTGAGTTGGAGCTTGCTGTTCTCCGTTAGTGCGCTTTTTGGCCTCTTTGCAGGAATTGCGGTCTTCCTCCTCAGACCTGCTTACGCGCAAAAGATACATGTTCCATGCGATTCCACAGTGGCCTTGCGCTACGTGAGAATTGGAACGAATTACTCGTTAGAAAGGCCTTGAGGCTCAATAGATATGGTTTCCCGAATAGGTGAGGCGTCTAGCGATGAAGTTGACCGAAGTCGTCATCTGTCTTACATTGTAAGACAACAGGAGTGACCCACATGCCCACCGTACAATTCACCATGCGCGTCGATGCGGAGCTGAAAGCCTCGTTGGAGGAAGAAGCAAGGCGCGAGGATATCTCCGCCTCCCAACTCGCGGCCCGCGCGATCCGTTCGCATATCGGTGCGAAGGAGGCCAAACGACGCGCCATCGAGGAAGCCCTTGTTGAAGCGAAGAAGGGGGAGTTTGTCCCCGGCGACGAAGTCTTGGCCTGGATGAAAAGTTGGGGGACCGAAAACGAATTGCCAAGACCGGTCGCTCGTAAGCTGAAATGAACGTTGTCTATTCTGACAAGGCCCTGACCGATCTGATTTGGTTCAACCACTACTACGATGTTGTTTTTCCCGACGGCGCAGCACCAGCCTATGAACGCATAGAAAATTGCCATATCCTCCTCGCCTCAAACCCCTATCTAGGACGGCCATCCGATGACTTGCCAGAGGTGCGCGAATTGGTAATCCCCAGAACGCCATTTACTTTGATCTATGCACTGTCGGAAACCGAGATCGAAGTCCTCAGGGTGTGGGATGAAAGGCAGGGGTTTCATGACTGATGACCTTAATCTCACCGTCGACCATGAAGGCATCACCGATGATCTTGCGGCGCGGCGGTATTTTGCGAAGTTTGAGCGGATTACCGGGCATTTGGCGCGTGTGG
>CAYXIZ010000146.1:0-6124 GCA_964465485.1 uncultured Rhodobacterales bacterium | reverse complement strand
GCGGCGGCCATCTGCGGTGTTGCGGCCAGCGCGAGTGCGATGGCGGCGGATGTGAGTAGCTTTTTCATAAGGTATCTCCCCAGTTGGTTTCAGTTGCGTTGTTTCAGGTGCGTTGTGAAGGGTGCCAGAAGGTCACCCCCTTCTCTATTGCGGCAATGATGCCGTAAAATGCGGAGCCTGCAAGGGCGGCCACGACGATCTCCGCCCAGACCATATCAAGGGCGAGCTGGCCGACGGAGGTGGAAATGCGAAACCCCATGCCCAAAGTGGGCGAGCCGAAAAACTCGGCCACGATTGCGCCGACCAGCGCCAGAGTTGTTGAAATTTTAAGCCCGTTGAAGATGAAGGGCATGGCGACCGGCAGGCGCAGCTTGGCCAGCGTTTGGCCGTAGCTGGCCCCGTAGGTGCGCATCAGGTCGCGCTGCATGGCGGTGGTCTCAGACAGGCCCGCGACGGTGTTGATCAGCATCGGGAAGAAGACCATGACCACGACGACGGCGGCCTTGGAGTGCCAGTCAAAGCCGAACCACATGACCAGAATGGGGGCCGTGCCAACGATGGGCAGCGCCGCCATGAAGTTGCCCACGGGCAAAAGCCCGGCTTTGAGCAGCGCGTAGCGGTCGACCAGAATGGCCGTAAGGAAGGCGGCGGCGCAGCCGAGCGCGTAGCCGGTGAGCGCGCCTTTGACGAAGGTTTGCACAAAATCGGCCCAAAGGATGGCAGTTTGCGCGGCGAAGGTTTGCGCAATGGTGCTGGGCGGCGGCAGGATCACGAGGGGGACGTTTAGGCCGTGCACGACAAGCTCCCAGACGATCAGCAGCGTGGCCCCGAAAATCAGCGGAATAGCAAGGGAGACGGCGCGGCTCTCGGCCTTGGGGCCATTGGCGAGCTTTGTGTTCAGCGCCCAGAGGGCGAGCCAGATGGCAAGGGCCGCGACGAGGTAGATCATGCCAGCCCCATCCGCTTGAGCGCGCCGCGCTGGAGGGCCGAGATCAGCGCCACGAGGCTGGCGGCAAGGATCGCGGCGGCGAAAAGTGCTGACCAGATTTGGATGGTTTGCCCGTAATAGCTGCCGGTGAGCATGCGGTTGCCGAGCCCCCCGCCCTGCACGGGCAGCTCGCCCACGATGGCACCGACCATGGCGGCTGCGATGGCGATTTTTAGCGAGGCAAAGAGGTAAGGCATGGAGGCGGGCAGCCGCAGCTTCCAGAAGCCTTGGGACGCGCTGGCATTGTAGGTTTTCAGCAGGTCCAGCTGGGCCCTATCCGGGCTGCGCAGGCCTTTGACCATGCCGACGACCACCGGGAAAAAGCTGAGATAGGCGGAGATCACCGCCTTGGGGAACAGGCCTTGCAGGCCGACGGAATAAAGCACCACCACGATCATGGGGGCCAGCGCGATGATGGGGATGGTCTGGCTGACGATGGCCCAGGGCATGACGGATTTGTCCATCACCTTGCTATGGACGATGCCCACCGCCAGCAAGATGCCGAGGCCCGCCCCGATCGCAAAGCCCATCAGCGTGGCCGAAAGCGTGATCCAGCCGTGATAGACCAGACTGCGCTTGGAGGTGATTTTCTTGGCCACTACACTGTCCCACAGCTCGGCGGCCACCTGATGGGGGGCGGGCAGACGGGGGCGCTCTTGGGCGTAGGTGGCGGGGATGGCGAAGCTGTTTTTGGCGACAAGACTGAGATGGCCCGCGTCGCGCCGCTCCTGCGCGGAGGGGGGTGTCACTTGCGCGCCGCCGCGTTCCAGCTGGGTCACGGTTTCCTTGATATTCATCACCGGCACGGCGGCATACCAGAGAGCGAGCAACGCCGCGATCACCATCAAGATGGGTGCCAGCTTATGCATGGGCACCCCCTATCATTGCTTCAAAAATACTCCCGCCGGAGGCTCCTCCACTTGCAAAGAGCGCGCGGTTTGACAGGGAGGAATTTGAGTATTTTTGAAGCAGTGATGGTAAGGGTTCGTTCACCATTTCAGCGGTAAGGTCTTTTTGCGGTACAGGCTGGAGAGCCGATGGCCGTAAGCGGTGATGGGGGGCCTGGGCTCCACATTGCAAGTGCCTTGCCCGGTTTTCTGGGCAAGGCGCGTTAACCTTAATGACGGGTTTACACATCATCGCCATGCCCCGCCCTGAGCCCGTCGCGGACGCGGTGGGCGATGTCGATGAATTCGGGGCTGTCGCGGATATCAAGCGGGCGCTCTTTGGGCAGCGTGCTGTCGATCACATCCGAGATGCGGCCCGGACGGGGGCTCATGACGACGATCTTGGTCGAGAGATACACGGCCTCCGGGATCGAATGCGTCACAAAGCAGATGGTTTTCTCGGTGCGGGCCCAGAGGGCCAGGAGCTGTTCGTTAAGGTGGTCGCGGACGATTTCGTCCAAGGCGCCGAAGGGTTCATCCATCAGCAAGATATCAGCGTCAAAGGCCAGCGCGCGGGCGATGGAGGCGCGTTGCTGCATGCCACCGGACAATTGCCAGGGGTATTTGCCGCCAAAGCCGGAAAGCTCGACCAGCTCCAGCACGCGCTCGACGCGGGCGGCCTGGTCAGACTTGGCATAGCCCATGATCTCGAGCGGCAGGGTGATGTTCTTGGCGATGGTGCGCCACGGGTAGAGCCCGGCGGCCTGAAACACGTAGCCGTAAGCGCGCGCGCGGCGGGCGGCGTCGGGGCTCATGCCATTGACCGAGAGCGTGCCTGCAGTGGGCTGCTCCAGCCCTGCAATGCAGCGCAGGAAGGTGGTCTTGCCGCAGCCGGACGGGCCGATGAAGGAGACGAAATCGCCCTTGTGAATATCGAGTGCGACGTCTTTGAGCGCCTGCACGGGGCCGTCACCGGTCTGAAAGGTCAGATCGAGCGCGTTTGCAGAAATTACAGAAGATAATTGCGCGGCCATGTTAGAGGGCCGTTTTGCGCGTGGTGGCGCGAGTTAGGCCAGTTGCGGCGCGGCGCTGCTGTGTTTGGCCCAGACGCCGCCGATGGAGAAGGCCGCGAAGATGAACATGGCGTCGGCGGCAGCCACATCGTTTGCCCAAGTGCCAAAGGCCAAAAGCCCCAGTGCCACCACCAGCATGCTGCGTATCATGAATATCGCCATAAGACTTGTCCTCGCCAAATACATCTTTGGATTGAGGTGATCCCAAGGCAATCGGGCAATTCTGTGGCTTTCTTAGGTCAATAGGCGCGCATTCATCATTTCTTAACATATTGGGTCAGACGCCTGAGGGGATATTGAGAGGGTCGCGCTCGATTTTGCGCGGGGTGTTGAGCGCCTTCCATTTGCCCAGCGCCGTTGAGGCCGAGGCAAAAGCAGGTCGCGAGATGAACTTGCCGCGGCCGGGCTGGGGCTGGGAGTTTTGCCCGTAAGCCCAGATCACGTCCCCGCGCGACAGGGTGTAACGGGGTTGCGCGGTGACCGTTTGGCCCTCGAAAACGTTGTAATCAATGATGGATTTTTGGGTGGAGACCGCCACCTGTTTGGAAATCTTCGGGTCCCAGACCACGATATCGGCGTCGCCGCCCACGGTGATGCCGCCTTTCAGCGGGTAGATATTGAGGATTTTGGCGATGTTGGTGGAGGTCGCGGCGACGAATTCCTCAGGCGTCAGCCGGCCCGTTTCGACGCCGGTGGTCCAGAGCATCGCCATGCGTTCCTCAAGCCCTCCGGTGCCGTTGGGGATGCGGGTGAAATCATCCACCCCCATGCGTTTCTGGCTGTCGTCAAAGGCCGCGTGATCTGTGGCCACCACCTGCAAGCTGCCTGCGGCCAGCCCCGCCCAGAGGGAGGCCTGATGGTCTTTTGACCGGAACGGCGGGCTCATGACGCGGCGGGCGGCATATTGCCAGTCCTTGTTGAAATACTCGGACTCGTCGAGCGTGAGGTGCTGAATGAGCGGCTCGCCATAGACGCGCATGCCTTTCTGGCGGGCGCGGCGGATGGCTTCATGGGCCTGCTCGCAGGAGACATGCACGATATAGAGCGGCGTGCCTGCGGCATCGGCAATCATGATGGCGCGGTTGGCGGCCTCGCCCTCGACCTCGGGCGGGCGGGAATAGGCGTGGCCCTCGGGGCCGGTGACGCCTGCGGCCAGGTATTTTTGTTGCAGCTCCTGGACGATGTCGCCGTTTTCGGCGTGGACCAGCGGCAACGCGCCCAGATCGGCGCAGCGTTTGAAGGAGGCGTACATCTCGTCATCCTCCACCATCAGCGCGCCTTTATAGGCCATGAAATGTTTGAACGTGTTGATGCCGCGTTTTTGCACGACGTCCTGCATCTCGTTGAAGACGGTCTCATTCCAGCCGGTGATGGCCATATGGTAGGAGATGTCGCAGCAGATCTGGTCTTTGGATTTGCGGTCCCAATCGTCGATGGCGTTCAAGAGCGAGCCGTCCTCGCCGGGCAGGCAGAAATCGACCAGCATCGTGGTGCCACCGGCGGCGGCGGCGAAGGTGCCGCTCTCGAAGGTTTCGGCCGCCGTGGTGCCCATGAAGGGCATTTCAAGATGGGTGTGCGGGTCGATGCCGCCGGGGATGACATAGGCACCTTCCGCGTCGATCACCTCGTCGCCTTTCAGGTTCTCGCCGATCTCAGCGATCTTTTCGCCCTCGACCCGCAGATCGGCGCTCCATTGGCGGTCGGCGGTGACGATGGTGCCGCCTTTGATGACTTTGCTCATGGAGGTCTCCTTTATCAGAGTTTGGGCTATTGGCGGCGGAACACGGTGGTCTCGGAGGCGCCCCGCAGCCGCGATTGCACCACCAGATCAATGGGCACCCCGTTCCTGTCGAGCGAATAGGTCAGGGTCTGGCGGGCCAGCTGGCTGGCAAAGCTCTGGCTGGGATCGGCGCGCAGCCGGGAGGTCCAGATGCCGCTGGCCTCCGTGGTCTCGGCCAGAAACCGGACCGGGCGCGGGTCGCCGCTGATCGTGGAGGTGTATTGGCAGCTGCCCAGCGTCGCGAAGCAATCATGCGGCACGGTGCGGCGGCTTTGGGCCTGAAAGGTGGAGACCGCGATGCGGAAGCGGTTGTCGGAGATATGGCGATAGGGCACCAGCAGCTGATTGCCGCGCACCTCGACTTTCAGATCCTCGACCTCAAGCGTTTGGCGGAGCACGCGGGAGACGTCTTCAAGCCCCTCCCCGCTGGGCAGGGTGTAGATGTAATTGCCGACATATTCATAGGCTCCATCGCCGCGCCTGCGCGAGGTGACCACCAGTTCGACGGGCAGCGGCAGGTCTTTGACCTCGACCTTGTAGCGGTAGGTGACGCCCGAGGGCGGGCGCAGCGTGTCGAGATCGACCGCCTGGGAGATGCCGGGGCGGATGGCGAGCTGAGCGGCTTGCTCGGGCGGCGCGCAGGCGGCGACAGTGGCGGCGGCGCAGAGGGCGAGAAGCGTGGTGCGGATACTCACGAGGCAAGCTCCGCCGTCTCGAGAACGGCATGGAACAGCACATTGGTGCCAGCGGCGGCCCATTCGGGGCTGATCTCCTCGGCCTCATTGTGGCTGAGCCCGTCGACGCAGGGGCACATGACCATGGCCGTGGGCGCCACCCGGTTGATCCAGCAGGCGTCATGGCCCGCGCCCGAGATCAGGTTCATATGGCTGTAGCCCAGCCGCTCGGCGGCGTTTCGCACGGCGGTCACGCAAGCCTCGTCAAAGGTGACGGGGTCGAAGCCGCCGACCTTCTCCATCTCCAGCTGCAAGCCCATATCGTCGCAGATTTGTTTGGCGGCAGCGGCGAGGCGGTCCTCCATATCCTTGATGACGGCGATGTCCGGCGAGCGGAAATCAACCGTGAAGACCACCTTGCCGGGGATCACGTTGCGCGAGTTGGGATAGACGTCGATATGACCCGCCGCCCCCACCGCATGGGGGGCGTGGCTGAGCGCGATTTCGTCGACCTTTTGCAGGATATGGGCCATGCCGAGCCCTGCGTTTTTGCGCATCGGCATCGGCGTGGAGCCGGTATGCGCGTCCTTGCCAGTGATCGTAAACTGCATCCAGCTGAGGCCCTGCCCGTGGGTGACGACGCCGATGTCTTTCTGCTCGGCCTCAAGGATCGGGCCCTGCTCGATATGCAGCTCGAAAAAGGCGTGCATCTTGCGCGCGCC
>CAYXIZ010000145.1:0-6126 GCA_964465485.1 uncultured Rhodobacterales bacterium | reverse complement strand
GACGGCGTGGGCGGGTGGATACGACCAAAACACAAGCGGCGCAACCCTTATCTGGACGCTTTCGGCCCCTCGCGCTAAGAGGGGGCATGACGGGCAAAACAACTTCTTCCAGCGCGCCTAAGCGTCAAAGCGAGGCCGCGCAGCGTGAGGCGCGGCTCAAGGCGGCGTTGAAGTCGAACATGGCCCGACGAAAGACCCAGGCGCGCAAAAGAAACGCGTCGGAAAACAATGATAAAACCGAGTAGAGGCAGGCAGTTATGGATAAGATAGTCGTCACGGGCAATGGCCCGCTGAAAGGTCAGATCCCGATCTCGGGCGCCAAAAACACCTGCCTCAAGCTGATGACGGCGGCGCTGCTCAGCGACGAGCCGTTGACGCTGACCAATGTGCCGCGCCTGTCGGATATCAAGACGCTGGGCGCTTTGCTCGAGTCGTTGGGCTGCGAAGTGGCCTTGCTCAATGGCGGCAACGTCATGGCGCTGTCGGCGGGCACGATCACGTCGCGCAAGGCGGAATATGACATGGTACGCAAGCTGCGCGCCTCGTTCAACGTGCTGGGGCCTTTGTTGACGCGCGAGGGGGAGGCGACGGTCTCCTTGCCGGGCGGTTGCGCCATTGGCGCGCGCAAGGTGGACCTGCATTTGATGGCGCTGGAAAAGCTGGGCGCGGTGCTGACGTTGCAGGAAGGCTATGTGCATGCCAAAGCCCCCGAAGGTGGGCTGATCGGGGCGGAGATCGCATTTCCGATGGTCACGGTGGGCGGCACGGAGAACGCGATTACAGCGGCGACGCTGGCGCGTGGCACCACCGTGATCAAGAACGCGGCGCGTGAGCCGGATACGGTGGATCTGTGCAAATGCCTGTCGGCCATGGGGGCCAAGATTGAGGGGGCCGGGACCTCGACCATCACCATTGAGGGGGTGGAGCGGCTGCATGGCGCGACCCATGAAGTGATTGCGGACCGGATCGAGCTGGGCACGTTCATGATTGCGCCGGCCATTGCCGGCGGCGAGGTGGAGCTGATCGGCGGACGGCGGGCCTTGGTGGATGCGTTTTGCAAAAAGCTGGAGGCCACAGGCGTTCAGATTGAGGAAACCGACACCAGCCTGATCGTGCGCCATGATGGATCAAGACTGAAGCCGGTGGATGTGGAGACCGAGCCGTTTCCGGGCTTCCCGACCGATTTGCAGGCGCAGATGATGGCCGCACTTTGTTTTGCGGATGGTGTCTCGGTGTTGCATGAGACGATTTTTGAGAACCGCTTCATGCATGCGCCCGAACTGATCCGCATGGGCGCAAATGTGGATGTGCAGGGCGGGCATGCGACTGTCACCGGGGTGGCCTCCATGAAGGGTGCGCCGGTGATGGCGACGGATCTGCGGGCCTCTGTGTCGCTGATCCTGGCCGGGTTGAAGGCCGAGGGGGAAACCGTGGTCGGGCGGGTCTACCATCTGGATCGCGGCTATGAGCGGATCGAGGAAAAGCTGAGCGCTGTCGGGGCCAATATCGAGCGGGTGCCGGAATGACCCAAGACGCGCGGTTTGAAGATGGCGGCGACCGCCCGCTGCGGCTGATCGCTGCGGATGCGGAGGATCTCCAGGTGATCTCCTCGCTGGTGCAGGACGCGGTGTTTCCGGTGGGGGAGATGAAATATATCCCCCGGCGGCGCCGGTTTGCGCTGCTTTTGAACCGGTTTCGTTGGGAGGACGCGACGCGCAAACGCCAACGCAACCGCGCCTATGAGCGCGCGCAGGCGGTTTTGTCCTTTGACGATGTGGACGGGGTCTCCACCCAAGGGGTGGACCGCACGGATGCGGAGGTGGTGATGTCGCTTTTGTCCATCGACTGGCAACCGCGCGCGGATGGGGCAGGGCGGCTGGAGCTTATTTTGGCAGGCGACGGCGCGATTGCCCTTGAGGTTGAGTGCATCAACGCCACATTGCAGGACGTGACGCAGGCCTATCCGGCACCCTCGGGCAAGATGCCGCAACACCCGGATGAGACGGCTTCCTAAGGACCGACATGCCCCAGTTTTTGACCTCTTCCGACGCCGGTTTTGACGCGGCTTTCGCCGCTCTTCTGAGCATGAAGCGCGAGGACAGCCCGGATGTGGATGACGTCGTGGCGGGGATCATCGCGGATGTGCGCGCCCGCGGTGATGCGGCGGTGATTGAGCTGACGGCGAAGTTTGACCGGCTTGAGCTGACGCCCGAGACGCTGGCTTTCACGCCGGAAGAAATCGCGGCGGAGGTGGCCAAAGTGTCGCCTGAAGACCGGGCCGCGTTGGAATTGGCGGCCACGCGCATTCGGGCCTATCACGAACGCCAATTGCCTGAGGATGCCAGCTGGGACGGGCCACATGGGGAGAGGCTGGGCTGGCGCTGGACGCCGGTCTCGGCGGCAGGGCTTTACGTGCCGGGCGGGCTGGCGAGCTACCCGTCCTCAGTGTTGATGAACGCCATCCCGGCGCAGGTGGCCGGCGTCAACCGTCTCGCGATTTGCGCCCCCACGCCCGCCGGCATTTGCAACCCTTTGGTGCTTTTGGCAGCCGAGTTGAGCGGCGTGGACGAGATATACCGGATCGGCGGCGCGCAGGCGATTGCGGCATTGGCCTACGGGACCGAGAGTATTCCGCCGGTCGACAAGATCACCGGGCCGGGCAACGCCTTTGTGGCGGCGGCCAAACGTCGGGTGTTTGGCAAGGTGGGTATCGACATGATCGCGGGGCCATCGGAAATTCTGGTGATCGCGGATAAGGACAATGACCCCGACTGGATCGCCGTGGACCTGCTCAGCCAGGCGGAACACGACGAAAGCGCGCAGTCCATTTTGATCACGGATGATGCGGGCTTTGGGCGCGCGGTTATGGCGGCGGTGGAGGCACAGTTGCAGGTGCTGGAGCGGCGCGACATTGCGGCCAAGAGCTGGCAGGATTTCGGGGCGGTGATCGTGGTGCGCGACATGGAAGAAGCGGTCACGCTGTCTGACAGGATCGCGCCGGAACATCTTGAGATTGCGTGCGAAAACGCGGATGCGGTGGCCGCGGAGATCCGGCATGCAGGCGCGATTTTCATTGGCGCTTGGACGCCTGAGGCCATCGGCGACTATATAGGCGGGCCCAATCATGTGCTGCCGACAGCGCGCTCGGCGCGGTTCTCCTCGGGGTTGTCGGTGATGGATTTTGTCAAACGCACGACGCTGTCCAAGATGACGCCAGAGGCGTTGAAGGCCATTGGCCCGGCGGCGGAGCGGCTGGCGGCCTCCGAAGGATTGCAGGCGCACGGGTTGTCAGTGCGCGCAAGATTAGACAGGTTGAACGAATGACCGATATCAAACCCACCGACCGGCTGATCCATATTGAGATCGACGACGAAGGATTGCCGACACCTACGCCTGAGATCGAGCAGGAGCGGAAAGTCGCGATCTTTGACCTGCTGGAAGACAACAGCTTCGCGGTGCCGCGCGACGACGTGGCCCAAGGACCCTACAAGCTGCTGCTGGCCATTCGCGAGCGACGGCTGGTCTTTGACCTGAAGACCGAAACCGATGACCCGGCGGCGGAATTTCACCTGTCCCTGACCCCGTTTCGGCAGGTGGTGAAGGATTACTTCCAGATTTGCGAAAGCTATTTTGACGCGGTCAAACGCCTGCCGCCCTCGCAGATTGAGGCGATTGATATGGGACGGCGCGGCATCCACAATGAGGGCGCGCGGGTGTTGCAAGAGCGGCTGGAGGGCAAGGCGGTGGTCGATATCGACACGTCCCGCAGGCTTTTCACGCTTATCTGCGTTCTGCATTTCGGGGCCTGAGCGGATGCGCAAGGACATGCCTCAGTCGGTCTTGTTCTGTTGTGACCACAACGCTGTCCGCTCTCCCATGGCCGAAGGGATGATGAAGAAGTTTTATGGCACCTCGATTTATGTGCAATCCGCCGGGGTCAAGAATGACCTTGATATTGACGGGTTCTCGATTGCTGTTTGCGCCGAAATGGATGTGGAGCTGACGCGCCACCGGACGCGCTCTTTTGAGGAGATGCAGGAATGGGGTGACGACCTGTCGGGCTTTGATTTGATCGTGGCGCTGAGCCCCGCATCGCAACGCCAAGCGCTTGAGTTGACACGGTTTTATCATCTCGACGTGGAGTATTGGCCGATACTGGACCCTACAGGGTTGGGCGAGGGGCGTGAGGAAAAAATGAACTCTTACCGGCAGGCACGTGATCAGATCAAAACGCGGATCGAGCAACGGTTCGGGCCACCGCTTTCCGAGTGACAATCATATTGGGCGCTTTTTTCTGTCTCAGGGGTGGCCGAGCACCTTGATAAGCGCCTCTCGGACGGCCGCCTTGGTGCGGTCATCTGCGCCGTCCAGCTTCACAAGATACTGACCTTCCGCCTCGATCTCCTCAAAGCGCATATGTGGCGCGTTCGGGTTGGGCAGGCTCACCTCATAGGGAACGACTTCGCGCGCAACGCCCTTGAAGTTTACCGGGTCAAGGGCATGCGCCTCGACGATGTCTTTGACATGGGCATAGGTCTCGTAGCTGACCACGATGCCGCCGGGCTTGGCGATGCTTTCAAGCCGGGCGGCCAAATTCGCCTCCGCGCCGATAATTGTGTAATCCATACGCGCATCGGAGCCAAAATTGCCAACATTGCAATAGCCCGTGTTGATCCCCATGCGGGCTTTGAACGGGTGCTCAAGCCCGCGCGCGCGCCAGTGGTCTTCGAGTTCGGTCAGACGTTGTTGCATGTCGATGGCCATGCGCAGGCAGGCCTTGGCGTCTTCTGCGGTCCCTCGGGTCTCCGGATCGCCGAAAAACGCCACGATGGCGTCGCCGATAAACTTGTCGATTGTCGCGCCATGGGCTTCCGCGATCCGCGACATTTCTGTGAAATATTCATTCAGCAAATCGGTCAGTTCTTCGGGCTGCAACATTTCGGCCGTTGAGGTGAAATCCTTGATGTCGGAGAAAAACACGGTGAGCTTCTTGCGCTCGGTCGAGATCTCGGCCTCGCGTTCGCCAGAGAAGATAGACCGGTAGACCTGCGGTGAGAGATATTTGGAGATCTTCATCGACACGCCTGCGAGAAAGGCATTATTGGCTGACAGCTCTTCATTCAGGCGGCTGAACCGCCCGGCCAGCCGGAATTGCAGCATAGCGAAGAACAGCCCGGCGGAGCCTGCAATCAGCAAATAAGCGAGCAACCATTTGAAGGCGAAAATGTTGAGCGCCACGGGCTGATGCACTGAAATGGTCTGGATGCCGCGAATGTCGCCCACCTGCCAGTCGGTTTTCTGGCTTTCGGCATGGGAGTTGTGGCAGCCGACGCAGGAGCCGCTCATGATCACCGGCGTGGCCAGCGTCACGCGCTGGTCCCACAGGTTGCCAGAGGTTTCCATCACCATCGGGTCGCTATTGAGCCCGGCGCGGAATGTCTCCAGCGCGTTGCCCTCAAACGTAGTCAGGTTGTGGGGCGGGCGGTTTTGAAACGGGAAGTCAGAGACGAACCGGTATTCGATATCGCCTTCGGTCTCCTTGAAGGCGTCGCCAAGCTCCAGCGACAAGGTCGCCGGGATCGGGATCGCGCCGTTTACATCAAGATAGTTGTGCAGCGGAACTGTGTCGCCCTCGGCGCTGAGCACCCGGCTGACCACGTTCTGCGCGTAGTAGCTGCGCACGCTGGTGATGATGCTGTTGAGGCTGGTGGCCTGACGTTCCAGATTGCGCTCAGACAGCGTTTTGAGGTCCATCCAGACAGCCCCAGGCAGCGCCACCAAAGCTAAGATGACCAAGGCGACCAACCAACCTGGCCGCCGCAGGAACAGGGTTCCCAAAGCCGTTTTGTCCATGTGGCGCTCCCCCCGCTTGCCCCAGCGGAAACCGTAGCATGGAAATTCAGGGGCGCAACGGGGCGTGTTTCGCCTTGGGCAGGATTGTTATCGACATTTCCCTTGAAAACTCCCCACGTCCGTTACATGTAGAGCCAGCCCGCAGTTTGGCGGGTTTTATGATGGAGTGAACATGGCCAAGGAAGAACTGCTCGAATTCCCCGGTGTCGTGAAGGAACTCCTGCCTAACGCGACGTTTCGGGTCGAGCTGGAAAACGGCCATGAGATCATCGC
>CAYXIZ010000144.1:0-6170 GCA_964465485.1 uncultured Rhodobacterales bacterium | reverse complement strand
AAGAACATGCCACTGGATGAGGACACCCTGATCCACATGCTGAAGGTGAAATACCCGACGATTGAAAATGTCTACGCCAACTATCACGGCAATTTTTTGATCGACCAGATGATCAGCATTTGCGAATATGAGGGCATTCCGAACAAGATGACGCCCGACCTTTTGGACCGGGCCTGGGCCAACATGTATGTCAAAGACGAAGAGATCGTTCACTAGTCTTGAACCGGTCGGCCTTGCCGGATGCGGCACAATGGGGGCGCCTATGTTGGGCGCCCTTTTGCGTGGCGGGTGTGAGGCGCGGGGGCTGGATATACGCCCTGTGTCGGAGTTTGGCGCGCTGGCCGCCCATGTCACCACGGATGTCGCGCGTTTCGGCGCGGGGCTGAAAACGGCGATCACCGTGGTGCGCGACATTGCGCAAACCGACGCGCTGCTCTTTGGCCCCGAAGGCCTGCTGACGCATGCCCCCGGTTTGGAGGTTTTGATCATAAGCTCCACGCTCAGCCCGCGATATGTCTTGGGGTTACGCGACCGCGTGCCGGACCGCATCGCGTTGATTGACGCACCCATGTCGGGGGCAGAGGTGAAGGCCAAATCCGCCAGCTTGTCCTTCATGACGGGTGGCTGCGACATCGCATTGGATCTTTGCGCGCCGCTCTTTGAGGCGATGGGCGCGCATACCCACCGCATGGGGCCCTATGGCGCGGGGATGCAGGCCAAAGTGCTCAACAACCTGCTGGCGGCCTCCAACACGGTGATGACACGGCTGGTGCTGGACTGGGCCGATCAAGCGGCGCTGGATGAGGCGGGTCTGCTTGCCCTGATCAACACATCGTCTGGTCAAAACTGGCTGGCCTCCGGCTTTGAGGAGATCGAGTTTGCCCGCAAAGGCTATGACGCCGGAAACACGCTCGGCATCCTGAAAAAAGACGTCGAAAGCGCGCTGGATGCCGCACCCGAGGGCGCAGATACGGACCTGCCAGAACTCTTGGCCCAGATGGTCGGACAGCTCAAACCGCGTCCCTGACTTTCCATGTTTAAAAATATCCCCGCCGGAGGCATTAAATCTTTGGCGCGCGTGCTAGCTAAGGGGCAATGACACAGCTTCCCGCCCCCATCGCCCAATGGTTTGCCCGCAAAGGCTGGCAGGTCCATCCGCATCAGCAGGCCATGCTTGACGCCCGCGCCGCGCCCGCCAGCCTGCTGATCGCGCCCACGGGCGGCGGCAAGACCATGGCCGGGTTTCTGCCGACGCTGGCCGAATTGCATGACGCGCCGCGCGCGGGGCTGCACACGCTTTATGTCTCGCCCCTGAAAGCGTTGGCCGCTGACATCAAGCGCAACCTGCGCGCACCGGTTGAGGAGATCGGGCTCGATATCCGCATCGAGGACCGCACCGGTGACACGACCTATACCCAAAAGCGCCGCCAACGGGCCGACCCTCCGCATATTTTACTGACGACGCCCGAAAGCCTCGCGCTGCTGTTGACCTATGAGGATGCGCCGCGCATCTTTGCCGGTGTGCAGCGCATCATCATGGACGAGATCCACGCGCTGGCTGAAAGCAAGCGCGGCGATCAGTTAATGCTGGCCTTGTCACGTCTGCAATCTCTCGCCCCTGACCTGCGCCGCGTGGGGCTCTCGGCCACGGTGGAAGACCCGCAAGGTATTGCCGATTTTCTGGCCTGCCACCCGCAGCCCACTCAGATCATCGAGGCCGATCCGGGGCCGGACCCGGATATCTCCATGCTGGAAACGGAGGAGGCCCCGCCCTGGGCGGGCGGTGGCGGAAAATATGCGATCCCGGCAGTGCTGGAGCAGGTCCGCACCCATAACACCACGCTGATTTTCCACAATACGCGGGCACAGGCGGAGCTATTTTTCCACCACCTCTGGCTGGCCAATGAGGATCAGCTGCCCATCGGCATCCACCACGGTGCGCTGGCCAAAGAGCAGCGTTTGAAGGTCGAACAGGCCATGGTGGAGGGGTCGCTGAAGGCGATTGTGTGCACGGGCAGCCTCGATCTCGGCATTGACTGGGGCGACGTGGATCTGGTGATCCAGATCGGGGCACCCAAAAATGTGAAGCGTCTGGTGCAACGCATCGGGCGGGCCAATCACCGCTATAACGCGCCGTCAAAAGCCTTGCTGGTGCCTGCGAACCGGTTTGAAATCGTCGAGTGCAAGGCCGCGTTGGATGCCGCTTTGGCGCGTGATCTGGACGGTGATCCGCGCGGGCCGGGGCCGCGAGATGTGTTGTGCCAGCACATTCTCAACTGCGCCGCCGCCGGGCCGTTTGACGCGGCAACGCTTTATGGCGAGATCACAACGGCGGGTCCCTATGCCGGGCTGAGCCTAGAGAAATTCGAGCAATGTTTGGACTATTGCGCCACGGGTGGCTACGCGCTCAGGGCCTATGACAAATACCAGCGGCTGGTGCAGCGGGGCGGCAAATGGCAACTGCGCGACCCGCGTGCGGCGGCGCAGATCCGCATGAATCTGGGGACGATCATCGACACGGAAACGCTGAAAGTGCGGCTCAAAGCCCGGCGCGGCCCGGGCTCTGGCGGCACCCCTTTGGGCGAGATCGAGGAAGGCTTCGCCTCCACCCTGACCCAAGGCGACACGTTCCTGATCGGCGGGCAGATCGTCAAATATGAGGGGCTGAACGAGATGACGGTGCAGGTCACGCGGTCTCCGTCAGACAAGCCCCGGATCGCTACGTTTATGGGCACGAAATTTGCCACCTCGACGCAGCTGAGCGCCCGCATTCTCAACATTTTGCAGCAAGACAGCTGGCCCGACCTGCCCGGCCATACGGCCCAATGGTTGCAGCTGCAACGGGAGCGCTCGAAACTGCCCGAGCCGGGGCGGCTGTTGATTGAAAGCTTCCCGCGCGACGGGCGGGCCAACACGGTGGTTTATGGCTTTGCCGGGCGCAACGCGATGCAGACGCTGGGGCTGCTGCTGACCCAAAGAATGGAGGCACAAGGGCTCGACCCGCTGGGCTTTGTGGCCACGGATTATGCCGTTCTGATCTGGGGGCTGGAGCCTCTGCGCGACCCTACCCCGTTGTTTGACATGGACAATCTGCGCGAAGGTCTGGAGACATGGCTGGCCGGAAACGCGGTGATGAAACGCACCTTTCGCAACTCTGCCGTGATCGGCGCGCTGATTGACCGGATGACACGCGGGGCGCGCAAATCGGGGCGGCAGGCGACGTTTTCGTCAGATATTCTCTATGACACGTTGCGCAAATATGACCCCGACCACCTGATGCTCGACATCACGCGGGAGGAGGCGATGAAGGGCCTGATCGACTTTGGCCGCGTGGAAGAGATGGTGCAGCGCACCCAAGGCCGCGTCGATCTGATCGAGCTGGACCGCGTCACCCCGCTGGCCGCGCCGCTGTTTCTGGAGGTGGGACGGGTGCCGGTCAAAGGCCTCGCCGAAGAACGGCTGCTGGCGGAAGAGGCGCAGCGCCTGTTTGACGACGCCAAGCTGCCGGAGCAGATCACAGCGCCAAAGCGCTGGGCCGTGCCCTTCTGAGCGGAGGATTTGAACTGGCGCTTTCGTTTGGCGGGGCGTAGGAACACAACATGAACTCCTACGCGTTTTCCTTTTGCGGGGCCGAGTTGATGGCGCTTGGCACCGGGGCCTTGTTCTGGCCAGCGGAGCGGCTCTTGGTCGTCTCGGACCTGCATCTGGGCAAATCGGAGCGGATGGCCCGACGTTCGCGCCAGTTGCTCCCCCCCTACGAGACCCGCGACACGCTGGCCCGGCTGGACGCGTTGATCGCGTTGCATGACCCGGCCTGCGTGGTCTGCCTTGGGGACAGTTTTGACGATCTGGACGCCGGACACGCCCTGCCGGAGGCCGAGGTGATGGCCCTGTCGCGCCTGATGGCGGGCCGTCACTGGGTCTGGATCGAGGGCAATCACGACCCCGGCCCGTTGGAGTTCGGCGGCACCCATTTGTCCGAACTGACCACCGGGCCGCTGACCTTCCGCCACATAGCGCAGGACGCGGCTCAGGGCGAGGTCTCGGGGCATTACCACCCGAAAACCTCCGTCACGCTGCGTGGTCGAGTGGTCACACGGCCCAGCTTTCTGGTGTCGGAGACCCGCCTGATCCTGCCGGCATTCGGCACCTATACGGGCGGGCTGCGCAGCACGGACGACGCGTTAACCGCCCTGATAGGACCCGGTGCTTACGCGATCCTCACCGGCCCCCTGCCCTGCGCCGTGCCGCTTCCCGCTTAAGCGGTCAGCCCTTCGGGCTCGGCCAAGCCATTGGCCCGGCAGCAGGCCGTCACCGTGTTGGCCAAAAGACAAGCGATGGTCATCGGCCCCACGCCGCCCGGCACCGGGGTGATCGCGCCTGCCACTTCGGCACAGCTGGCATAGTCAGCGTCGCCCACCAGCCGGGTCTTGCCCTCGCCCTTCTCGGGCGCATCCAGCCGGTTGATGCCCACGTCAATCACCGTGGCGCCGGGCTTGATCCAGTCGCCGGGCACCATTTCGGGGCGTCCCACGGCGGCCACCACGATATCGGCGCGGCGCACCACCTCGGGCAAATCCTTGGTGCGCGAATGCGCGATGCTCACCGTGCAGCTGTCGCCCAGCAAAAGCTGCGCCATTGGCTTGCCGACAATATTCGAGCGGCCAATCACCACCGCATCCATGCCCGACAGCGACCCGTGATGGTCCCGCAGCATCATCAGGCAACCGAGCGGCGTGCAAGGCACCATGGATTTCTGCCCCGTCCCCAACAACCCCACATTGGAGATATGAAACCCGTCCACATCCTTGGCAGGATCTATGGAATTGATCACCAGATCCTCGTTCAGATGACCGGGCAGCGGCAGCTGCACCAGAATGCCGTGGATGGCCGGATCGTTGTTCAGCTGGTCAATCATTGCCAGCAGATCCTCTTGCGACGTGTCCACATCCAGCTTGTGCTCGACAGAATTCATGCCGACCTCAACGGTCATCTTCCCCTTGGAGCGGACATAGACCTGGCTCGCCGGGTCCTCGCCCACCAAGACAACCGCCAAACCAGGTGTGATGCCGTGATCCGCCTTCAGCGCCGCCACATGTTCGGCAACCTGGCCCCGCACCCGTGCTGCAAATTCTTTTCCGTCAATCACCGTCGCGGCCATGTCTCTCTCCCATCACTGCTTTAAAAATACCTCCCGCCGGAGGCATGGAGCCGCAACGCGGCGACGCGGGCCAAGGGGGCTCGATGCCCCGTTGGCCCGCTCTCTTTCTTACCTAGAACAGACCTTCGATTTGCCCGTCAGCGTTGAGATGAATGTTCTCAGCCGAAGGCACACGGGGCAGGCCCGGCATCGTCATGATCTCGCCGCAGACCACCACGACGAAGCCTGCACCCGCAGACAAGCGCACCTCGCGCACCGGGACGGAATGGCCCACCGGGGCGCCGCGCAGGGTTGGGTCAGTCGAGAAGGAATATTGCGTTTTCGCCATGCAGATCGGCAGATGGCCGTAGCCCTGCTCTTCCCACAGTTTCAGCTGGTCGCGGATCTTTTGGTCAGCCAGTACCTCGTCGGCGCGGTAGATGGATTTGGCGATCCGGTTGATTTTTTCCAACAAGGGAAGATCATCACCATAGAGCGGCGCAAATTGGCTGACGCCACTATCGGCAATCTCTGCGACACGTGTGGCCAGAGCCTCAGACCCTTTGGAGCCATGTTCCCAATGCTGGCTCAAGATCGCTTCAGAGCCTTGTGTCGCCACATAGTCCTTGACCGCCTGCACTTCCGCATCCGTGTCGGTGACGAAGTGGTTGATCGCCACGACCACCGGCACGCCAAAGCTTTTCAGGTTGCCAATATGGCGGCCGAGGTTGGCGCAGCCCTCGTTGACGGCCTCGACATTCTCCGTGCCCAGATCGGCTTTGGCCACGCCACCATTCATCTTCATCGCCCGCACCGTGGCGACCAACACCACGCAATCGGGTTTCAGTCCGGCCTTGCGGCATTTGATGTTCATGAATTTCTCGGCGCCAAGATCGGCCCCGAAGCCGGCTTCTGTCACCACGTAGTCGGCAATTTTCAACGCGGTGGTTGTGGCAATCACAGAGTTACAGCCATGCGCGATATTGGCGAAGGGCCCGCCATGCACGAAGGCGGGGTTGTTTTCCAGCGT